>JAUXRP010000040.1:0-300000 GCA_030681675.1 Candidatus Planktophila sp.
CCCAAGGAGCGCGAATTGGCCGGCGCTAAAACTCATGGAGCGAGTATAGGTATCACTCAGGGGATTAATTTGTACAAATTATTCAGTATTTGGTACGATATTTGCATGACCGATTTATCTATATCTGAAGCCCGAGCCGAACTATCTGGTGCCATTGCCTTGGCTGAAAAGCGGCCCGTTACTATCTCTAGACACGGCAAGCCAATCGCAGTCCTTATTACTCCCTCACTCTATGAAAAATTTGTTGAATCAATGGAAGAGCTTGAAGACATAGTGGATTTTGATAAGGCCTCAACTGAAAACGATCCATCGATTCCATGGGAGCAGGTTAAAAAGGACCTTGGATTGTTTTGAGTAGATACACAATTACAGTAAAAAAACAGGCCGAGAAATATCTCCACACGCTTCCAAAGAGAGATCGATTGAGGATAATCGGAGTGATTGAACTGCTCGGCGATAACCCACTACCGCCTAAAGCTTTGAAACTCACGGGCCGAGAGGGCTATCGCATCCGAGTTGGTGATTACCGGATTATCTACTCATTTAGCAGCAAGCAGTTAAGTATCCTCATCATCAAGATTGGTAATCGCAAAGCGATTTAGGGAGTCGGTGAGTGCGTGTTTAGGGTTCGCATTTTGAGCAAATTTATAGAACTAATTTGCAGTGGTTGAAAGAAAAAGGGCAATCATTGGGTTCATAAACTTTGTCATTGATTGCTCCCGCAACAAACCTACTCGTTGCAGGCCAATCAGTTCGAAGCCATCGTGCTACAACTAGAACACTAACCTCATTTGCTCCTAAACTTCTGAGTTTGGCTGCCAATGACTGTGCGTGCGCGCCAGTAGTCCACGTATCTTCAAGAATTAGAGTATGGCCGAGAGCCCTAGAAATTGAATGCAACTCGTACTGATCTGGATTTAACTCTCTGCTTTCAGATTCTGTCGGAAGAACATATTTTGCTTCTACAAACTCTAAGTTAAACTCTTGACTAAGATATTCAGTAACTCTTCGTAGAGGGTGTGATACCCGTCCTTTAGACGAAGGTACATAGGTAATTGATTGAATTGGATTCTGAATACAATTAATGTGAAGCCCAATGGCAGTTATAATTAATAGAATGATATTCAAATAGAGTTCGCTGGGTTCTAACTCAGGATCAAAATTCTCTTTGTAGCCATGCATCAAGAGCATCGATTGAGAATTATTATTAGCATACGCAATTGGGTAAACATGGTCTGCTAATTGGAGTCCTTGTGCGATTGACGCAACTCGAGCACTGTTACAAGCTTTACACACACTGTACCCATTCACTGGAGTTCTACACACTTCGCAAAAATCACTGCCTTGTTGAGTACCGTAGAGGTAACCACCCACAACTCTTCTCAAATAATCTGCATACGCGCTAAGCGCTTCCTTATCCATGGAACTAAACTATTTGAGATATTAGTTCACGAACCACTTGAGGAATAGGTTGTGAATATTCAAGAGCAAGATCAATGGCTTCAGAGACATTTTGTGCCACAAATACGCCTGGGTGCTTACTTAACTCCTTTGCCCAAAGAGTCTGGTCTACAACTCGTTGGGTTAGAATTACTGAACGACCATGAGCAATAGCTACTCGACCTTGAATTCGAGTTCCACTATTTTCACCAGCCTCAACAATTAGACTGGCTCGACTGTAACCAGACATAACGGCATTTCTCATCGGAAATGAGTATTTAGTGGGCGAAAACCCTGGTTGGAATTGAGAAAGAACCAATCCCTCGCTAGCAATCCTGTTTTGTAAACTCATATTTGTTGGTGGATAAGAAATATCAAGACCGTTTCCGAGTATGGCAACTGTTCTCATACCATGCTTCAGCGCCTCTGTGTGCGCGCAAGTATCCACACCTAAAGCTAATCCAGAAACTATTGTAACATCCGAATTTCTTAAACCCTTAATCAAATCTGCCACATAACTCAGTGCCCATTCCGATGGTGTTCTTGTTCCCACCACGCTCAAAGCTTGAGTCTCTACTTTCAAGATACCTTTGATCCAAATAACCGCCGGCATTTCATGAATTGTCGCTAACTGCTCTGGATAATCTGAGTCGAAACAAGAAAGCATTCTTAAGCCTGCGGTTTTTGATCTAGCAATAACATCGCTTGCATCTTCGAGCAATTTCCGGCCAATTTCATCTTCAAACAACGTGGTTGAAAACTTCTGATCCCATACGGCGCTAATTCCTCCGGAGAGACGAATATCGTCAATTAGTTTGAACGTAGAAGTCTTCTTATCTGGTGCAATGGACATGGCCAGAAGTTGTAAGAGTTCATTTTGCGGAATCGAGCTCATGTATTAACAATATCTTCCTACACTGACTAAAGCGTTAATTGCCTGAATATTGTCCCTCTACCAATAATCTCTGAGAGCGAATCGCTGACTTTGGATGTAGCCTTCAGGATCAACCTTCAAGAATCGAACTAAACAAGGCGTGCTCAAGTGTTCGCATTCAGTTCGCCAAATAGATCATTAAGGTTTTTAGATTTTTTCACCCTCCCAGCTCGTGCGGCCTTCATAGCGGCGATGGTTTTTTTGTTTGGAATAAGTGGGTCAAATGGCAGAGCTTTGTCCTGCACAACACGGATAAGCATCATTCGATAGGCATCAGAAAGGGTGAGGCCGGCGGCGGCCAAAATGTCGGCGGCTTCTTCTTTGAGTTTGCCGTTTACGCGGGCTCGAACTACTGAATCTGCAAGCATTATTGAGGCTCCATTTCTTGATGTGGCTACATTGTAGCCACAATTTGAATCTCGTGCCAAGCCGTTGGAATTGAAGATTCCAGAAGTTTCTTGACCTCGAACTGCCGAAAATAAACGATAAACCTCACACGCTGACTGTTAGGTTTTATGGAAATTGAAACTCGGTTTACGCTCAATCCGCTTAAAGAGAAATGTTAAACCTAACACCCTGACTGTTAGGTTTTAAAAGATGAAACAAATTGATTACAAGAATTGAGTAAGGGTAAAAGGATTCCCGCGCCAACAGGGCACTCAGGTGAAGGGACCTGAGTACTGGTTAGATTGTGTCTATGAGAATTCAACCTGGCTTTAGAACTCCCCGTACCACCTT
This sequence comes from Candidatus Planktophila sp., assembly GCA_030681675.1. Lineage (NCBI taxonomy): Bacteria > Bacillati > Actinomycetota > Actinomycetes > Candidatus Nanopelagicales > Candidatus Nanopelagicaceae > Candidatus Planktophila > Candidatus Planktophila sp. Next base: position 3,113 of record JAUXRP010000040.1, read on the forward strand.
AGTAGGGCTACTAATCACGGTCCTGGCGGGCATCGTGATGCCGGCCATTAGTTCAGCGGCAGCGCCTGATGTCGTAAAGCTAGTTGTGCACTACCAGCGCCCAGCCGGTGATTATGCAGGCTGGAACTTGTGGCTCTGGAAGAACTCATCTAATAACGCCTTAGACAAATCCATTGATCCAAAAGGAGTCCAGTTCAATGGCGATGACAGTTTTGGCAAAGTTTTAACTTTAGAGATTCCCGACATGAAGGGTTTTGACGATATTGGCATCATCGTTCGCTTGAATGATTGGGCACAAAAAGATGTCGACGCCGATCGTTTTATCAGCGTTTTTGATGCAAATGGAAAGGCAGAAGTCTGGCTGCGCAAAGGTGATACACAGATTCACTACTCGCTGCCAACTGAGGCGGTTAAGGAAAATCCTGCTATTGCGCAGGCAAAGATTTACGACTCGTTAGAGTTTTCAAAGAAGTACACCTATAAAGGTGATGATTTAGGAAATACATATAGCAAAAGTAAAACTGCATTTCGCGTATGGGCACCGACAGCAACCGAGGTTTCAATGGTTACATATGCTTCGGCCGAAAGTAATGCATCAACTGGAGTTGTTGTTGCGATGAAAAGTGATGTAAATGGAACGTGGACGACATCACTAAGCGGTGATAAGAATGGTTTGATTTATAACTACCGTGTTACAGTCGATGGGGTTATGCGCGAAGCGGTTGACCCCTATGTTCGTGCAACGACCGTTAATGGTTTACGGGGCGTCGTCGTTGATCTCTCAAAGACAGATCCAAAAGGGTGGTCAACTAAGAAGCCAAAATTTAGCGGCAGGCCATCGGATGCCGTCGTTTACGAACTTCATGTTCGCGATCTTTCAATCGATTCATCTAGTGGAGTTAAAGCCGTAAATGCCGGAAAGTATTTAGCCTTCACTGAGACAAAAACTAGCAAATCTGGAACTTCGACTGCAGTTGCATCGATTAAAGAGCTTGGTGTGACCCATGTTGAACTGTTGCCCGTCTTTGACTTTGCTTCGGTCGATGAAAAGAACCCTACCTTTAACTGGGGATATGACCCTCAGAATTACAACGTCCCTGAAGGCTCTTATAGCTCAGATCCAACTAAACCGACGGTGCGTATTACTGAATTGAAATCAGCTATCCAGGCGCTTCACAATCAAGGTCTGCGCGTGAATATGGACGTTGTCTATAACCACGTCTTTGACGTTAATAGCTTTAGTCAAAACCAGATTGTTCCGGGCTACTTCTTTAGAACCGATAGCAACGGCGCTCTGACTAATGGAAGTGGCATAGGCAACGATGTAGCGTCAGAGCGGTCGATGGTCAGTAAATTTATCGTGGATTCAGTTAAATACTGGGCAAGTGAGTACAACCTTGATGGCTTCCGCTTTGACCTAATGGGTTTAATGGATATCGATACTGTCACTGCAATTACTGCGGCTCTGAAAAAGATTGACAAGAGCATCATCATTATCGCCGAAGGGTGGAACATGGGAACCCTGCCCGAAAAAGATCGGGCGGGGCAGATGAATATTGATCTCTTACCTGGGGTTTCGATGTTTAATGATCAATTACGCGATGGGATTAAAGGTTCAGTCTTTGATCGTTTAGATCGAGGTTTTGCAACAGGTATCCCTGTATCGATAAACAGTGTCATGGCAGGTATTACTGGAAACACTGCATATTCAAATGTAATCACTACTAAGTGGACAACTATTGCACCGGGACAATCTGTTAACTATGTCGAATCCCATGACAACTTAACGTTAGCCGACAAGATTTCAGGAAGTGTTCCAAACTCAACGCCTGCACAAGTAGCGCAGATGTCACGTTTTGCATCCTCGATAGCCTTATTGGCGCAAGGGCTGCCATTTATTCAAGCTGGGCAAGAGTTTTTGCGTAGTAAAAACGGTGATGAGAATAGTTATAAATCATCTGATGCCGTGAACTCACTTAAGTGGAGCACCAAGGCGTCGAACATAACAACATACAAGTATTTCAAGGGTTTAATCGCACTTCGCAAAGCCCACCCGGCCTTTAGAATGAAAACGGAGGCGCAGGTTATTAAGAATCTGAAGTTCTACGCCCTTCCTAATAGTGTGATTATGTACTCGCTTACCGGTAAAGCTGTAAGGGATAGATCCGCAAGTATTGTTGTAATTCATAATCCAAATGCAACTGCGCAAAACATCAAGCTTCCGAAAGTTGGCAAATGGTCAGTTGTTGTTGCCGGTGACAAGGCTGGAACTAAAGTAATTAGTTCAGGCACGATGGCTAGTATTAACGTTGCTGGGCAAAGCACAACTGTGCTTCAGCAATAAGTTGTTTGTGAATTAGTCGAGGCGAACAATGCCGGTAGGCGTACTCAGATGCACAGCAACGATTCCATTTTCACCTTCATTTTCAGCAGGTGATAGCCAAACAACTTCTACGTTACTGCCAAGTGCTGCGGCGGCATCAGAGCCCAGCCAATCAGTAATAGTCTTTTCATCTCCAGCGATTTCAACTTTTAATATCTTTGCAACGGCTTTTCCATCTGTTGATGGGTGGTGGTTTTCAGTCCACTCAATAAAATATGGAAGTTGACGGTCCTCTAAAGTTCCAAGAACGCCAATCTGCCTCCAACGAATATCAGTTCCATCTGGTTTTGTGCGGTGACCTTCAACTGCCGAGCGACCTAAACGAGTTTCAATTGCGGCAACATCATCGACAGCAACTACCCATGTAAGCCAACCGCCGCCTTCTGCAGCCCTTCGTGAGACGGCCATTCCAAATGGTGATGAATCTGATGCTGGGTGATCGAGTGGACATACAACTTCTATGTAGTGGCCATTTTGAAGCGGCAGTGTGAAGTTGCGAGTACCAAATCTTGGGTGGACTCCGCCATCGACGAAAGTACTGCCAAGACGCGAACCTAAGCGCTGAACAGTGTCGGCCAATTGATCATGGGAGGTTACGTATGAAACATGGTCTAAGCGCATAGGTAATATCTTGCCCTATGAAATGGGGTGCTCTTTACCATAAATAGGGCGATTAGCAATGGGTTGGGCGGTGGATTTCGAGCTAACTTTTTCTGTGGTTTCACGGATGCTTTCGGTTATACGCTGAAAGGGGCGAAAATGGCTGTTTTACATACAGGTATTCAAAGAGTTACCCAACGATTATCATTGGGTAGGGGGTTTCTATGGCCGGAGTTAAAAAAGAGAAACAAGCAGTGTCTGGAAAGCGGTCAATAAAGATTAAGGCAGATGCCGATGGCATTTATCTGGTTAATGCCCAAATGCGCACGAAAAAATTAGCCGCAATTTTTGGTAATAACTCTCTTGCCCGAATAATTCAGGTCAACCAAAGTCAAACGTCTCGTTGGAGTGAAGGTGATGAACAAGCATCGCTTATCAATCAACAAAAACTCATCGACCTTGATTACATTATCGATCAATTATCCTTAACTTTATATCCTGATCAAATAGAACAATGGTTGCAAAATCCGAACGCACATTTAGGCGGAGCATCCCCTATCAATGTATTTCAAGTTAATGGTCTTGCCTCTGTGATTCCCGCAATAAGTGCATTGTCAACTGGGGCATTTGCATAAATGCTCGATTTATTTCGTGTCATTCCATTTGTACCAGATGCAAGGAAAGGTGAACCTGGGCATCCTCTTTACTTTCCACCAAATCAAGGTATGGCGCGCGTTGATAACTTGAACCACTACGCCGTTGGCTATTTAGCCACAAGTGGGAGTTGTGCAGTTTCAGAGAGTTTTGGTTTTCTATCTGTATGGGATTCAATGATGCTTCGCCCAATAAAAACTCTTCCTGAAAGCCGTTGGGTGATTGCGACCTACACTCTCAAACCAGAGAGCGTTATTTTTGATATGGATGATGCAGCTAATTTGCTGAAACTGAAAATTCGACCATCTCGGGTGGTATCGCGTGATCGAGGAGTTACACAATCGTGGGCGCTGAAGGTTTATACAAATAATGGAAGTTCAGGTGTCTCGTGGTGGAGTTTTTACAATCCAGATTGGTCATGTGTTGGATTATGGGATTTATCGAAATTAAAGGTTAAAGAGATTGAAGAACTCACTTTAGAAAATCTTTGTGTGGAAGAGGCTTCGCGCGAAACGAATACCCCAATCTTTAGATAGAAGTTACTGGGTGCAGGTAATGTTTTGAGTCGGAATATCGCCAGATACCAGATATGCATCTACGGCGTCATCAGTACAGGCAGAGCCCCGGCCATAGCCGGTATGGCCTTCACCGCGTAAAGTGACTAAACGAGAGCCTTTAATGTAGGCGGCAAGTGCTTTGGCCCACAAATATGGTGTCGCAGGATCTTGGGTAGTTCCGATAATCAGAACAGGGGTCGCTGTATTTTCAATTTGAGCAGAGTTGTGATCAATGGTAATCACCGTACGATTAATTCTCCGATTCAATGTGTTGCATGTGATTCCGCTAAAGGCAACATAGGGACCAAATACTGGAGCGGCCTTAGCAAACTTCGCTGAAGCCAGACGGATGGCTTCATTACTTCGAATCTGCTGCCAATCTAAGCAGTTAATAATTATGTTGGCATCATTTTGATTGTCTTTATATGTTCCATCACTCTTTCGCCCGTTGTACCCATCGGCCAACTGAGCAAAACCCGTTCCATCTCCGAGTAACGCTTGTGAAATTGCATTTCGTAATTGCGGCCAACCTGTTTCATCGTCATAGAGTGCGGCTGCCGTCCCTGTCACAACGAGTCCCTCTGTTATCTGACGCTTCTGCCTTGTAGTTTTATCAGTTGTTGTTAATGGTTGATTCGAAACTCTACTAAACAGATCGATAAAGAATTGTGGGGTTGCATCAATAGGCAATGGGCAGTTCTCATTTTTAAAACAATCGGTCATAAAGTTAGCGAGGGCTTTATCAAATCCAATAGCTTGAACTAATGTTTGTTGCTCAATTGAAATACCTGGATGAATAGCTCCATCTAAAACAAAACGGCCCACTTTCTCTGGAAAATCTTGGGCATATAGAGTTCCTAAATATGTTCCATATGAAAAACCCATGTAGTTGAGTTTCGCGTCACCGAGGCTTTGGCGCAGTAGCTCCATGTCGTGGGCGGCATCGCGTGTTGAAAAGTGAGCAAGGTTGGGTACCTTATCTACACACTCATCTATAAAGCTTTGGGTCTCAATGATCGCCTGAGCGAATTCGGCGTCGTTATCGGGCTTTGGATCACCAGATAGCAAGGCATCTTGTTCTGAGGCGTTTAGGCATTGAATAGCCGTGGATTGGCCTACCCCACGTGGGTCAAAGCCTACGATGTCATAGCGCTCCAAGATCTCAGGGTTCAGAAGGAATTCGGCGTTAAGGGCGAATTCAATCCCGCTTACTCCAGGTCCACCTGGGTTAACGACGAGTGAACCAAGTCGCTCATGCTGATTCTGATCTCTGTAGCGAAGTACTGCAATATCGAATTCACCCAGTGAAGCATCGCTGTAGTCGATAGGAACTTTTAACGTCGCGCATTGAAAACCACCGTTACAACTTTTCCACGCTAATTTCGAAACGTCGTTGCTAGCCGTTGGAAATGGTGCCCTAGCAGTTGACGAACAACTTGAGAGTAAGAGAGCAGTTATTGCAATAACTAGCGCGCATTTATTTTTTAAGATTTCAAGACCTGTCTCTTGTTCAACGGGCAAGGACACACATTAGAGCTTCGATGGTTAGGAGTGGCGCAGCATTGTGGCTCAAGTTCGTGCGTGCCTCCATAATTGCATTGATCTTATGTATCGTCATGTGCGCCTTAGTGTTTTTAGCATATGTGGTGATCTGATGTTCGATCTCTTTGTTTATTAATGCATCAACGCTACCGGCTTGCACCATCATGACATCGCGGTAGAAAGTCGCAATATCCAGAAGCGCAGCATCAAGGCTATCTCGAACCATTCGTGTGCTACGAGTTTTTTGCTCTTTCTCTAACTCTTTAATTGCTTTGCTGGCGCCGCTTGCCATACCGCGACCGGTTGCACCTTTTCCATAAGCAAGGGATAAAGCATCTAACTCACTCTGGTTACGCTCATCAGCTGATGTTTGTGCCTGTTCCGTTGCTAGATCGATCAGCGTTTGGGCCGCTGCAAAGGCCGATGAGATTCCTTTCAATGAAAGCGGAAGTTTCATAATCGTGGTGCGGGTGTTGCGCACCGCTTCGTTCTTAGCTAAATATTTCGCACGACCGATATGTCCTTGACTTACGCGGGCGGCAAAGTCAGCCATCGCCGGATTGATTCCATCGCGGTTTTCCAGAACCCGTGCAACGGCGGCAGTCGAAGGTGTAACTAACTGCACGTGACGGCATCGGCTACGAATCGTCGGCAAAACATCATGCAAAGTCGGTGCACACAAAAGCCAGACCGTGCGGCTGCCAGGCTCCTCAATCGCTTTTAGTAGCGCGTTTGCCGCAGATTCGGTTAGTCGATCAGCATCTTCCATCACTACTATTCGCCAGCCGCCCATCGAAGGCGCCCATGCAACGCGGGCTAGGAGTTCGCGCACCTCATCAACCTTGATCGATAAACCCTCTGTACGCACAACCTCAACATCGGGGTGTGCGCCATGTACGACGCTGCGACAGGCATTGCATACTCCGCAGCCATCGTTTGGACAAACAAGGGCCTGAGCAAAAGCTATAGCGGCCGTTGATCGGCCAGATCCTGGCGGACCGGTAAAGAGCCAGGCATGGACCATCTGGTTATTTATTCCCTCTTCAGAGTTGCTCTCGCCGTTTCTTGTTGAGGCTACTGCCTTCTGTAAAATTTCAACCACATGGGCTTGTCCAACTAAATTCTCGTAAACGCTCGTTATTGAGCTCACTTCTTGGTGGCCGCCTTTTTCACTACAGGCTTCTTGCCCGCCTTTGTGGCAGATTTTCTTACCGCTTGAGTACTGCTCTTCACGGCTTTCGTTGCACTTGCTGAAGTCCTTTGAGCTGTACTCCTAACCGCTTTATTAACTGCGCGTATTGGACGCAGCAATAGTGCGCCTTTATCTTCTCGGGCGTTGCGCTTAAGTGCGGCTATCTCACTGACACGAGAGATAATTGCAGTATGTATTTCATCAATCGATTGATTGCCATCGACAATGAAATATCGTTCTGGATCTAAGAGTGAGAGTTGTATGAACTCCTGTCGAACACGTTCGTGAAAATCTAAGGGTTGTGATTCCAAACGATCTTTGTTGTGTAAACGCGCCAGGCCTATTTCTGCTGGTAGGTCGATGATTATTGTAAGCGTTGGAAATAGAGACTCTGTTGCCCAGCGCGAAATTCGAGCGACTTCTCCAGGCTCTAAAATTCGACCCGCGCCTTGATATGCAATCGATGAATCAAAGTATCGATCACTAATGACCACATCGCCTCTGGCAAGGGCTGGGCGTATAACCTTAAAGACATGGTTTGCGCGATCGGCGGCATACAACAAAGCCTCAGCCCTTGGACTGATGTCGCCAGTTGAGTGAGAGAGTAAAATCTTTCGAATCTCAATTCCTAAATCACTTCCCCCAGGTTCGCGGGATAAAACAACGCTTTCGCCCTCTTGTTCTAACCATGCTTTCAATAACTTCGCTTGCGTAGATTTTCCAATGCCTTCGCCGCCTTCAAAGGCGATGAATATTCCCTTGGTTGGTTCGCCAGTAATACTGCCAAGTTCACCTTTAAGTGCATTTGAAATATCTGACCAGAGAGAGATATTTGGGCGATCTTTCATTTGATGATATGAGGCCATACCGATTAACGAAGCGATAAGACCGGCAAGGAGAATTGTTACCGAGGCTCCGTTATAACTTACCTGTGTGTTTTGAAATCTAAATGTGTTTTGACCAACTGCGGCGGCGATCAAGGGGGCAATAGCTAAAACGCCTACTAAAACCACGCGGATCAGGCTTTGCACGAAGGCAAAAGTCCGTCCGCGAACATCGTCAGCGACCTCCATACCTAGCATCGTGAAGCCAGTGACCCATGAAATTCCACTGAAAGCGCCTAATGTAATAACGGTAAATACGGCAAGAACTAGGTTAGGGATAGCCGCAAGTACAACGAGAAAAAGGCCAGCGATTGTTAGTGATGCGCCAAATAATCGTCTCCGAGAAAACTGTGCAAAAATCTTAGGACCAAATGCAATACCGCCAGCTAAACCGGTAAAAACTGCGCCAAAAAGTACGCCATAGGCGGCTTCTCCTCCACCTAAATCTCCAACAAAAGTTCGGGCTAAACCGATAACCGCGCCGGCGGCGATAAATGCGCCAACCATTCCAACGACCAAGCCGCGAATAATTTTAGATGAACTAACGGCCTTCCAGCCTTCAAGTAAGGATTTAAGAATTCCAGTTTCGGTGGCATGTTTTGCTGCAGCACCCTTAGGGATTTCATGTAAGTTGAAAATTGTAAATGCGGCGAAAGCGAAGCTAGCTGCATTTACATACAGTGCAACATCAACGGCCGTTGCACTAAAACCCGGAATGATTGCGACAAAGGCCGATGTAAAGAGCGAGAGTAGAGTAAATAGAGCTGCGGCAATTGGCGCAGTGCCATATGCGGCAAGCAAAGAGACTTGATTAGCCGACTCTAATTTTTCACGCGGAACAAGATTTGGAACAGATGCCTCTTTAGCCGGCGACCAAAAGAGCGTTACGCATTCCACTAAAATAGTTGCCGTGTATAACCAAAAATAATTTTGTGCCAGTGGTATGGAAATGTACAGTGCAGAGCGTATAACATCACACGCGACCATTAATTTACGCCGATCAAAGCGATCGGCGATTACACCCGCGATTGGACCTAAGAAAACCGCGGGTAATAATCGTGCAATGAATACACCAGCAATGGCAAAGTTCGCTGTTGTGTAATCTCCGCCAGAGAGTTGTTGAGCTAACGCTGTTGTTGCTAAAAGGCCCAGCCAATCACCAAGTGAGGAAAAGACCATCGAGTTCCAGAGTTTTCGAAAGGGCCTAATCGCTAGAACACCCCTTGTTAGATCCTGCGCCGGAGCGGCAGGGTTTGGCAGAGTTCTAGACATGGCGCGAAGTCTATCGGGGCGTACTGATGCGACCTATAGAGGCTCAAACCCCCTTATTTAAAGGGGGTTATCAGGTGTAGCACAAATATACTTTTGTGCTACAGTGAACCATGACCACAGCGGCAAAAAAAACAAAGAAGTCAGGACCTTCTGAGAAAAGTGCAGAAGCAACTATCACTACACAAACAGTCGGCGTTCGCGAACTTCGCCAATCGGCATCAAAAATATTAGATCAAGTAAAAGATGGCGTTGTATTTGAAATCACAGAGCATGGAGTTCCAGTTGCTCGATTGGTTCCAATTACTAAATCTCTCTATGAGGAATATATCGCTGCAGGATTAATCATTCCTGCAGAAAATCCCATAACACATTTCGAGGTACCAACGTTCAAATTGAAGGGTAAGAAAACTTCCACTGAACTTCTTATGGAGATTCGCGCAGAGGCACGCTATTGAGTTGGTACGCAGATAGCTCTGCGCTTCTTAAGCTGCTAATTGTAGAGAAGGAGTCCGTTGCCTTAACAGATTTTATTGATTTCACAATAAAGAGTTCTGTTTTAACTCGAGTAGAGGTGATTCGTACACTTCACAAAATTGCTCCGGAAAAGATCACTGACGCTCAAATAATTCTTGATGGAATTGATTTGACTCCTGTAAATCCCGCTATCCTGAATGTAGCTGAAAACTTCTCTCCTTCAATAACTCTGAAATCATTAGATGCACTCCATATAGCAACAGTGATCTTCTTAGATAAATCAGTTGAGGGTGTTATAACGTATGACAAAGCCATGATTAAGAACGCTAAAGAACTAGGGATTAAAGTTATATCCCCTGGTATGAAGTAGTTACTCTGCATTTTTCGTTATCGCTTTTCCTGACGCAGCTTTTTTCGCCGCCTTCTTAGCGCCAGCTTTCTTTATAACATTCTTAGTAAGTGTTGGTGCGGTGTCGCCCTTCTTTGGCTTCGCAGCCGCCTTCTTCCGGGATTTTTTAGGCGAAGGTCCGTTTTCGGCCTCCCAGGCTCGGCGACCCGCTAGGAGCTCTAATCCACGCTCAAGAGTCATGCCCTCTGCCGTATCGCCTCGGCGAAGCGTTGCATTTGTTTCACCGTCTGTGACATACATGCCGAAACGTCCATCTTTAATAATTAATGGTTTCGCGCTTACTGGATCCACGCCTAACTCTTTAACTGGCGGTTTAGCCACACCACGGCGTCGCTCTTTAGGTTTCGAATAAATTTCTAGCGCTTCATCCAGAGTCAATGAAAATAATTGATCTTCAGAGGTCAACGTGCGGCTATCAACACCAGCCTTTAAGTACGGCCCATAACGTCCGTTTTGCACTGTAATCTCATCGCCAGCTGAATTTGTTCCTAGGGTTCGCGGAAGTGCGAGAAGTTGTAGCGCATCTTCATAGGTAACGGTGTCAAGTGTCATTGTGGAAAGAAGTGATGCAGTTTTAGCTTTAGGTGCATCGGCCTTCTTTCGCTTCTTTTTTCCAGTTGCAGTCAACTCTGGTTCAACAACGGGTAGAACTTCAGTGATGTATGGACCAAAGCGTCCGCTCTTTGCAATCACAGGAAATCCAGTTGCAGGATCAATTCCTAGATCGCGCTCACCTGATGGTGCCTCTAATAACTCAATTGCTTTTGCAAGTGTTAACTCATCGGGTGCTAATGACTCAGGGATATTTGCTAACTTACGCTCTTCATCGGGCAAGTTCTCTTGCAAATATGCACCGTATCGACCTACACGAATTTCAATCGTGTCAGATAAGTTCATGGTGTTAGTTGCTCGTGCATCAATAACACCAAGGTCTGCAGATAATTCATTTAATCCTGGCTGTCCATCGACACCATAAAAGAAATCCCGCAGCCAATCCACGCGTCCAGCTTCACCGGAGGCAATCTTGTCTAGATCCTCTTCCATGCTGGCGGTAAACTCATAATCAACTAGCTTTGTGAAGTGCGTTTCAAGCAGACCAGTTACTGAAAAAGCTAAGAAAGTTGGCACCAATGCGCGGCCACGCTTATAGACATAACCACGATCTTGAATCGTTTGAATAATCGATGCAAAAGTCGATGGGCGGCCAATACCGAGCTCTTCTAACTTCTTAACAAGGGTCGGTTCGGTATAACGGGCTGGGGACTTGGTTTCATGGCCTTCGCAGGTGTATTCATTAACTTTAACGGTTTGGCCAAGCGCCATCGCAGGTAGGCGCTTACCTTCGCTCTCTTCCTCTTTGTTTTCTTCAGTGTTGATTTCATCATAGGCCGCTAAGAAGCCGGCAAAAGTAATCACCGATCCATTAGCGCGGAAGATAGTTGCTTTGCCGTCATTTGTTTGTGCATCAAAGTCAACACGCATCTGTAGTTTCTTTGCATCGGCCATCTGCGATGCAACGGTGCGTTTCCAGATTAAGTCATAGAGTGCGAACTCATCACGTGATAGTTCTGAGGCTAACTCTCCAGGGGTTTTAAAGCTTTCTCCCGCTGGGCGGATGGCTTCATGCGCCTCTTGTGCATTTTTAGTTTTACCTTGATATATGCGTGGGCTATCTGCAACATGATCAGCGCCATAGAGTGCTTTTGCAGCCTTGCGTGCCGCATCGATAGCTTGAGCAGATAAGTTGACGCTATCGGTACGCATGTAAGTGATGTAACCGTTTTCATATAAACGTTGCGCGATGCGCATTGTTATCTGTGCACCCCAACCAAGTCGGCTGCCCGCATCTTGTTGCATCGTCGATGTTGTAAAAGGTGGCTTAGGGCGCTCGGTTCGTGGGCTTTCCTCCATTGACTTAACAATGAGCGATGAGGATTTAAGTGAACCAACTAACTGCTTAGCACCGGTTTCATCGAGTAATAAAATATTGTCAAGAGATTTTTCTTTTACCGCTCCATCGGCACCAAAGTCACTTGTTGACGCAACTTTTTTCCCGTCAACTTCTAATAAACGTGCGTTAAAACCCAGCGCCGTGATTGCCGCTAAATCCCACCAGCCCGATGAGATAAAGGCCATGCGTTCGCGCTCTTTCTCAACGATTAAACGCGTTGCAACGGATTGCACACGCCCAGCTGAAATTCTCGGCATAACTTTTTTCCATAAAACAGGTGAGAGTCGGTAACCAAATAAACGATCCAGTACGCGGCGAGTTTCCTGAGCATCGATTAAGTGGTAATCCAAGTCGCGGGTATTTTCAACGGCCGATTGAATCGCCTCTTTAGTGATCTCGTTAAAGACCATGCGCTTAATCGGCACTTTGGGTTGCAGGACCTCGACTAGGTGCCAGGCGATAGCTTCGCCTTCGCGATCCTCATCCGTTGCCAGAATTAATTCTTCGGCGTTTTTCATGAGCTCTTTTAACTCAGCGACCTTGGCCCGCTTATCTGGGTTAATGACATATAGGGGGGCGAAATCGTTTTCGATATCGACGCCCTCTTTAGCCCAAGCGATTTTTTTATACTCTTTTGGGATATCGGCTGCACGCTGAGGGAGATCACGTATATGCCCGACGCTAGCCTCGACGACGTATCCGTCGCCGAGGTAGGCGCCAATCTTCCTGGCCTTTGCCGGTGATTCGACAATCACCAACTTAATCAGGTCAGTTTTTACTTTTGCCATGTAGTCCTTTTAGTCGAGGAAGTGCGAGCTCTGTTTAGTTCAGAATCGCTGTTGCTTGGCGACGGTTGCGAATCAAAGCGGCGATGATGACAAGGGTTGCCCCAATGCCGATCAACGTGCTGATGATTGTGCTTCCGCCGAGGGCTAGAGAGACGATCGCTGGAGTAATGAGAAGTCCAACTAAGTTCATTACCTTAATCAGTGGGTTAATCGCTGGGCCTGCAGTGTCCTTGAAAGGATCTCCAACAGTGTCGCCAATGATTGTTGCAGCATGTGCATCACTATTTTTTCCTCCGTGATGTCCATCTTCAACCATCTTCTTCGCGTTATCCCACGCACCGCCTGAGTTAGAGAGAAAGACTGCCATCAGAGTTCCCGTACCAATTGCACCGGCCAGGTATGCACCAAGTGCGCCAACGCCAAGACCGAAGCCAACTGCGATAGGTGCCATGACTGCAAGCAGACCTGGAGTTGCTAATTCACGTAGTGAGTCGCGAGTACAGATATCGACAACACGACCGTAATCAGGCTTTTCTGTACCCTTCATGATTCCAGGGTGTTCAATGAACTGTTTACGAACTTCAACAACAACTGCTCCCGCTGCTCGCGATACTGCATTGACAGCAAGACCTGAGAACAAGAAGACAACTGCCGCGCCGATAATTAATCCAACTAAGTTGCGTGGATTAGCAACATCGAGAACTCCTTGGTACTGAAGTGCAAGATCTACACTCTTTTGTCCAGCATCGAGAACGGCTTGTTTAATTGCATCGGTGAATGCCCCGAACAAAGCAGTAGCTGCAAGAACTGCAGTTGCAATTGCAATTCCCTTAGTAATCGCCTTGGTTGTGTTACCTACAGCGTCAAGGGAGGTAAGAATCTTTGAGCCTTCGCCCTCGACATCGCCAGACATTTCGGCGATACCCTGTGCGTTATCTGAAATTGGACCGAATGTATCCATAGCCACGATTACGCCAACCGTTGTAAGTAAACCTGTACCAGCGAGTGCGATTGCAAGAAGTGAGAGAACAATACTTCCACCGCCAAGCAAGAAGGCGCCGAATACTGCAGATGCAATTAAGATTGCACTGTAAACAGCTGATTCAAAACCGACTGAAATACCAGCCAAAATCACGGTTGCTGCGCCGGTTTCAGAGGATGCGGCAACGTCATTTACTGGACGCTTACCTGTCTCAGTGAAGTAACCGGTAAGAACCTGAATTGCTGCAGCAAGTGCGATACCAATTAATACCGCACCGATTGCGAGTACTCGAGGATTTGTATTACCAGCCGCAGTTACTGCATCTGGCGTTAAACCTGTGAGTAGTTTGAAATCAGATGGTAGGTATGTAAATGTTGCGAGCGCAGTTAAACCTGCACTAATGATGGCTGAAATAAAGAATGAACGGTTTATAGCGCTCATCGCTGATTTATCAGTACTGCGAAGTTTTGTTAGGAAGATTCCTATTACCGCAGTGACGGTTCCGATTGCTGGAACGATTAATGGATAGATAAGTCCAGCATCACCGAAAGCGGCTTTACCGAGAATCAGCGCGGCAACGAGAGTTACCGCATATGACTCGAACAAATCTGCGGCCATTCCAGCGCAGTCTCCGACGTTATCTCCAACATTGTCAGCGATCGTCGCCGCGTTGCGCGGGTCATCCTCTGGAATATTTTTCTCAACTTTACCAACTAGGTCCGCACCAACATCTGCGGCCTTAGTAAAGATTCCGCCACCAACGCGCATAAACATCGCGAGCATCGCTGCGCCAAAGCCGAAGCCCTCAAGAACCGATGGTGCATTTTCGCGGTAGATAATGACAACAAGTGAGGCGCCGATAAGACCAAGACCCACCGTGGTCATACCAACGACTCCGCCAGTGCGGAAAGCGATTTGAACGGCCTTCTGATCATCCTGATGACGTGCTGCATCTGCAACGCGTACATTTGCGCGAACTGCAAGCCACATGCCGTTGTAACCGACCAAAGCAGAAAACGCCGCACCGACTAGGAAGAAGATTGATCGACCGATACGAATTTCGGCATCTCCGGGAAGTGCGAATAGAAGTACGAAGACGATTGCTACAAAATAAGAAAGAGTTCGGAACTGGCGTGATAAGAAAGCGGCAGCTCCCTCTTGAACCGCCTCTGCGATTTCACGCATCTTGGCTGTGCCATCAGATGCGGCCAAAACCTGCGCGCGTAATGCGTAGGCAATACCTAACGCCCCGAGCGAAATCGCAAGGACTACATAGACGAGATTGAGGTTTGATCCAGTTACTTGTACGAGTGATACGGTGCTTGAAGCACGCATAAGTTCTCCTCCATTGGAGTTTCAGGACGCCTAGTCGAGTTAGTTGGCGCGAAGACTAGGGAAGTTTAAGCACAAAAGGGGTAAAAAGTGAAAACATACATATCTTATTAACCACGTTATAGGCTCATGCCATGAGTTTTCCAACTGATTTCATCTGGGGTGCGGCTACTTCGAGCTATCAAATCGAGGGCGCTGCCCAAGAAGATGGGCGGGGGGTCTCGATCTGGGATACATTCTCAAAAACTCCGGGCAAAGTGGCACATGGAGATACGGGCGATGTCGCCAATGACCATTACCACCGCTACCCCCAAGATATCGCCTTAATGAAGGAGATTGGCCTGCAGGGTTATCGTTTTTCATTTGCCTGGCCTCGAATGTTTCCACTAGGCGATGGGGTGAGGGAAGAACGTGGCTTTGATTTCTACGATCGATTGATCGATAGCCTGCTTGAAGCCGGTATCGAGCCTTTGGCAACGTTGTATCACTGGGATTTACCACAGGCGCTGGAAAATAAAGGTGGCTGGGTTAATCGCGACATCGTTAGCCGATTTGCTGATTATTCAACGGCCGTCGTCGAGCATTTTGGCGATCGTGTTAAGAAATTTACCCCAATCAATGAGCCTTGGGTCGTCGCCTGGCTCGGACATGGCATTGGTATCCATGCACCGGGAATAAAGGATCGAGCATCTGCATTTGCCGTTGCACATCACACGGTGCTGGCCCATGCTGCATCAACGAATGCAATGCGTGCGGTTCGAAGTGATATTTTAACTGGTCCAGTTCTAAACCAAGCTAACTACGTTCCCGATGATGCGAATGATCCCTTCCAAGCACATACTGCAGAAGTATTAGATGCAGTACAAAATCGATTCTGGATGGATGCATTTATGTATGGGAGTTATCCCGAGATTTTATTGAAAAAGTTTGGCGCAGAGTTAAGTGCAGTCATAAAGGAGGGCGACCTGCAAGCGGCAAGAGTCAAAAATGATTTCATTGGAATTAACTTTTACTTCGATAGTCGAGTCGGAGCTGAAGTTGAGGGTTTAGATCAATGGCACTCAATCTCATCTCTATTTGTGGCTGCTAGTAATGAAACTCCGAGTGGCCCATTGACCGATATGGGTTGGCCTCTAACACCAGAGGGTTTAGAGAATTTACTAGTGCGTTGGCATAAAGAACACGGTGACAAACTGCCAGATTTATATATTACTGAAAATGGCGTGGCATATGGCGATGGACCAGATAGTGAGGGTCGAATTAGGGATCTTCGTCGAATCGACTACCTCCGTACTCATTTGAAGGCCGTTTCAAAGGCTATTGATCAAGGTGCCCCGGTTAAGGGTTATTACCAATGGTCACTCATGGATAACTTTGAATGGGCACTTGGATATGAAAAGCGATTTGGAATTGTATACGTCGATTTTGACACACAGGAGCGAATCATTAAGGATTCAGGCTATTGGTACCGAGATCAGATTTTAAATAATGGAGCAGTCATATAAAGTGAGGCTCAGGACTTAACTGATCCCGCAAGCAATCCACGCACGAAATAGCGCTGCAGTGAGAAGAAGACAATCAACGGAATGATGATTGAAACAAGTGCGGCAGGTGCGACGTTTTCCCAGTGAGAGCCAAGAGAGCCGCCTAAGTTGGCAAGATGCAATGTCAATGGTGCGACATCATCGGTTCCACCAGCAAAAACAAGTGCCACTAAGAGATCATTCCAAATCCATAAGAATTGGAAAATCGCAATCGATGCAACTGCTGGTAATGAGAGCGGCAATATAATCCGACGGAAAACATCAAAGTGATTAGCGCCATCAATTCGCGCGGCCTCAAGTAACTCCCTTGGAAGAGCTGCGACAAAGTTATGTAATAAGTAAATTACCAGTGGCAGACCAAACATTGTGTGAGGCAACCAGACTGCAGCTAATGTTCCGACAATATTTAACTGTGGAAAAATTGTTATACCGAATAACTGCACGCCAGTTGCAAAAAAAGTAAGCAACGGCAAGAGTGAGAGTTGCAGTGGAACACCTTGCAATGCAAAGAGGCCATAGAAAACATGGTCACTGAAACGGAAGGGTATCCAAGCAAGTGCATATGCAGCCATCAAACCAAAGCCAACTGATAGCAGAACTGCTGGAATAGTAATTGCGAGTGAGTTAACGGCAAATGGGATCATTCCCTGTTCGCCAACCGTGCCCCCGCTTTCAAATAACACTGCCCGAAAATTATCGAAAGTGAAGGATGGGTTTGTAAAAGAGTTCCACCAACCACTTGAAACTATGTCCTCTTTCTTACGGAATGATGTGACGAGCAAACCAAAGGTCGGGACTGTCCACAAGAGTGCAATAACTGTAACAATGAGCGATGCAATCGGTGAGGTGAATGGGCGATTAGCTCCGGGTGCTTTAGTAGCCATCAGTGCTTCCTCTCCTGACGCAATGAGCGAATGTTGTAATACGTAATCGGAATTACGCCGAGAAAGATAAGTACCGCAAGGGCTGAGCCTCTGCCATAGTTCAAATAGACAAAGTTCTCATCAAACATCCGATTAGATAAAACATCGGTTTTGAAGTTTCCGCCGGTCATTGTATGAATTACATCAAAGAGCTTGAGGGTACCAACCATTGCCGTCGTTAGAACGACGATAATTGTTGTGCGCACCATTGGGACGGTAATAGTCCTGAATAATTTGATTCCAGTTGCACCATCGAGTTGAGCAGCTTCTTCAATTTCAGAGGGGATTCCTTTGATTGCCGCTGATAAAATAACCATCGCAAAGCCAGTAAATCCCCACACATAGACAACCATTAAAAACAAATTATTCCATGGGTACCACAACAGCAGATGCTTTACATCGAAGTTAAGCCAAACAAAAAATTGGCCAATCAAACCTGTTTGCGGAGCATCTTGTTCTTGATATGAGTACATCAAATTCCAGATTAAAGATCCACCTACGAATGAAATCGCCATGGGCATGAAAATTAAAGACTTTGCAAGCGCTTCACGTTTCATCTTATTAAGCATTGTTGCAAGTGAAATTCCTAAAGTTGTGACAATGGCGGGGCAGATAACAACCCAAGCGATTGTGTTCATAAATGCTAATCGGATATCCGGATCTTTTACAGCGTTTGTGTAATTAGCTAGCCCCACCCACTTAGAGGAGTCGGCATTTTTGAAGGATTCAATAAATGTTTGGATCGCAGGGATACCCAAACCAGTCATTACTAAAATTAGAGCTGGAACTAGGAAAAGTGCCAAAGCTAGATTATTTTGTTTCTTACCTTTTATTCGCGCGCCTGCAGCAAATGCGATTCCATAAAAACCAAAGAAAATAATGAGCACAGTGAGAATCTGAACAATCTTCGGCCAAGAACTGGCATACAAAGTTGACCAAGTAATCACAGGCAAACTCTCGTTTCTCTTCTATCTCTCACATTGAAATCTTTCACAGTGTAATTGAGAAACTAGGGCCTACCAAGAGGTAGGCCCTAGTTTTTTACAACTTCGAGCTAATTGCTATTTACCAGTTTGCATCAATTGCTGCTGCAACATCCTTCATTGACTTACCTTCTGCGTAGAACTTCGTCATTTCCTTCCAGAAAGCGCCGTTAACTGCAGTTGGCATCAAATCTGATGCATCGAACACAATCGAACCCTTCTTTGATTGAAGTGATTGTGCAACAACCTTGAGCACTGGATCTGAGTATGCAGATAGTGGAATTCCACTGTTGGCAGATGTCCATCCGCCAAGCTTTGCACGCTCAGTTCCGTAAGCTGGTGAAGAGAAGTAAGCCTGCACTGCTGCAACTTCCTTCTTCTTGCTGAAGGCAACTGGGAATTCAGCGCCACCTTCGATTGGCTTACCAAACTTGTTGTTTGTTGGAGGCAAATAGAAAGCATTTGCATCTCCATTTGGTCCAAATGTAGTTCCGGCTGGGAACATTGATGAATAGAAAGATGCCTGCTGCAACATTCCGCATGTGCCATCTTTAAGTCCTGGTACGCCAGCATCTTGGAACTTACGAGTTGCAACTGATTGCAAATTTCCAACTTGGCTCTCTGTACCTAACCATGCTTGCATCTTGGCCATTACGCCCTGCATCTCTGGGGATGAGAACTTGAGCTTGCCTTTCCACCATAAGTTGTACTTATCGGGACCAAGTTCACGAAGCGCCATCTGTTCGATCCAGTCAGTTGAAGGCCAACCAGTTGCTGCGCCTGATTCAATACCAGCACACCAAGGAAGTTTTCCTGCAGCTTTGAACTTCGCACCAATTGCATCCATCTGTGCCCAAGTAGTTGGGACGGTTGCACCGATTGCTTTGAACTGTGCAGGTGAGTACCAAACAAGTGATTTAGATGAGGCACCGAATGGTGCTCCGTAAACTTTGCCCTTGACAGTCGTAAATGACTTCCATGCAGAGTTGTAATACTTGTTTAGATTTGCAAGTGTCTGTCCAGTTATTGGAATTGCTTTTCCAGTTGCAACCATTGTTGTTATGAGACCTGGTTGAGGAATAATTGCAATATCAGGAGCGTTTCCACCCTTTACTCGAACAGGTAGAAGTGTTTCAAACTGATCAGTTCCTTCGTATGCAATTTTGATTCCTGTACACTTCGTGAAGTGTGAAAATACTTTGGTCATGACAGATGCTTCGGGATCACGAATACCTGCGAATACTTTGACCGTCACATTCTTAAATTTTCCGAACTGCTTAAAGTCAGCGCAATAAGCAGGTGCTGCAGTTGCAGCAGGTGTTAAAAGTGTCGTTGCTGCAAGAGCGAGAGCACCTACAACAGCTGAGAGTTTCAAGGTTTTTTTCATATCGCCTTTTCTTTCAGGGGGTCATTGGTCCGGAATCCTTGTGAAATCCGCGTCCCATGGGGTGCTCAAGTCTCATCACATTTGTAGCTAAAAGCAATGAAAACGCCATGTAAACTGAGCGTGCCAATGCAACAATTTCATAACTAGTTTTTGGCCTCTCCTCCGTCGTGAGGTAGCCTGAGTTCAATGAATCTCTTTGATGCACACTCGATTGTCGCCGATCTTGGATTAGCTGGAGTCCTCGCAATTATCTTCGCTGAAACTGGGCTACTTGTCGGTCTGGCCTTTCCTGGCGACTCGCTCCTATTTATCGCCGGAATTGCGGCGTCGGGTTCGGGGGCGGCAATCTTGGGAAATGCGCAACTATCTGCGGTTGCACTTTTTGTTGGCGCTCCCTTTGCGGCAACCGTTGGCGGCCTAGTAGGTTATTTCTTTGGTGAAAAATACGGTCGTAAATTTTTTGATCGCCCAGACGGCCGATTCTTTAATCACCAAAAAGTTATTACTACTGAAAAATGGATTCGCAAGTACGGGATAGGTAAAGCGCTTATCTTCGCTCGATTTGTTCCATTTGTCCGGACATTAATTAATCCAATGTGTGGCGTTATTGGTGTTGCTAAGAGAAAATTCTTTTTATA
Organism: Candidatus Planktophila sp.; assembly: GCA_030681675.1. Lineage (NCBI taxonomy): Bacteria > Bacillati > Actinomycetota > Actinomycetes > Candidatus Nanopelagicales > Candidatus Nanopelagicaceae > Candidatus Planktophila > Candidatus Planktophila sp. Next base: position 23,608 of record JAUXRP010000040.1, read on the forward strand.
TAATGCGCTCGGTGCGGTGATTTGGACACAGGGAGTCATTGGCCTTGGTTTCGTGCTTGGAGAAAAACTCGAAGGTTCGGTAGATGCTTATTTATTGCCAGTCATCGGCTTAATTATATTTTTAAGTTTAATTCCGGTATTTATTGAAATATTTCGTGAGTGGCAGACACGCAAACATCACAAGTAATGTATTAAAGACCCAAATCCTCTAACTGAAAAGCTGCGCGGTATTCGTATCCCGCTGCTTTAATCTTTGGTGCCGCGCCGCGTTCGACAATTACTGCGACACCAACAACGATTGCACCGGCTTCAAGGAGGGCATCGACCGCCATTAAAACTGATCCACCGGTTGTTGATGTATCTTCCACGGCCAATACGCGCTTTCCCTTTACATCAGGACCTTCAATTCGACGTTGTAAGCCATGGGCCTTCTCCGCTTTACGAACAACAAAAGCGTCAATCCTCTTTCCTTGCTGGGCAGCAACATGCATCATCGCCGTTGCAACGGGATCGGCTCCAAGTGTTAATCCTCCGACGGCCTCGTAATTCAAATCCTTTGTGAGCTCTAACATCACCTCGCCAACTAAGGGTGCGGCTTCGTGATCAAGGGTGACGCGGCGAAGATCTACGTAGTAGTCAGCCTCTTTACCTGAGGAGAGGATGACTTTGCCATGCACCACGGCTTTTTTTACAATCTGATCTCTTAACGCCTCGCGTGAACTCATGCGGGCGAGCCTACTATCTCGTAGCAAAACCTTGTGAGTTCTTTGTGGGTTCATCTACATCAAGTTAAAACGTAATGTTTTGCCCCTAAAGTCACCCCATGGATGCACGGCGTCTTGAGACATCGCGATTATTTGACCGCTTTGGTTTTGGTCCCCGTCCGGGCGAATATGCGCAGGCGTTAAAAGATGGTGTAGCGACTGTACGGGTTCGATTAACAACTATTCCAGACACCACAACCAATCTCTTACCCGTGATTGAACCCGAAATTATTGATCTAGGAAGGTATCCGGCAGCAAACTCCCCAGAGGTTGTTCCATTTGCAATCGCGATGCGAAGTCAGGCTCAAGCGATGAGTTTATGGTGGTTGGATTTAATGGCATTGAATGAACATGGCCTGCTTGAGCGCATGGTCTGGTTTTGGCATGGACATTGGGCGACTTCCATTGAAAAATTGAATTTTCCCTTACCGATGTTCAAACAAAATAAAGTCTTTCGAACACATGCACTTGGCGATTTTAATGCGATGGTTAAGGCGATGCTCAATGATGGTGCATTACAGTTTTGGTTAGACGGTCAGGACAACACCGTTAAAGCCCCTAATGAAAACTTAGGCCGCGAACTTATGGAGCTATTTGTTCTCGGAGTAAATCGATATACCGAAGATGATGTCAAAGCGATATCGCGTGTGCTCACTGGATATCAAGTTGTACGCAGTAATGGAACTGTAACAATTAATCAAAATCGCCGGGATACAAATCCCGTAACTTTGTTAGGTAAAACTGGTGTATTTACCGGCGACACACTTAGTGATTTCCTAGTAGCTCGAGATGATTGTGCAATATTTATTTCAGAGCGGTTGTGGTATCGATTTATTTCTAGCACCGAAGTTATGCCAGCAGACTTCTCAGCAAAAGAAGCATTCGCGGGGCGAAATATCACGGCCGCCGTTCAGGCAATGGCGGCAGATTCTGCAATGCGAGATCCTAAAAATTCGCTGGTTAAATCTCCCGTTGAATGGTTTATCTCTGCTTGTCGTGCACTCGAATTAACTCCATCTCAACTACAAACGCCCGCTCAATTAAATGGTTTTTTAGATAAATTAGGTCAAGTTCCATTTAAACCACCAAACGTGGGTGGTTGGCCAGCGGGTGAGGCTTGGTTATCCTCGGCCACTTCTCAATATCGATTGGCATTTGCCTCCTGGCTTGTCAAACAGAGTGGTTTAACCGCACTTACTGCGATTCCTCGGGAGTTAAGAGTTCGAGGAAGTGCCGACTGGTTAGGTGTACCTGAATGGAGCTCTCGAACTCAATCTGCTCTACGGAGCGCACTCGATGATCCAGTTCAGTTTGCCCTCCTGGCTTTATGCAGTCCTGAATACATAGTGAGTGCTTAGGAGCAGTGATGGATACGATTTCGCGACGCAGGTTTCTAAAATTAACTACTGGCGCAGTTGCAGTGGGAGTCACCGCGAATTTTTTAACCTTTGATGAAATCGCTGAGGCGGCAATTGACCGCCCTCTCGCAGCCGGTACACCAATTGTCGTCGTTGTAACTTTGTACGGTGGAAACGATGGTCTAAATACTGTTATTCCTTATAAAGATCCAATCTATTTTTCTTCGAGACCAGATATTTCTTATCAGGCAGAAACAATGTTGCCACTTGATTCCGAACTAGCTCTAAATCCGTCAATGACAGGAATAAAAAACCTGTGGGATCAAAATAAGGTAGCTATTGTTCGCGGAGTTGGCTATCCAAAATCTGATCGCTCACATTTTTCATCTATGGCAAAGTGGCAGACTGCATCTCCCGGCAAGGCGGTTAATAGTGGCTGGTTAGGCCGTTGGTTAGATTCTCAACCCGAAGATCCAATGCTCGCAATCTCTTTAGGATCTGTGCTGCCGCCAATGCTTTCCGGAACAAAGATTTCCGGATCAGCGCTACCGTTGGGTGGATTAGTAATACCAAAGGGTGCTTTTGCCTCTCAATGTATTAAACTTTCAAAACCTGCACCAACTGATTCAAAGTTAATGGCAGCGGCGGCAACCTCAATGCGAAATCTCTTTTCGGTTTCAACGGCAATACAACCGATATTAAAAGCACCGGCGCCAGTCGCAGTTGACTTGCCAACGGTAAATGGTGGTAATGCAGGTGGAGGAAGTGATCTGTCACAACAGTTAGATGTGGTTGCGAAATTAATTGCTGCAGGATCGCCAACTAAAGTTTGGTCAGTCTCATTGGGAGGTTTCGATACACATGCTAATGAGGCCAACGCTCAGGCCGCACTGCTCGGTGTGGTCTCTTCATCTCTAACTCGATTTATGAGTCAGCTCAAATCAACTTCACGATTAAATGACGTCACGGTAATGGTCTACAGCGAGTTTGGTCGCAGAGTAAAGGGCAATGCATCCCAAGGAACCGATCACGGGACATCTGGGCCAATGTTCCTAATAGGTGAAAAGGTTAAGGGCGGTTTTTATGGTGACCAGCCAGCATTATCGAAGCTTGTCGATGGAGATTTGGCAGTGACGACGGATTTCAGAGATGTATATGCCACGATTCTAGAATCGGTTTTGAAAACACCCGCCGAACAAATTCTTGGTAAATGGTCAGGCAGGACCGCTTTTTCAACTGCTTGAGGGTTTATTGATCTTTATCCACATATAAAGTATAAAACTCTCTTGATTCTTTGTGTGGCTCATAATATAATGGTATGAATCTAAACTTCACCCAATCGGCACGCAAGCATCGAATAGGTAAGGCCAGAGCGGTCTTTGTTATCGAGACAATGCAACCGATTCGAGTCCATGGAGATTCAGGTGATCCTGATCGACTGATTTGGATTGGCCCTGATAATCGAGGTTTGATTTTGGAGATCGAAGCTCTTGTTTTGTCAGATTGCATTCTAGTTATACACGTGATGCCGCATCGATTTAGAAGGGGTAAATGAGATGGTTGCCAAAGCTAAACCTAATATAAAGTCGTCGGCGAGGTCTCGCTACGTTGATTTAGAGCATGAAATAATTCTTGATAGAAATGGAAAGCGCGTAACAAGCGCGTATGTAGAGAGAATACTAAAAAAGGATCTCGGCGTGATTATTGGTCGGCCCTCTTTGACCGGTCCAAAAATACACTCTCCTGAAATTAAGGCAAGAGTTCCAAAGAAACTTAAAGTTGCACTTGAAAGAGAAGCTAAGCGCCGCGGGGAAACTGCATCCTCGATTATCAGAGAGGCATTGGAAAAATACTTAAAATCTGCTTAGTTTTCGTCTTTGTAAAGGATTACTTCGGTGCGATTTCGACGCATTAAGCCTTTAGGTGGATTCGCATCTATTAAAGCATCGACTTCAATACGCAACTGCGCAACTTCAATCGCCATATTGGCCATCGCAGACTCCAAATCAATAATTCTCTTTATCCCTGCGTGATTAATGCCTTCGCCAACTAATCTTTGTACCGCACGAAGTAATGCAATATCACGCAGTGAATATCGACGGTTGCGACCCTCGGTGCGATTTGGAGAAACTAAACCTAATCGATCATATTGGCGCAGAGTTTGAGGATGTAGACCAGAGATTTCTGCGGCGACAGATATCACATAAACGGCGGCGTCATCGTCTAGCGAATTATTTTTAGTATTCTCGCTCATACTTTTGCCTTAGCGATTAAATCGGCGCGTACATTTTGATGCGCCGTCTCTTGAGCAAATACTTTTAGCGCTTCTAGCGCTTTGCCATCAACGCGTTGTGGAACCTGAACATCAACGCACACGAGAAGATCTCCTGTCGTTGAGCCTTTGGTTATTCCGCGACCTTTAACTCTAAGGGTGCGACCATTAGATGTTCCTGGTGCAATACGAACAGTGACATCGTCACCACTCATCGTCGGCACTTTTATATCAGCGCCAAGTGCGGCTTCGGCAAAAGTGACCGGTAAAGTCAGAGTTAAGTTTTCGCCTTTTCGTGCAAATATTGCATGAGGTTTTACGTGCAAGAGAATAAATAAGTCACCCGGACCAGCTTCGCCCTCAGCTCCTTTGCCTTTGACTCGAATCTTGGCGCCATCGTTAACTCCCGCCGGCACACGTGCCGTGATGTTTTGTGTCGCTCCGCGATCGGTTGCTAAGCGCAGATCCAACGTTGTGCCAAAAATCGATTCACGAAATGTAATCGTCGCTTCGGTCTGTAAATCCTGACCCTTACGTGGACCGCGGCGACCACCGCCGAACAAATTAGCGAAGATATCCTGTGGATTTCCGCCGCCGAAGATATCGTTGAAATCTCCACCTTGCTGGCCTTGTCCCCCGCCCATCGGCGCGCGGAATCCGCCGCGCTCATAGAGCGAGCGCGCTTCGTCATATTCGGCCCGTTTTTTAGCATCTGACAAGATCTCATAGGCCTCAGATATGCCCTTGAACTTCTCTTCCTTTACGGCGTCGCCCTTGTTTTTATCGGGGTGAAGCTCTCGCGCTAGCGAGCGATATTTTTTCTTGATTTCATCGGCGCCAGCTTTCTTATCTACTCCGAGAACCTTATAAAAGTCCTTTTCATATAGGTCTTTGGCGGCCATGAATAATTACTCTCCGGTTGGATCGGTTACAGAGACACGGGCGGGGCGCAGAATTCGCTCTTTGTATTTATAGCCAGGCTGCAAAATCTTTGAAGCGGTCGCAACAGCAACATCTGCTGATGTATCGTGCATGAGCGCTTCGTGAATCTGTGGGTCAAAGACTTCACCTTCGGTACCGTATTTTTCAAGACCTATGCGTGCTGTGATCGCATTAAGTTGATCGGCAACGGCTTTAAATCCACCCGTGAGTTCACCATGTTGTTCTGCGCGATCAACATCATCGAGCAAGGCCAAGAGCTCGGTAAGTACCGCACCGATTGCCATTTCATGCGCTAATGAACGATCACGCTCAACTCGCTTTCGATAGTTGGCATACTCTGCTTGGAGCCGTTGTAAATCATAGGTGAGAGTAACCACCGGATCAGTTACTTGATCCGGTGTTACATCTTCAACTATTTCATCTACTTGATCTACAGGTTGCGTTATTTCGCTCTCTGTTGTCACTTACATACACCAATTCCAAAACTCGACACTTTTGTGTCTCATTTAGCTGGCTCTTCGTCAATTACCTCAGCATCTTCAACGCCATCTTCATGCGCTGCGCTTTCACTCTCAGAAGCACCAGCTGCTGCGGCACCGGCATAAAGGGCTGCACCTAGAGCTTGACTAACAGTTGCAACTTTTTCAGTTGCACTCTTGATCATTTCGAAGTTAGAACCACCGAGAGCGGTCTGCAGTTCGGTAAGAGCTGCCTCTGTCTCAGTCTTCTTTTCGAGTGCATCGCCTTCGCTGAGTTTTTCCTCATTATCTTTAATAAACTTCTGAGTTGAGTAAAGAAGTGAGTCACCAGCGTTGCGGATTTCAGCCTCTTCTTTGCGCTGACGATCTTCTTCAGCATGTGATTCGGCATCCTCCATCATGCGTGAGATCTCATCTTTTGAAAGCGCTGAGCCACCAGTAATAGTCATGCTCTGCTCTTTACCAGTACCAAGATCCTTAGCCGATACGTGAACGATCCCGTTGGCATCGATGTCAAAAGTAACTTCGATCTGTGGGACTCCACGTGGGGCAGGTGGCAGACCAGTGAGTTCGAACATGCCCAATTTCTTGTTATAAGCCGCCATTTCGCGCTCACCCTGATAGGCCTGAATCTGTACCGCTGGCTGATTATCATCGGCAGTTGTAAATACTTCACTGCGCTTTGTAGGAATCGTTGTATTGCGCTCGATCAATCGAGTCATTACTCCGCCCTTAGTTTCGATACCGAGAGATAGTGGTGTTACATCAAGGAGTAGAACATCCTTAACTTCACCCTTTAATACACCGGCTTGTAAAGAGGCTCCAACGGCTACGACCTCATCAGGGTTTACACCCTTATTTGGCTCTTTTCCGCCAGTCAGCTCTTTTACAAGTTCAACAACTGCTGGCATACGAGTTGATCCACCAACAAGTACAACACTTTGAATCTTGCTAATTGGAATTCCGGCATCTTTTAATACTGCCTGGAATGGCTTCTTGCAACGATCAAGTAATGATCCTGTTAACTGTTGGAACTGTGCGCGCGTAATGGTCTCATCCATGAACAGTGGATTTTTCCCAGCATCAACGGTGATATATGGAAGGTTAATCGATGCAGATTGTGAGGACGAAAGTTCGATCTTTGCTTTCTCTGCAGCTTCACGAATACGTTGCATCGCCATCTTGTCTTTAGTTAAATCAATTCCGTTTTGTGAACCAAAGTTTTGTACTAAGAAGTCAACGAGAGCTTGATCCCAGTCATCTCCACCTAAGTGGTTATCGCCATTGGTTGCCTTGACTTCAACAACGCCGTCTCCGATTTCAAGAAGTGATACGTCGAAAGTTCCGCCACCTAAGTCAAAGACAAGAATCGTCTGCTCTTGTTCGGCTTTATCTAAACCATATGCGAGCGCTGCAGCTGTTGGCTCGTTGATGATGCGCAAAACGTTGAGGCCTGCAATTTCACCGGCCTCTTTTGTTGCCTGGCGCTGTGCATCATTAAAATATGCAGGCACGGTAATAACCGCATCTGTCACAGTTTCACCTAAGTACGATTCAGCATCACGCTTTAGCTTCTGCAATACGCGGGCTGAAATCTCTTGTGCTGTGTACTTTTTGCCATCGATATCAATTGACCAGTTAGTACCCATGTGACGCTTCACTGAGCGGATCGTGCGATCGACGTTAGTCACCGATTGGCGCTTAGCCACCTCACCGACGAGGACCTCGCCATTTTTTGCGAAGGCCACAATCGACGGTGTCGTTCGGGCGCCTTCAGCATTGGCGATAACGGTAGGTTCGCCACCCTCTAGGACCGATACGCAACTATTTGTCGTTCCGAGGTCGATTCCAACTGCTCTAGCCATTTATAACGCTCCTTTTATCTCGCTCGAGCCTGGGATAGGGTCGAGGCCTGCTTTAAACTTGAGTCCATCCTACTCAAAAGGTTGAGTTGAAGCGACTCAGGTTTGTTACTTATGTAAACCTAGAGGGTGATGGGTTTATTCCCCTTCTGGCTGGGCTGGGCTTTCGGTGGTCGCCACTATTCTTGTGAAGTTGCTTCACTGTTCATTTTCAATTCTCCGTGGGTATCGGGTGATTTTTAGGGGGGTCGGGGCAATGCCACATTTAATAAGCCGGAAGATAAAGAATGGCTTTCTCCTGACCCGTGGAATCTCGTCTTTGTTAGCTCTCGTATTCTCGCTTTATTACAGTAAATCGCTGGGTATAGAAAAGCGATCTCTTGTCACCTTGATGCTTGTTGTCATTGTGATTGTGATGGTCGCACTCACTTCTGGAATTGGATTGACCTTTCGCAAATTCACTGTTTCAAACCCTGAATTTATTTCACTCTCCGCTTACTTATACACAAATCTGATTCTGGCCTTCTTAGTTTCAGGATTTTCTATAGGCGTACTTCTTCTGTACTCGGCTTCGAATGTTTCGATTCCAACGACTCTTCTGTATTTAGCAGCTATCTATGCTTTTCTTGGAGCTTTGGATTTTAACTTTCACCAAGGCTTAATTGCGTATGGATTATTTAAGATTGCATCCATCCTTGATCTACTAACCATTGTCATTCAAATTTCTGTATTTTTTCTATTTTCTCTTTCAAACCAAGTAAGTATTGCCGCTTCGTTGTTTACCTCATTGATTATTTCTTACATCACTTCAGTTGTTTCCTCTGCTCTTATTCTACTGGTTCACACCAATGCAAGTATTACGCCTTCCTGGAAAGAAATTGGCCTTCTAATCAAAACTTCAACCCCATTCCATATTGTCGGCATCGCAAGTGGTTTTGCCGACAGAATTGATCGAATTGTCATTGCATGGTTTCTACCACTTGGAGTTCTAGGAAAATTTGCAGTCGGAACAAGTCTTTTGACTTACTTACGTTTTTTACCAGAAGCATTTTCACGATTGATTGTCAGCGGACAAAGTAGCTTTTCATTGAGTACCTACAAATTGATTGGTAAATCTTGGTTCGCACGTTTAATTATTGGAGTTTTTATATCTTCAGTTTTCGCCGCTTTTTCCCAAATTTTGATCGTAGTAGTTCTTGGAAAAGATTGGTTAGTCCCATTTATCGTGCTGCTAGGGTTTTCAACACAAGAGCTAATTCGAGGTTATTTTCAAATAAGAATCTCAGCACTTGTTGCTGAAGGTCGGGAAAATGTTGTGGCAAAGTTGTCATTTCTATTAATTGCATTCTCGACAATATTCAGTCTAATTGGCGTAAAATTGGCCGGTTTAATAGGTGTGCCTATTGGTATAGCGGTTACTTATTTAATATTAATAATTTTTTCCTACAAAAAACTAAACGGAATTGCTAAATGAGTCCAACAGTTTCGGTAATCATTCCACTCTATAACAAGGAGAAGTGGATTGAAAAAACCTTATCTTCCCTATTGAACCAGAGCTTTACCGATTGGGAAGCAATCATTGTTGACGATGGTTCTACCGACAGTAGTGTCGAGGTTGTGGAGGAATTCATTCTAAAGAATCCAGGAAATTGGGTTCTAATAAAGAATCGAAATGCTGGTCAATGTCGAACCAGAAATTCAGGAATAGCAAAGGCGACAGGTGAATATGTTGCTTTCCTTGATGCCGATGATATTTGGTCAAAAAATAAACTGTTTGATCAAGTTCAAGTATTAAGAAAAAATAGCGATGTATCTCTAGTTATATGCCCCTACCTGATTTTTAGCGACACAAATAGAATCACTAACTTCAGGCTTGTTTTGCATAAGAATACCAAGGTGCTACTTAACCGCTGGTTAAGAATGCAGGGTTATGGTGCCGGCACAGAGTCAACTGGCATGACTCGCACTTCAATTTTAAGAGAGGTCGGTGGATTTGATGAAAACCTATCAACATCGGCCGGACTCTATTTAACTATCGAGTTGGCAAATCGAGGTCGCGTTGTATTTTCTAATAAATCTCTGATGGCTTACAGAATTCACACCGGACAATGGCACTCAAATACCGAAATTTTGTCAAGGGATATGGCAGCACTTAGAACCCGACCAATAAAAATAATGGGTAAGGTTCCAAAGGCGTTCGATTCTTGGCACTCGGCCTATATAGAAATCGCGAAAACCAGGCAAAATGGTCGGCTGCTAAGCACTCTATTCTCGGGCAATATTCTCAGCAAGACATTTCTGGTTCGCTGGGTACTTGCACTCAATATCTTGTCGAGAAACGTATCTTCTCGTATTCGTGGCAAATTCGCCAAACAAATTTGCCATTTTTCGCCTGTAGAATTTCAAGATTTTACCTCTAGGTTTTAGTCTTTAATTTACTTCTTAAAATTAAAATCGCTATCGCCCCGAAAAGGCTAGCCTTTGACCGAATCGAGTTATTCATATCGATTCTCGGCACAATCGGTACATTTCCAATTTTTCTCCAAGTAGATCCTGAGAAAATCAACTCATAACCTTCTTCGATAATTAGTTTTATTTTTTCATCATCCATTTGACCGTGAGGAGAGGCAAAATATGGTTTCATTTTATGTATTTCATGAAAATTTGTTGCGTTTACATAGAGGTTCTCTTTAATTTCCTCTTGGGTAAGACTATTGCCATACCAGTGATTCAGAAAATGATCTCCCAGGGATACTCGGTTTAACGAAATTAGCTCCTTTAACTCCTCTTCGTTCAGATATGGTCCAGAAAAATCCTTCAAACTCTCCAATTCAACATTGGAAAGTTTTGATAACAATTCTCTCATTACTTTTGGTTTCGACTCAGACCATTTGATTTCCTGTGCTGACTGGATGGCTCTAAAATGTATCAATGCTGATGAGTTGAATTGTCCATAAATAGTCTCAAGATTAAGTAGATGGATAGATGGAATCCCTAATACCTCCAAAGTTTTTGCCGCCCCTAACGCTCCTTTATACCCATCATCAAACGTGATAAGACATCCTGACTTGCTAATCCAAAGTTTGTCTTCCAATGGGTCAATCAACTTAAAATTGGCAGTCAATAAGGCAATCTGCTTCTTGAAATTCTTGTTACTTGAATAAGTATTTGTTAATCGTGCATGTCCTCTTGGGGTATCGCCAACCTCGTGGAAAACAAAAGCGATAATTCTTGACTTGTGCCCTGGTGCACCTATGAGCAAATACGCACATCCTATTATCCGCTTTGCAAGGTTGAGAATCTTGCGTCTTAGCATTTGCCCTGGATTCACTTTGGATTAGCCATTGTCACTCCAACCAATGTGAAAATCCCCAAACTCTGATGCATTATCAGAATCGGAATTTCTAAAATCTTTGCTGATTACTGAAACCCTTTTCCGAGGAAAAATGCCTAGTGATAGTTGTTTTACGTTGGCGGGCCGCCCATGCTCCCAAAAAGAAATAGTTTCGGTGTTTCGATTGTATGAGCGCAATTTTGAGATAAATAGAGAAAGGCTCCTTTGGATTTTTTCATCAGAGAAAAGCCAGTCAGAGACTACAAAACTACTTACTCCGGATGATCTAAGGACCTCGGTAGAAATGAAAACTCCTCTTTTAGCCCCTTTGACAGTCACCTGAAAGAATCGATATTTCTGATTAGGATGCAGAACGTATCGATGGTAGAGAACTTGATAATTATTCACCAGGTATATTTTATTCGGATTATGTTCAGTGACGTAAATTCCTTTATTGTAATTTTCTAAGAATTCGAAATTAGATATCTCATATAGTGAATTCTTTCCGAGTATTAAGTAGCTAAGTCCGCGAGTATATATTTGAACTATAGATTGAGATATATTTAATATCCAACGGATTCTCTTTAGTGGTGCAAACTCTGGAGTCAATATTACTTTTGAATATATATTGCCCTTGTCAATTTCCTTGAATTTCAGTCGTTTAAGATATGGAGGTTTCGAGTTTTCATTAGGCGTGCCATAAATAAAATGAACGCCATTCAATTTCGCACGAGCAATTGTTTCACTAACTAGTCTTCCAAATATACTAACTGTATAATATTTGTCCGTATCTGTACCAGGAGGTCGAGGTGAAATGCATTTACCGTTTTTGCGGAAATTAGGGTGGGTGAATGTGTCGCCAATTTCAATAGCTTCTATTAATTTGTCATTTTCAATAAGAATTTTCCGTGTTCCTGAGGCTGTGCCTACTACCAACCCATTACTCATGGCGACTGTTAGAAATCCTTTCCCAGCCGGATTACCTGAACCCAGCTTCCAGGTAAATAATTCTGGAGTGCATTTTGGATAGAAAACTCCTGGGAAATGTTCGTTAAAGAAATCAGAGACCAGTTGCAATCCAGATGGATCTAGGTCATCTAGCGACCTAACTTCCCAATCTTGATTAAGGAGATCCATTTTTAGTTTCCCTAACACTGGTGAGCCCGAAATTTACTAGTTTATTGGACTATTCTATCCAACATGTCCCATCTATTTGTCTACCAATTTGTCGCTTACGGAATAACGGTTATAGGCCTTGCCCTCATGGGGGTTCGGACTCGGCAATTAATTGGAATTTATAAGAAAGGTCAGCCCGACCCAACGAGAAGCAATGATCGTGGCAGGCGCTTGCGCATGGCATTTGGAGAGATTTTTGGTCACACCAAGATGTTTAACTTCACGGTTGTGGGTTTTGCCCACTGGTTCGTCATGATTGGCTTTGTTGTTTTGTTTGGAACACTGATTACCGCTTATGGACAATTAATTACTCCGGAGTTTGCACTGCCAATCATCGGCCATTTATGGATATATGAATACTTTACTGAGCTAATTGCATGGGCAACAGGTGTTGGAATTCTCGTGTTGATCGGCATTCGTCAATTCACGCGAATTACAAAGAAAGATCGGACATCTCGTTTTTATGGTTCAGGAATGCTCAAGGGTTATTACGTAGAGGCAACGATTCTTGTAATCGTTTTTTGTGTAATTGCATTGCGTGGCTTAGAGGGTGCTTTATCTGATGAGGTTGATTGGAACCGACATTATGTGACAACGTGGTTTTTAGCCTCAATGCTGAAGTCATGGACATTGGGTCAACTCACTTCAGCGGTGCAGCTGATTGCAATGATAAAAATTGTTGTGTCGATGGCTTGGTTTATTGTTATCGCTAGCAACTTAACAATGGGTGTTGCATGGCATCGATTCTTAGCACCATTTAATATCTTTTTTCGACGCAATGCCGATGGCAAATCTTCACTTGGTCCACTACCTGCGATGTTGTCACATGGTGAGGTTATTAATTTTGAAGATCCAAAAGATGACGATGTCTTTGGACTTGGTACCCGTGCCGATATAACGTGGAAGGGTCTGTTGGACATGACTTCGTGCACGGAGTGTGGCCGTTGTCAGTCTCAATGCCCAGCCTGGCACACTGAAAAACCGCTTTCTCCAAAGCTTTTAATCATGGCAATGCGCGATCATGCCTTTGCTAAAACAGTTGAAAATGAGGCGATGGCAGGCGAAGGTGCACCTATTTCACTTGATGTTTTGTGGTCTTGCACAACCTGCGGTGCTTGCGTTAATGAATGTCCTGTTGATATTGAACACATTGATCACATTGTTAATATGCGCCGCTTCCAAGTATTAGTTGAATCAAACTTTCCAAGTGAGCTCGGTGGAACTTTCCGAAACTTAGAACAAACCGGTAATCCTTGGGGTGCAAATAAAAATGATCGTGAGGCATGGATCGCCGAATGTGATTTTCCAATTCGAGTCGTTGAAGGTACGTTGCCCGATGAAGTTGAGTATTTATTTTGGGTGGGTTGTGCAGGGGCTTATGACGAACGTGCAAAGAAAACTACTAAAGCAGTTGCAGAACTTCTTTACATGGCCGGAGTTAACTTTGCAGTCCTTGGCAAAAAAGAGACGTGTACTGGTGATCCTGCACGTCGAGCTGGCAATGAATTTCTCTATCAGATCTTGGCTGCGGAAAATATCGAAACATTTAAAGAGGTCTTTGCTGGACGTAGTAAGGGAACAAAGAGGGTCGTTGTTACTTGTCCGCACTGCTTCACAACTATTGGTCGCGATTATGCACAAAGCGGTTTTGAGTTGGAGATGCTTCACCACACGCAGCTACTCAATCAACTTCTGCGCGAGAAAAAGTTGTTACCAATTAAAATGAGCCACACTGCGATGACTTATCACGACCCTTGCTACTTGGGCCGTCACAATGAAATTTATCAACCTCCCCGCGAACTACTGGAAGCAACTGGCGTTGAAATCTCTGAGATGCCACGCAACAAAGAGCGCTCATTCTGCTGTGGTGCTGGTGGTGGCCGTATGTGGATGGAGGAGAAGTTGGGGAGCCAGATCAACCTCAACCGTGTCGATGAAGCGATAGCGACCGGGGCAAAAGAGTTAGCCGTGGCCTGTCCCTTCTGTCGTGTGATGACTAGCGATGGAATCACGGCCCGAGGCTCCGATGTTGAGGTCCTAGACGTTGCCCAAGTTCTTTTGCGCTCGGTCAAAGAGTAGGTACAGCTCAAACCCAGGCCTAGTTATACGCTGAATCTCAGGAAACTCACAGTTTTTAGGGGCACTCTGTAGCCATGACTACAACCGCTGAAAAGACCATGCAACGAATTCTCGTTGTCGATGATGAATCAAGTATTAGCGAACTCATCTCAACCAGCCTTCGCTTTGTCGGCTTTGATGTCCGCACCGCCGCAAATGGTGCTCAAGCTCTGGCGATTGCTGAGGAGTTTAAGCCGCATGCGATGGTTTTAGATGTCATGTTGCCAGATCTAGATGGATTTGCAGTCTGTAAAGCGATTCGCAATGAGGGCGTGAGTACGGGCGTACTTTTTCTCACGGCAAAAGATGGCATGGAGGATAAAGTAAAGGGTTTAACTCTTGGTGGCGATGATTACATGACTAAACCTTTTTCACTTGAAGAGTTAGTTGCACGTCTTCGTGCACTTCTGCGTCGCACCGGTATAACAGAGATTGAAATTGATGATGAGAAGATGCGCTTTGCAGATCTTGAGTTAGATGAGGCAACGCATGAGGTTCGCCGTGCTGGCAACTTACTTGATCTATCACCCACTGAGTTTGCATTAATTCGCTATTTAATTATTAATGCTGATCGTGTAGTTTCTAAATCTCAGATTTTAGATCACGTATGGCAGTACGATTTTCGTGGAGATGCAGGAATCGTAGAAACATATATTTCATATCTACGAAAGAAAATCGATGCTTTTGATCCTCCGCTGATTCACACTGTACGAGGTGTTGGTTATCGTTTACGGATGCCGCCAAAGTAAGTAATGAACTCTCCGATTCGTAACTGGTCACTACGTAACCGTTTAACCGTTGGCGTCTTGCTTCTTTCTGCAATCGGATTTATTGGCGCTGGTTTAACATCGCAATTTCTGCTACGTAGTTACTTAATGAGTCAGGTAGATGAACAACTCAATAGCGTAATTGGTGGAACAACCAACCGCGTAAATGCTGCTGGAATCGTTAATGATGACGAGGTAAACCCTAAACACTCCGAAGATGATGAACATATGCCAATGAGAGCTGCAGCTCCTATGACGCCTTTGAATCGAGTACCAACATCTATCTCTGTCACTGTTTTGGATCCCTTTGGAAATCTTATTGGCGGAATTGGTGGAGATTTAAATACCAATCGAATAGCCGATTATCTAAAAGGGATGATTCCCAGCCAGGTCGCAACTTTTGGAAGTAAACCCTTTACCGTTGAAGCGCCTGGAGCTGATTTTCGAGTTGTAACCCGTGTGCTTCCATCTGCAATGGGCTCTGTTGTAGTTGCACAATCCCTCAGTGATTTCGAGAGAACGGCCAATCGAATTGGTCGGGTTTTTCTATTTATAGGTTTTATAGTTTTGTTCCTCATTGGATTTGCAGCTCGCCAAGTAATCAAATTAAGTATGAAACCCCTTGAGGCCGTTGAGTTGACCGCTGAAAAGATTGCGGCGGGAGATCTCTCTGCTCGCCTTGATAACTTCGAACCCGATACTGAGGTAGGTCGCTTGAGTACCTCCTTAAATACAATGCTTGGACGGATTGAAGAGTCATTTGCGATCCGAACTGAAAGCGAGGACAAGCTTCGACGTTTCGTAGCCGATGCCAGTCACGAGCTTCGTACGCCTTTAACTGCGATTCGAGGTTTTGCCGAACTTCATAGACAAGGCGCGGTTCCAGAAGGCGAAAAAACTAAAGAGCTCATCAGTCGCATTGAAAAAGAATCAATTCGTATGGGTGCATTAGTTGAAGATCTATTGCTACTTGCTCGCATAGATCAATCGCGTCAGATGGAGTTTAAACCCGTTGATCTCGTTCATGTCATTGAAGAGACAGTTGCTTCAGCGAGAGCCGCCGGTCCATCTCATCCAATAGATGTCGATATTCCAAGTGAGCTATACACACTCGGTGACTCTGATCGTATTTACCAAGTGATAACCAATCTCCTTGCTAATGCACGAATTCATACCCCAGAGGGCACGGCGATAACTGTCATTGCTCGCGCCGATGATGATGGTGCATATCTGAGTGTTGCCGATAATGGCCCCGGTTTAAGTGAAGCCGACCAGAAAAGAATTTTTGAGCGTTTTTTCCGTGCAGACCCATCACGACAGAGAAATAGAAACGAAGGTAGCGGGCTTGGTTTATCAATTGTTGACGCCGTAATGGCCGCCCATGGCGGAAAAGTCAGCGTCACATCAAAACCAGGTGAAGGCGCTACTTTTACCTTGTTTTTTCCAAATGCTAAGGCTTAACCTGCTTTTTTAGCTCAACGCCTCCATGGCTTTGAGAACTGCAATCCGTTCAGCGATTGGCGGATGGGTAGAGAATAACTTGGAAACTGCCTTCCCATCCAATGGTGACTCAATCCAAATGTGCGCAACTGATGTTGATTTCTGGCGCACGACAGTTGAATCCGATGCAAGTACTTCTAGCGCACTTCGCAGACCAGCGGGATTGCGGGTGAAGGCAACTGCCGTTGCATCGGCGAGTGATTCACGTTTGCGCGAAATTGCTGATTTTAAAAGTATGGCGGCAAGTGGAGCGAGAATGAGAATTAGAAGTGAAATGATTAAAAGAATTGGATTTCCATTACTGTCTCGATCCCGACGTCCTCCACCAAACCACATCATTCGAGTCATCATGTCACTCAAAATCGCAATCGCGCCAGCAGTTGTCGCAGCCACGGCAGATACCAAAGTATCTCGATTGGCAACATGAGCCAGCTCGTGGGCGATGACGCCTTGAAGTTGATCTCGATCCATCGCCTCCAAAATTCCAGTAGTGAATGCGATGAGTGCATGCTCAGGATTTCTCCCAGTTGCAAAGGCATTAGGAGCACTATCCACCACTATTGCTACTTTAGGCATAGGTAAACCACTTGCGATTGTTACCTCTTGAATTAAGTTAAATAGTTTTGGATTATCTGACTCTTGAATTAACTTAGCCCCAGTCATTGTTATTACTAACTTGTCGGCGCCATAGTACGAACCCCATACTGAAATCAGCGCTATTCCAACTGCAATTGGAACGATGCCCGCTGAAGATGTTCCGAAATAAGTTAGAGCTGCATAGACAACGAGCCAGACAAGCACGGCCATGCCGACAAGCAGACCAACTGTTTTACGCTTATTGGCGGCCTGTTGTGTTCTGAAGTTCATTTAAATTAGAAAGTAACTTTTGGCGCGTTACGATCCTGAGGATCTTCAACCTCGTAAAACTCGCGCTCAGTCACTTTTGCAAAACCGGCAAAGAAATTAGTGGGTACCGTTTTTACAGCGGTATTGAGCGAACGCACATTGTCGTTATAGAACTGACGGCTAAATGCTACTTTGTTTTCAGTCGTTGATAGCTCTTCTTGTAACGCCAAAAAGTTTGTTGACGCCTTTAAATCTGGATAGGCCTCGGCAACAGCCAGTAAACCACGCAGAGCTTGTGTGAGCATTCCATCGGCGGCTGCAACATCGGCAACCGTGGTTGCAGTCGTTGCCTTCGCACGTGCCGTAACAACTGCATCAAAGGTTGACTGCTCGTGCTTGGCATATCCTTTAACGGTTTCAACCAAGTTAGGAATTAAATCGGCACGACGCTTTAACTGAACCTCGATCTGAGCCCACGCCTCATCGACACTAATGTTGAGACGAATCAGGCGGTTGTATTGAGCAACAAAAAAGATTGCTAGAAGAGCAATGACACCAATAATTACAATTATTTCCATAGCCAATTAAACCGCCTTTTCGGCGATTTCATTCCCATAGATCGGCTTTTTCCCAGCTGCGATAATCGAGGCAATTAACAGCAAGACGGCCCAGAGAATGAGAGACTTATGCCTAAAGGCTGTACCCATATTCCCTTCGTAAGATCCAGCGCCAATGCTGTAAAGGGTGAGAAAGATCAGCGAAGGTGCGAGGGGGCCGAAAAATGTAACTTTACGTTTTTTAATCAACATTACAATGATAAAGATAAATGCGCCCAACCAAAGGATGTTTTCGAGAGCTCCAAAAAGGCTAGAAGCGCTGGTCACATCCAGGCCAATCAACGGTCGAAAGAGGAATGTTGAGGCCATATATGGTGCGCGCCAAGCGATGCAGAAATATGTATCAAAGTTTGTTGATGGTCGATTCACCAATGCCAAACCATCTCTTGGACAACTTTGAGTGACTATTACAGAAGCGGCATCCAATTGATTGACCTGTTGCTTATAGACGGTAATTTCGGCAGCGGTTTTTAATATATTAATTATTTTGTTGCTTGTTGAGGCAATTATACCTGGTGTGGTGGCAGTTGTTCCAGGTGTAACTGTTGGTACGAGTGTAACAGTTGTTCCTGAAACACCTAGCACTATAGAGGCTAAAACTACTGGAATTAGAAATAGTGCTGTTTTCTTCCTTACATTCGCAAGCAGGAAGATCAGAAAGGTTATTCCTAACACCCAGCCGACTTGAGGCCTAGAGCTAAAAGTGAAAACTGTTGCAGCAACTAACACTAAAACCGCTTTAAGAGATAGCCTCTTCTGAAGGTGGAAAATCCAGTAAAGTGAGGCAAAAGCGCTGAGAGCCCAAAACTCTACTGCGCTTTCTCGAAGCCCTAAGAGTGACCAGACAAAGTGGCTAGGCAGAAAAGCGAAAACCACAAAAAGTGCAACCACTAAATTGCTATTTTTTTCCACATAATCTGCGACAGCAACTTGTTTATCAACCGTCTTTAAGAAGATATAAATTATAAGTACTAAAGTTAAAAACCCATAGATTGCCGCTGTTAACCTCACTGAATACAAAGGTGTTATGCCAAGTTGATTAAAAAATGCAGCGGGCCAAAATAAGGCTCGCCCCGATAGATATAAACCCTCTCCATACAGTGGAAAATCTTTTGCAGGGAAGCCTTGTTCTGTCCAATCTGCGACAGCACCATAGGTTCCTTCATCTGGACCTAGAAAACTTGGAGTATTTGGAAGTAGAAGGAATCCAACTACACGAGCAAAAAACGAACAAAAGATAATTGCGTAGAGTTTTCCTCTTAATGTAGTAAGTCGACTCCTCATTGCTCCACAACTTTCGCTTTAATCAAGCTTTGACTTATGGAAGTTTAAGAATGAGCGGCTGGCCGTTGGCCCACGCTGACCTTGATAGCGAGAACCATATTTTTCGCTGCCATATGGATGCTCTGCTGGGGATGAGAGTTTAATGAGGCAGAGTTGGCCAATCTTCATGCCGGGAAATAATTTAACGGGAAGATTTGCCACATTGGAGAGCTCGAGCGTGATGTGTCCACTAAAACCAGGATCGATAAAGCCGGCAGTAGAGTGTGTGAGCAGACCGAGACGACCAAGTGATGATTTCCCCTCTAAACGTCCTGCGATGTCGTCGGGCAGAGTAATCACTTCATAGGTGCTAGCTAAAACAAACTCGCCGGGATGCAAGATAAAGGGCTCGCTGCCTTCAGCTACTACTTCGCGGGTCAACTCGGCCTGTTCGATCGATGGATCAATGACGCTGTATTTATGATTTTCAAAGACTCGGAAAAATTTGTCTAAGCGCACATCCACCGAAGATGGCTGGATCATGGATTCAGAAAAGGGCTCACAGCCCACTCGTCCTGAGGCGATTTCCGCCCGTATGTCGCGATCACTAAGTAGCACGCGCAGAACCCTATCCCTTTAACGCTCTATTTCCGAGGCAAACACATATGAAGCACCGTTTTAGGCTTGCATAAGTTACTGGTGGGTAGCAAAATCACCCCATGAGCCATTACAGCGCCAATCTCCGCGATATTGAATTCTGCCTCTTTGATCTGCTTGAGCGCGACAAAGTTATGGGTACCTCGCTCTACTCCGATGTCGATCGCGATACTGCGATGGGCATGCTTGAGGAGATGAAGCGTTTGTGTGAAAACGATCTTGCCGAATCTTTTATTGAGGGCGATCGTCTTGGAACTGTTTTTAATAAAGAAACTGGCGATGTAACTGTTCCGGCTAGCTTTAAAAAATCTTACGATGCATATGTCGATGGTGAATGGTGGCGGCTCGATGCTCCCGTTGATCTTGGTGGAATGAAAATTCCGCCATCGGTACGGTGGGCAATCGCCGAGATGGTTTTAGGTTCGAACCCAGCAGTTCACATTTACGCATCGGGTTACGCCTTTGCACATGTTGCATATGTTCTCGGTACTCCTGAACAAAAGCAGATTGCAAAACTAATGATTGATCATCATTGGGGCGCAACTATGCAGTTAACCGAACCCGATGCAGGCTCAGATGTTGGCGCTGGTCGAAGCAAGGCCGTGCAGCAAAAAGATGGAACGTGGCACATCACTGGAACAAAACGTTTTATTACATCGGGAGATGCCGATCTTTATGAAAACATTGTGCACTTTGTTCTTGCACGCCGCGAAGGTGGTGGGCCTGGTACAAAGGGACTTTCGCTATTTCTAATTCCAAAGTTTATGTTTGATCAAAAGACCGGTGAACTCGGAAAACGCAACGGTATTTTCGTAACAAACGTTGAGAAGAAGATGGGTCTGAATGTTTCGTCGACATGTGAAATGAATTTGGGAGAACATGAACCGGCAGTTGGTTATTTACTCGGTGATGTCCATCAAGGTATAGCGCAGATGTTTAAAGTTATTGAGTTTGCGCGGATGATGGTTGGTACTAAAGCGATTGCAACGTTATCTGCTGGCTATCAGCAAGCACTTAGCTACGCCAAAGTGCGTGTGCAAGGCGGTGACATGAAGGTTATGAACGATAAAGCTAGTCCCCGTGTCACGATTATTCATCACCCCGATGTACGCCGATCATTAATGGTTCAAAAGTCATACTCTGAAGGTATGCGGGCGTTAGTGCTGTATACCGCCTCAATTCAAGATGAGATTGAGCTTGCCGAACTAGAAGGTGATGCCGACCGCCTTGCCGACATGATTGCGCGTAATGATTTAATGCTTCCAGTTGTGAAGGGCTACGGCTCTGAAAAGTCCTGGACAATTCTTGGAACTGAATCCTTGCAAACATTTGGAGGCTCGGGCTTTACGCAAGACTGGCCATTAGAACAGTACGTTCGC
This sequence comes from Candidatus Planktophila sp., assembly GCA_030681675.1. Classification (NCBI taxonomy): domain Bacteria; kingdom Bacillati; phylum Actinomycetota; class Actinomycetes; order Candidatus Nanopelagicales; family Candidatus Nanopelagicaceae; genus Candidatus Planktophila; species Candidatus Planktophila sp. The sequence continues at coordinate 44,942 of JAUXRP010000040.1, forward strand.
GATGCAAAAATCGATACTTTGTATGAAGGAACAACTGCAATTCAAGGCTTAGATTTCTTCTTCCGCAAGATTGTTAAAGATGGCGGTCGCGCGATAGGCCTGCTTGGTAAAGAGATTCAAAAGTTCGCTGAATCTGGCGGCGCTCATACTCAAGAAAAAGCCGCGCTCTTTACCGCACTCGGCAATCTCAATGGAATCATCTCAGTTCTCATCACTCATGCCATGGAATCACAGGAAGATCCAGAGAAGATTTATACCGTTGGTTTAAACACCTCTCGATGCCTTATGGCAGTTGGCGATATTATTACCGCTTGGTTATTGATTCGTCAGGCCGATATCGCCGCGGAAAAACTACCGAATGCAGGAAAAGATAGCGATTTCTATACAGGAAAGATTGCATCCGCACAGTTCTTTGTCACTAACTTTTTGCCACAGATCGCCGCTGATCGTGTGATAGTTGAGGCAACTAATGGTTCAATCATGAATATTCCAGAAAGCGCCTTTTAAACCACTACTCTTGCAGGGTGTTTACGAAATTCAAGGGGGAGATTCTCACTCTCTTAGGTGCGGTTCTCTTTTCCTTTAATGGAATCGTTGCGAAGTTAATTCTTACCGACGGAGTTTCGTCGATGCGCCTCACGCAAGTGCGCTGTGGCGGCGCCTTTATTATTCTTGGAAGTTATATTTTCTTGCGCTACCGTGAAAAACTGCGTACGACTCTGGCCGAGCTTCCACATTTAGCGATTTATGGAGTAGTTGGGTTTTTAGCGGTCCAGGCCCTTTATTTCGTGGCCATCTCGCGCTTGCACGTGAGTATCGGCTTAATTATGGAGTTCACCGCACCTATTTGGATTGTTCTGTGGTTGCGATATGTGAAAAAGAAGTACGTGCCCCCACTGATGTGGATCGCTATTTTTATGGCCTTTAGTGGCCTTGTCTTGATCGCCCAGGTGTGGAGAAGAAGTACGTTAGATCCGATTGGTGTTATTGCCGCCCTTGCCGATGGAATCATGTTGGCTACATTCTTCCTGCTGGGGGAAAAACTTACAGCTAAGCGCGATGTCGAATCGCTTATGGTCTACGGCTTTGGTTTTGCAACTTTAGCTTTAGCAATCACAATGCCTTTGTGGTCATTTCCAACTGAAATCTTTACTCAGAGTATGAATTTACAGGGTCGCTTTGCCGCTTACAACGTCTCTGGATGGGTGCTGATCGCTTGGGTCATCATCATGGGCACAATCGTTCCGTACTTACTTGTTGTTAATGGATTAAAGCTTTTGTCGGCATCAACGAGCAGTGTTATGGGAATGGCCGAGCCGGTATTAGCTGGGGTTTTTGCATGGATCTGGTTGTCGGAAAATTGGGGCGCAATTCAATTAATTGGTGGAGTAGTGGTGATTATTGGAATTGTATTGGCCGATAAAGCCCGAACTGCCGCACATTAATTGTTAATTAGCTAATTTCCAGCTAGCTAATTTCTTAAACTGTTGTCGTCCGGAGCCACTGCTTCGCGCTGTTGAGTCCAGTCTGTACCAGAGCCAGGGTTCTGAGGCATGTCATAGAAGCGTGCATAGTGCAGTTGCGCCGAGACTGTAATTGTGCGCGTAGGTCCGTTACGGTGCTTAGCTACGATTAAATCAGCTTCACCTGTTCGGTTAGCTTGATCGTACATATCGTCGCGGTGTAACAAGATAACTACATCGGCATCTTGTTCGATCGAACCGGATTCACGTAAATCAGAGAGCATTGGTTTTTTATCGCTGCGCTGTTCGGGAGAACGGTTGAGCTGTGAAATCGCGATAACTGGAATATCTAACTCTTTAGCCATTAACTTTAAGTGACGTGAAAATTCAGAGACCTCTTGCTGACGGTTTTCAACTTTTTTGCCCGAAGACATCAGCTGTAAGTAGTCAATTACAATGAGTTTAAGGTTGTGGCGCTGCTTTAGACGACGGGCCTTTGCCCTAATCTCCATCATGGAAAGGTTAGGCGAGTCATCGATAAATAATGGTGCCTCTGATATTTCACCCATTCGGCGCGCAAGACGCGACCACTCATCATCGGATAATGTACCTGCGCGAATATTATTTAAGCCAACGCGTGCTTCGGCCGATAACATACGCATGGTAATTTCAGATTTCGACATTTCAAGAGAAAAAATAACCGATGTTAAACCATTTGTAATTGATGCATGGCGGGCAATATCTAAACCTAGTGTTGACTTGCCCATTGCAGGACGTGCAGCGAGAATAATCATGTTGCCTGGATGGAAGCCATGGGTTAACGCATCGAGATCTTTAAAGCCAGTCTTAATACCTTCAACACCAATGCCTTTAGATATCGCCTCAATCTCATCGAGTGCCTGTGGTAATAACGTTGAGAGTTGAACGTAATCCTCTGATGATCGACGTTCGGTAACTGCATAAACTTCGGCTTGTGCTTGGTCGACCATGTCATCGACTTCACCTTCGGATGTATAACCCAGTTGCACAATCTTTGTGCCAGCTTCAACCAATCGGCGCATGATTGCATGCTCGCGAACAATCTTTGCGTAATACCCCGCATTGGCTGCCGTTGGTACCGATGAGATAAGTGTATGAAGGTACGGCGCACCACCGGCACGTGCAATATCTCCGCGCTTAGTTAGCTCTGCTGAAACCGTAACGGCATCTGCGGGTTCGCCGCGGCCATACAAATCGATAATCGCATCATAAATTAACTCGTGTGCAGGTCGATAAAAATCACGATCGCGAATAATCTCAATTACATCGGCGATCGCATCTTTTGATAACAACATTCCACCGAGAACTGACTGTTCTGCAATTAAATCTTGAGGTGGTGTTCGTTCGAACTCGGTACCAATGGAGGAGATACTCAGATCGCGAGATGGACGGTTGTTTGGAAGTTCTGCGATGCTCACGCGTATAGCCTCCCACTGACCACTGACGTCCTGACTCCGTGTGCTCAACTTAAATGCGAGCCCCTATCGCATGCGAGAAACTCTTTGAGGCCATGGGGATAAGGTGTGGAGAAAGGGGTGGATAAGCGAGTTTTTCTGTGCAGGAAGCGGTGGATGGACTGTGGATAAGCCCTCGGTCAGACTGTATTTTTCAACAAAGATGCAGGTCAGAGGCGATTTCTATACACACAGGCCTGTGGAGAAAAGTATTTTTGCCCATCTTGCATCGTGAGATTACGTGCGTATTCGCGCATTATCTGGATCGAAAAGAGGCTCGGCTGCGATCACTCCTGGGGACCATATCCCAAAGAGCTCAACATCAACGGCCGTTCCTGGCTCAGAGTATTCGACTGGCAGATAGGCATAGGCGATGGCTTTATTAATTGTGTAGCCCTGACCACCGGATTTAATTCGTCCAACTATTTCATTTTCAATTCGAATTGGCTCAGAACCAAAGGGAACCGATGTTATGTCATCGAAAGTAATTGCAACCAGCTTTCTTGTTTGATTCTCCTTAGCGGCCACTGCTGCCGCTTTTCCGTGGAAGTTTTCCTTCTTCAGCGAAACTGCAAAGCCAAGGCCCGCCTCATAAGGATTAGTTTCAGTATTAATCTCACCTGCCCATGCCCGATAACCTTTTTCTAAACGTAAGGATTCAATTGCACGATAACCACAGGGGATTAAACCTAAATCTTGTCCAGCATCAATAATCTCTTTCCATAGAGTTAATCCATCGGCAACCGGTGCATAAATCTCCCAACCGAGTTCGCCAACATATGTAATTCGAGTTGCACGAACTTTTATATCAGCGAGAGTAATTTCCTGAGAACTCATAAATGGAAAAGCGCTGTGATTTAAATCGGAAGTTGTTAGTGATTGCAAAATCGCACGAGAATTTGGTCCCATGATTCCAAAGCAGGTTAAATCTTGAGTGATATTTGTAATCTCGACCTCATCAAAATTAAACTCTCGACGGATTTTTTCTAGCCAACCAAAATCATGTGTAGCAAAAGCTGTACCTGTCACAATCATGAACTCGTTGTCGCCAGTTTGTGTAACGGTGTAATCAGATTCGATTCCGCCCTTTGAATTGAGTGCTTGCGTGTAAACAGTTTTGCCAACCCCTTTAACTACGTTATTGGCGCATGCAAAATTAAGAAATTCATTCGCTTGTCGACCAGTAATGCGGGCTTTAGCAAAACTCGACTCATCAAATAAGCCTGCAGCGTTTCGTGTTGCATGGTGTTCTACTTGAACAGCTGGCGACCAGTTTATTCCGAGCCATCCGATTGGGCGTAGCGCTTCATCGCCGCTATTGGTTGAGTAGTAATTAACGCGCTCCCACGCGGCTTTTTCACCAAAAACTGCGCCATTATCGCTGTGCCACTGATAGACAGGGGATGTGAATTTTGGTCGTGCGCTTTTTCGCTCTTCACCAGGGTAATGAATGTCGTAATACTCTTCATAGTTTTCAGTAATGCGCTGCAAAGTAAAATCAGGTGATTCATATGATGCACCAAAGCGTTTAATATCCATATGCCATAAGTCCATGGTTGGTTCGCCGGCAACGATCCATTCAGCAACGACTTTCCCAATTCCACCAGCGCCAGCGATTCCGTGGGCGCAGAAACCAGCGGCAACGAAAAACCCTCCCACCGAGGTTTCACCTAAGCAGAACTCATTATCGGGAGTAAAGCCTTCGGGGCCGTTGATAAAGTTTTTAATCCCAACTTCTGCCATTTTCGGTACGCGCTTTTGTGAAGCTTCAGCGATGTCGTAAAATCGATCCCAATCTTCAGGCAGTAATGTATTGTTAAAGTTTGCCGGAATATCATCTACATTATTGTAATCGGCCGACCACGCCTTTGAATTTCTCTCGTACCCGCCCATAAGCAAACCCGATACCTCTTGACGAAAGTAGATGAGGTTGTCTGGATCGCGCAGTGATGGCAGGAATGGTGCATCCTCGGCCATAAAGTTATCGGTAATTAAATATTGATGACTCATTGGCACTATAGGGATTCGTACGTCCACCATTCGGCCGATCTGTGGTGCATACATTCCGCCGCAGTTAACAACTATCTCGCATTCGATCTCACCTTTATCGGTGACAACACTGCTGACTCGACCCTTCATTGTTCTAATTTCTAGAACACGGGTATGGGTAAATATCTGCACACCGTTCTTGCGTGCACCCGCCGCCAGCGCCATCGCTAACTGGGAGGGATCTACTTGGCCATCTGAGCCCATATAACAGGCACCAACAACGCCATCTAAATCGATAAGTGGAAATAGATTCTGCGCCTCTTGAGGCGAGATCTCATGTAAATCCAGACCAAATGTCTTGGCCCATCCAATTTGGCGGCGAATCTCTTGCATGCGCTCAGGTGAGGAGGCCAATTTAATGCTGCCACACTCGCGCCAGCTTGGTGGGGTATCTGTTGCTTGAAGTTTTCGATATAAATCTACGGAGTGCATATTCATTAACGTCAGAGTTGGGTCGGCACGCAGTTGACCGACCAGGCCGGCGCTATGAAAAGTAGATCCGCTTGTTAATTCATTGCGATCTAGGAGAACTACATCTTTCTCACCAAGTTCGGCTAAATGATAGGCAACAGAGGTACCACCAACGCCGCCTCCGATAATGACGATTTTTGCTCTGCTCGGCGCTACTGACATAGACACGCCTTCAAATGTATCCTGAACAGGTGAGTGATGCCAGTGAGTTAGAGCGTGAATTTGCTCAACTCTTTGACAAGGTTGAAAGGTTGCGCTCTCGAATTTCAATTAGTGAACTCTCAGGTGGCCTAACTAATCGGAATTTTCTCATTCAGACTCCAGAGGAAAAATTCGTCGCCCGCGTATCTAGCAACTCTTCCTCACTTTTATCAATTGATCGTGGCTCTGAGTTTATTAATTCGACGATCGCCGGAAAAGGCGGAGTAGGTGCGCAAGTTCTAGATTATCTACCGGGCGAAGGGCTTTTGCTCATCTCCTATATTAAAGGCAAGACATTTGGCCCGGATGATGTCGCTTCAAATCTGAGCCGTATTGCAGAAAGTTTACGTAATTTACATTCACTTGATCTCTTTGATCATGAATTTAACATGTTCACCACTCAGAGGAACTACTTAGGTATCGTGGAATCACAGGGATTTAGAATGCCTGATGGCTACTTAAACTTTGGACCACAGGTTGATGAGATAAAAAAGGCTTTTACGGTTTTATTTGACGGTCTTGTCCCATGTAACAACGACTTGCTGCCGGGCAACTTCATTGATGATGGTGAAAAGATTTGGTTAATCGACTACGAATACTCAGGAAATAATGATGCCTGTTTTGAGATTGGCAATGTCTGGGCTGAAGCATTCTTACCTTTAGATGCTCTGGAAGATTTAGTAACTGCCTACTATGGGCAATATCGCCCCGATAAAGTCGCACGCGCTTGGCTGTGGGCATTAATGGCAAAGTATGGGTGGAGTTTGTGGGCATCGATTCAAAGTTCAGTCTCAGATCTCGACTTTGATTTCTGGGAGTGGGGAATGGCTAAATACGATCTAGCTCGAAGTGAGTTTACAGGCGGGTATTTTCGAGATGCGTTAGTCCAAGTAACGGAGAAATAAAAAAACCCGCCGTATAGAGCCGGTTGGAGGTTTAGCCTTATTAATTGCCAACTAATCGAAGTGAACAAGAGGCCAGAGCTTTCTAGAAAATTGGAAACTTATCTAGAAGCTTCTGCGCAACTTCGACGATCTCTTTCGCTTTTTCTAAATCTTCACGAACATCCTGCTCAGTTAGCTCTGGTTCGGAGACTGAAGGGTATTCACTATTATGGCGAGACCTCCTCAATCTATTGAATGTTGCCATAACTCGACCCATTGGGGGATCAATTTGTGCTTTGAGTGCCTGGTAAATGACCACGTGACCTCCAACTGAAGTGGGCCGTAAACCTTGGACCTCAAGAACTGCGGTGAGAGACTTTCTTGCCGCATCGTAAAGAAGGGCGTAAGCGCCTTCTGTGTCTTCACTGGCCGTTAGATCACACGAGCTCAGGTGATTCCTAGATTGTGCTAATAGTCGCTCAGCATGTTCTCGGCTAGCGACAACCCTCTGCAACTTTCCGCTCACAATAAAATCATCGACCACTTCGCGCCCCTGATCCCATCTCGGCAGTAGTGACGTACTGCCGCTCACTCGGTTTTCTCATTCAATGTGAGAGGCACTAGTGGTTTAGCTCGTACTGTCTTCAGGAACGAACCATCGCCTTTTTTCCAGGCCTGCAACGACACCCTCCTTATGTTGACTTCCCGATATAGTTGAAGTTCGGCACGCTCGGCGGTGGATTGAAGCTCGTCAAGATCGGCGTTACCAACTACTAAAACATCAATGTCGGCGGGCACTGGTCCGCTCTCGCCTGAGTACCGAGCTGCCCAAGAACCGTAAATGTAAGCAGAAACAATCCCTGCAACGCCCGCTAGTTCTTTATTGAGGACTGGAAGTGGACCATGTGTTACAGCGAGCAGGTCAGATAAGGGTTTGAATATTATTGACTCCTTCGAAGCTCTAACGAGGCGAGAATTGCCCTCTTTTCGGTCCTGAATAAAACCAGTCCTTACCAGCCTAGCCACCTCATGCTGCATCCCTGGTACCGAGCTGCCAACTAACTTCGCTGCATCTGTAACGCTAAACTCCTTATCGGGGTTTAGAAATAACAACGCCAATAAATCAGCTTGAGTCCTTGACCTGAGCAACGGGAGTAGTTGAGAAACTTTCATAACTCTTAATGTACATTAAGAGTTATGAAAGTCAAGTATCTGGTCTGATGAGGCTCGAGTGGTAGGGGCGAGCTTGTCCGCTACACCCAATCTGTTCTTCTACAGCTAAGTGAGTCGGTTAGAACCACCGCTCAAGATGATCAAAGCTAGTCCTTATAAATTACTATTCGGCAGCGACGATAACGGTTGCAGTTGCAACAATACTGTGGCCAAGTGAGATTTTGACAGTGTGATTGCCAACCTTCTTGATGTGGCCAGGAAGTTTGATCGCATGACGGTCGATATCTAAACCAACTGCTGCCTTTATGGCTGTTGCAACATCCTTGTCTGTTACTGAGCCGAAAAGAACGCCTTTAGTGCCAACTTTTACCTTTGCAGTAATAGTTGCCGATTCAAGCTTCGCTTTAATCTCTTTAGCGTGGTCGATGTCGCGGACTTCACGAGCAGAACGCGCACGGCGAATGCTCTGGATCTGCTTTTCGCCACCAATTGACCATGCAATTGCATTTCCATTTGGAACTAAGAAGTTGCGCGCAAAGCCATCTTTAACAGTTACGACATCGCCTGCAGAACCTAAGCCTGCAACTTCACGAGTAAGGATGAGTTTCATAAGTGATTCCCCCTTATTTCGCTGAAGATGTGTAAGGAAGTAATGCTACTTCACGACTGTTTTTAACTGCGGTTGCGATCGAGCGTTGGTGCTGTGTGCATGCACCTGTAACGCGACGAGCGCGGATTTTGCCGCGGTCCGAGATGTACTTACGAAGGGTCGCAATATCTTTGTAATCGATATATGTGACCTTCTGCTGGCAGAAGCTGCATGGCTTCTTTTTAAACTTTTTATTCAGGGCAGCGGCTTTTGCGCCCTTGTTCTTCGGCTCGCGTAGAGCCTTATTATTTCTTGCTCCCATTGTGGTGCTCCTTTTCGGGCCCTAGCCTCATTAAAAAATTAAATTGACTAGGAATGGATGGATAGGTGGATTTAAAACGGTGGCTCGTCGGTAGTTGAGGTTCCCCAACCACCGCCAGCTGCTGGCGTTGATGATGCTGCAGCCCATGGATCTTCGGTAAATGAATCGCTCGCAGCTGGTGCTGTGAATCCACCACTTGTACCGGCAGCGCGTTGGGTCTTTGTTACCTTAGCGGTTGCGTTACGTAGTGATGGTCCGACTTCATCAACTTCTACCTCAAAGACTGTGCGCTTTTCGCCCTCTTTAGTTTCATAAGAACGTTGCTTCAATCGACCAGAGAGGATGACACGCATTCCCTTTGTCAGTGACTCGGCAACATTTTCAGCTGCTTGACGCCAGATCTGACACTGTAGAAAAAGACTCTCGCCATCTTTCCACTCATTAGTTTGCCTATCTAAATAGCGAGGTGTTGACGCAACGCGAAACTTTGCAACGGCCGCACCTGATGGTGTGAAACGTAGCTCCGGATCGTCAACTAAGTTGCCAATCATTGTGATTGTTGTATCTCCTGCTGCCATTTTTATTCCAATCTCTTTCTCGATTATCTACTGGTGGAGTCCGTGCTTATTTTTCTGGGCGTATAACTTTGGTGCGCAGAATCGCTTCATTCAAGTTGAGTTGACGATCTAACTCTTTGATTGCAGCTGGTTCGCAGTTCATATCAATAACTGCGTAAATACCTTCGCCTTTTTTCATGATTTCAAATGACATACGGCGACGGCCCCACAAGTCGAGCTTGTTGACGGTTCCGCCGGAGTCTTTAATAATCTTTAAGTATGTTTCTAGGCTTGGTGTGACTGTACGTTCTTCAAGTTCTGGATCAAGAATGACCATAAGTTCGTAGTGACGCATGCGTTAACCCGACCTCCTCTGGACTAAGACGGCCACGGTATTTCCGTGACAGGAGGGTTAGTGCTTCTTGGGCCGACATTAAATGCTGGTTCAAGAGGGTTAAGGGTAGGGCTTGGAGGCTTCAAAGAGTAAATCGAAGAGGGAGCCCTGTGGATTTCGCGCTTGTAGGGCTCTTTTTCCAAGAATCCAGATCAAATACAGGGTCGTCGCGATTCGAAGGAGTGTGAAAGCGGCATATCCGCCGGCAGGTAGACCAAAGGTGGCTCCTGTGACACTGGCTAGATGTTGCCAGATGGCGATGTGGTACAGAACTTCACCACCCTGCCACATCCAAAAAGCCGGGAGATCTTTTGTACTCGTTAGCGCAATTACAGCGAGTGGGGTCAACCATAAAACATATTGGGGCGAATACACCTTGCTAGCAACCATCACAGTTGCCAGCACGATGAAGGCGACAGATGCAAGGGTTGGGGTGGACTTAATTTCGAAGAGAAAGATTGCGATTGAAGTTATCCCAATCAACAAAATTAGTAAAGAGAGATAATTTAGATTAGCAAGGTTTAATCCAAGTTGATTGAATGCTAACCAGATTGAGCCCCAGTCGGCTCCACGTTCCAAGTTAAGTTTATAGAAGCGCCACCAGCCAGTTGGCGTGGTTAAAGCAAAGGGAAGATTTATCACTAGCCAGACTAAAGCCGTTGTTATCAAGTATTTCAATAACTCTTTTACACGGTTTTGGCGCCACAAAATAAAAGCAATAGGTAAAAGTAAAAAGATAGGTAGAAACTTTGTGGATATAGATATACCGATGGCCAATGCACTTAATAGGTATGATTTTCTATCGAACCAATATATCGCCAGCACCATTGTAATAATCGCCCATAAATCCCAGTTAATAAATAGGGATGCGATCATTGCTGGTGCCAGAGGTAATAGATAACTAAATTCGGGTTTCATTTTCCTAATCAGTAAAACTAGTCCAATAAATAAAAACGCTAGGAAAATTACGTTGAGGTTAAAGTAAGCTATTGGTGAATCTACAAATATTGCTGTTACAAACATAACCATGCCAGTTAAAACTGGATACTCAACTGAATTCAATTCGCTTGTATAGGGCCAATCATTTTTATCTAAACCGCGCGCACCAAAGAGTGAAGGTAAATCACTATAACAGGCGTGCACATATTGATCTGGTGTCGCCCACGTTGTGCTTTCGCAATGAGAGAACTTTGCAAAAGAAATGAGTGAGGCTAAAACAGCTAAGACGAGGATCGCTCTAAAACGTAACACAGTTAAGGTGTTGGCGTCAGTAATGGTGGTGGCGGTGGGGGTGTTGTAGGCGGTGTTGTAGGCGGTGGTGTTGGTGGTGGCGTTTCACTAGTCGTCATGACTATTGGTTCAAGTCCGCCAATATTTGATGGGGCTGGAAAATTTAATACTTTTTGCTTTTTTAATGCACCCTTCATAAAAGCAGTCCAAATTTTTGCCGGAAAAGTTCCGCCGGTAACGGAGGTAAGCCCGCCGATTCCGTTGAGCGATTCAGATGCACTATCTCTAAAAAGTGCGACCGATGCCGCTAATTGTGGGGTATACGCACTAAACCAGGCCGATGCATTTGACTGAGATGTTCCGGTCTTGCCTGCAGCTGGACGCCCTAAAGCAAGGGCCGCCCCACCGGTTCCACCTGTTACTACTGCTTTAAGTGCATATGTTAAATCGGCTATGACCTCTTTTGAAAATACCTCTTGTGTTTCAGGTTTTGCCTCATAGAGAACGCCTCTGTTTGGTCCAATGACTTGGGCAACTAAATATGGTTTTGATTTTATGCCCTCGGCGGCAAAGGTTGCATATGCATTAGCAACATCAATGACGCGTGGACTTGCCACGCCTAAGACCACAGATGGGGTTGGCATCATTGCAACAGAATCTGGAATTCCAGCACGCCGGGCGACATCGATAAAAGCGTTTGGACCAATTTTAATTCCGAGTGGGACAAAGACTGTATTAACTGAGTGTTGTGTTGCAAAGAGCAAACTTATTTGACCCCAACTCTCATTCCCGTAATTTGAAACTTCATAAGGCTTTCCGGCGTTATCAAATGTTTGTGGTGAATCCCCATTCCACATAGAGGTAAGGGGTATCCCTTGTTCTAGCGCGGCAATAATTGCAAAGGGTTTAAAAGTTGATCCTGCCAATGCAATTGATTGAGTCGCATCACTTAACTGGCGCGCAAGGTAATCTCGGCCACCGTATAAGGCGACAATTTCGCCTGTACCAGGTCTAATTGCCACAAGACCTATACGTAAATTATCTGGGGCTTTTTTTGGATAATACTTATTCACCGCATCGACTGCAGATTGTTGAGCTCTTTGTTCGAGGGTTGTTTTGATTACAAGTCCGCCAACTAATAGTTGGTCTTGAGTGAATCCGAGTTTAGCTAACTCTTTTTGCACTGCCTCAATAATGTGACCTTTTGGTCCACTCAACTGCCCAGAGGTAGATCGTGGTGCGATCTCCGGTAATTTCATAGAGTTAAAGGATTTTTTATCCAACCAGCCAGCCTCGAGCATTCCATTCTTTACATAGTCGAATCGAGCCATTAGTCGTGCCTTATTGCCCTCTTGAAATGCGGGATCATATAAACCGGGCGAGCGCAAGATAGATGCAATCACTGCAGCTTGAGCATCGGTTAATTGGCCCACGTTGCGATTGAAATACTGTTGAGCCGCAGTCATAACACCGTATGAACCACGGCCGAAATAGATTGTATTTAAGTAGTTTTCAAAAATTTGATCTTTTGATAACTGGTTCTCTAACTTGATTGATATTACGAGCTCTTTTATTTTACGTTGAATCGTGCGACTGGGAGTTAAGAATGCAGTCTTTGCGTATTGCTGCGTGATTGTTGATCCGCCTTGCACAGACCCGCCTTTTAGATTATTAAATGCAGCACGTAAAATACCCGTGATACTAAACGCGCGGTTTGAATAGAAGTTGCGATCTTCAGCAGCTAGCACTGCGTGACGTACATTCAGTGGGATTTTCGCTAATGGCAAAATCTGACGATTTTGTGTGCCTACTCGACCAATCTCGGTGCCGTTTGCATATTTAATAATGGTTGATTGACTATTGACATAGGCATTTGGGTCTGGAATTTCAACGGTAAAATAAGCTAGGGCAAAAAGAACCGCTCCAGCAATAAAACCAAAGCCGGCCACAAAGACCGTGGTTCTAATGAGCAGTTTGCGTAGCATTAGTTAAGGCTACCGTGCTGCGTAATCTTCGTCCTCAAGAGTGCGTACTTTTCGAGGCGCTTTACGCTCCCTGCCATCTCCTAAGATAAAAGAGACACATAGGTGGTTCCACAAACACTCCTTACACACTTCAACGACATAAACCCTAAATTCACCAAACTCGCTCTCCATGGCACGAAGCTCCTGGGGTGACTTAATGCGCCCTGAGTATTGGCCGAGTTGTTCTCCGAAGGTGTATCCAAGCTCTACTAGTGAGTTTTTCTTACAGACCGGGCAGTTTCGGGCAACCTTTTCACCGTGCCATTTCGCTGCTCTCACCAAATAAGGGTCGGCATCGCAAGCATCGATAGCTCCACGAAAGAGCGCAAGAAGAGTCGCTCGCTTATCAAGTGAATAATCGATGTACGAACGTTGCGATTTCATAGAGGATAAGAATAAACCAAGTTCTGCGACTACGCTCTTTCTTATGGGTTTTAAGGAACTGATTAAACATCCAAGGTTCTCTCGCTTACTTGCTATTCGATGGTCAGGTCAGACCACCGATGGTGTTTTTCAAAGCGCATTGGCCTCATTTATTCTTTTTTCCCCGAATCGACAGGCAAATGCACTTAGTGCGGCGATGGGTTTTGCGGTGGTGTTATTGCCATATTCAATAGTTGGGCCTTTTGTTGGAACCCTTCTTGATCGTATTTCAAGACAGCGAGCCCTTCTATTTTCTAATCTCTTACGCTCTCTTACTCTTTTAGTAGTTGCTCTCATTATCTTTAGTGGAACTTCTGGCGCAACCTTAACTGTTGCAGTCTTAATTGCTTTCGGTATCAATCGATTGATACTTGCAGCGCTATCCGCAGGTTTACCGCTGCTTATTGACACCAAGTCGCTGATAACGGCCAATGCAATTGCCGTCACCGGTGGTTCACTTCTCGTCGTACTTGGTGGAGGAATTGGTGTTGGTGTTCGAGCATTATTTGATTCTAGAGTTCTTGCCAATCATGCCGATGCGTTGCTTGTTTTAATTGCAAGTTGTGGATATTTAATATCCGCGATATTGGCAGGGCGATTAAAGAGATATGAAATTGGGCCGCTAAAGCATGAGATAGAGGCATCAAGTTTTTTCCAAGGTTTAAGAGATATGCGTGAGGGTTTCCAATTTCTAGCTAAAAACTCTGATGCCGCTCGTGGGATTCTAGCGACCGCAGTTCATCGAGGTGGATTAACTGCACTAACTTTAACTGCACTGTTGCTGGAGAGAAATACTTTTAACGACCCAAGTAAACCTGAAGATGGTTTAGCAGGTTTCGGTATTGCGCTTACAGTGGCAGGCGTTGGGCTTTTTTGCGGTGCATTTCTCGCACCTTTTGGCGTTTCTAAAGTCGGCCGACATTTATGGATTAAATATGCAATGTTTGCAAGTGCAGCCGGTCCATTAATCCTTGCTATGTGGCAAACTCAAATCGCTTTGGCTCTGACCGCTTTTTTTACCGCCTTCTTCGGCCAAAATTTGAAAGTAACAAATGATGCCTTAGTCCAATCAAAGATTGATGATTATTACCGAGGGCGTGTTTTTGCTGTTTATGATGTGGTGGTCAATGGCGCAATTGTTTCAGGTGGTCTAATCGCTGCGCTTTTACTGCCTCAATCCGGAGTTTCGGCCGTTGTTCCATTGTGTGTGAGTGTGGCCTATCTACTCGTAGCTTTGCGACTACTTCGGAGCTCGGTTTTTCCACCAATTAAGTAGCTCGGCAGTAGCTTTTTCTTCACCAATTGAACCTTGATCAAGCCGTAGCTCCATTAAGAAATCCATTGCTGCACCGACTTCTCGTGAAGGTTTTAGGTTGAGAATCTCCATTACTTGAGCACCATCTAAGTCGGGGCGAATCTTTGACAACTCTTCTTGCTCCATCAAAATTTTGATGCGCGCCTCAAGTGAGTCATATATGCCTGAGAGTCGAACTGCTTTAGCTAAATTTCGCGTCGTGCAATCTGCACGGGTAAGTACATGCAGATGTATTAATAGTTCTCCGGCATCGCGTATATATCTGCGCACCGCTGAATCGGTCCATTCTCCATCTCCGTAGCCATGAAAACGTAAATGGAGCGCGGTTAATGTTTCAACGGCGTCGATAGTGTTGCGATCAAATCGAAGTTCCTGTAATCGTTTTTTGGCTAATCGCGCTCCCACAACTTCATGGTGGTGAAATGAGACGCCACCGCCCTTGATAAAACTCCGTGTCTTAGGTTTACCTATGTCATGTAAGAGTGCAGCCAATCGAATCACTAAGTTAGGTCCCTGTAGACGATCCTCTTGTGTGATGGCCTGCTCTAATACCGTGATGGAGTGTTCGTACACATCTTTGTGGTGATGATGCTCATCAACTTCCAACCGTAACTTCGGGATTTCAGGTATTACTAGGTCAGCTAATCCAGTGTCTACTAAAATTGTAATTCCGATACGCGGATTTCTAGACATTAAAATTTTTATGAATTCATCTCTCACTCTTTCGGCGGAAACAATCGAAATGCGAGGGGCTAAGTTTTTCATCGCTGTTATGACTTCAGGGTCGATGTCAAAATCCAATTGGCTGGCAAATCGCGCTGCACGCATCATGCGCAATGGGTCGTCGTTAAACGAGTCACTTGGTCTACCTGACGTTCGTAATATTTTTTTTGCTAAATCTTGTAAACCGTCAAAAGGATCAAAGAATTGTGGAGAAATACCAGTTAGTTCTAACGCCATTGAATTGACCGTGAAATCTCGCCGAGACAAGTCTCCAAGAATATCTTTACCGTATTCGACTTTGGGATTACGAGAATCTAAGAGATAGTTTTCGCTGCGATAAGTAGTGACCTCAACAGTTGTGTCCGCACGTTTTCCAGCCACGGTTCCAAAAGCGATTCCGGTTTCCCAAACGCTTTCAGCCCATCCTTGCAAAATCATTTTTGATTGTTGCGGTAGAGCATTTGTCGTAAAATCTAAATCATTACCAAGCCGCCCTAAAATCGCATCTCGTACAGGGCCACCGACAAGTGCCAATGTAAAGCCTTTATCTTTAAAGGCTTGAGCTAAAGAGCTTGCTAATGGGGCGCGTTCTACGAGAGAACGGATCGCTAACTCGCCTGCCGCCCCCAATGCACTAGTCACAATAAGTAAGGTTAGAGCAGTACTCTTGCTCCATGAACCCGGCACCTGGTGCGGGCAGCGATGGTATTAAAAAGAAGCGGAAGCGCAAGCGCTCCGCTAACCGCGGCCCCCAAACTCCTCATAAGCCATCTGCCTCTACTCCGGTAAAGCCTGCCATTAAACGCCATTACTCCAAACGTGTAGATGAAGTCAGTGCGGGTGGATTGGTCATCGATTCAACTGGAGAGCAAGGGCTTCTCATTGGTCGAATTGATCATAAAGATGCCAGTGGCACTCGACTTCTATGGTCTCTTCCAAAGGGACATATTGAAGAAGGTGAAACCCCTGAACAGGCAGCGATCCGTGAAGTTGCAGAGGAAACGGGAATAACTTCACTAATTTCTAGACCTTTAGGAGTTATTGATTTTTGGTTTATGGCCGGTGGTAAGAGAATTCATAAAACAGTTCATCACTTCTTATTCACAGAAGTGGGTGGTGTGTTAATGCCACAAGAGAGTGAGGTCGATGATGTCTCATGGTTTCCGTTGGGAGAAATCATTGAACGCCTCGCTTATCCTGATGAAAAGAAATTAATTGCCCGAAGTGGCGAGTTAAAAATATGAGGAAATTAATATTTATTCTACTTTCACTTTTCTTTCTGTTCATAACTTTACCTTTCGCCTCCGCCGAAGGATCTGTTGTGCGCATTACGAGCACTGTGCATCAAAATTTCACGGGAGAATTTGTCAATGATGATCTTGCTCAAGAACTAACTCCTTCTGGGAGATTAGGTCAGTTGGTATTTACACCTTTTAAGGAATCAAAAATCTGGGCGGTTGATCCGGCTTTGATTGATGAAGTTATAGCGATGACAGGTAATTACATTCTTGTTGGAGGCGCTACTCCAAGTGGCAAGGGAATTGCCCTCTCGTGGCTAACTCAATTGAGGGAAATTACGAGTAATAATGAAGTTATTGCTTTAGCATATGGAAATCCAGATGTAGTGCTTGCCAAACGCTTAGCTCCAAGTGAGTTACGGGCGTATTTTGCTTATGGGAAAACTGCTCTGGAATTAGCTTTAGGGCGCAACGTCGGCAGTGAGCCAAACCAACTCTGGAACGTTGGAACATCAAAAATGAGCAGTGAATTAAGTAGAGCCTACGGTGAATCGCGAAAAGATTTAACCCGTTTATCAAGGGTCGTCAGCTCGCCTGAGCTCGTACAACTGCGCATGAGTTTGGCGCGATTATTATCGCCATCACTCAAAGTTAAGGAGCAAGCCGCGTTTTCAGTTAATGCGCGTATTGCAGTTGATGCGCAGGTTCAAAAACTTCGGATAGTTAGGGGTAAATACCAACTCACTACTGAGATGAGCTCTCTTCCAGTAACAGTGATTAATGAGTTTCCGGTTGAGGTCACGGTGAATATACGCATGGTGGCAGGAAATGCGCGAATCATTGTCGATAGCTTTACGGGAGTGGTACTACCTGCTCTTTCTAAGCTCCAACTAGAACTCAACGCCTTTGTAATTGCACCCGGCCAAACAGTTGTTCTTGCTCAGATTACAGATGCTCTCGGAATTAGTGTGGTGCCTTCAGCGGTTTTAGAGCTTAATGCGACGGTTATCGATTCGCGGGTAACCTGGTTCACGACTGGAGCGGCAATACTTCTCTTATTGGCTGCAATTGCTCAAAGTGTACGTCGAATAAAGAGGGGGCGACAAAGTGAAATCTAACGAGCTATTTCGAGCCTCTGGAATCATGGCGCTTGGAACAATTATTTCTCGAATCACTGGATTTATTCGAGGTATTTTGATTGTGGCAGTTCTGGGTACGACATTGTTGGCTGACACATACAACGTGGCAAATACCATGCCAAATATTCTTTACAACTTACTTGTTGGTGGGGCACTTACAGCGATATTTATTCCACAATTAGTTCGCTCATTTGATCAAGAAGATGGTGGGGATGGTTTTGCTTCTCGCTTAATTACAACTATTTCTCTTATATTAATGGTCTTGGTTGTAGTTGGAGTTTATTTTGCGCCGGCCCTTGTGCGTCTCTATGCCCCTGAATTCTTTACTCCGGGCTTTGAAAGCGAAAAAGAAATTGCGATTGCATTCACTCGTTATTGTTTACCGCAAATTTTTTTCCTTGGACTCTTCACCATGCTTGGACAAGTTGCAAATGCTCGAGGATCTTTTGGTCCACTTATGTGGGCTCCAATTGCTAATAACATCGTTGGCATAATTTTATTTGGCAGTTTTTTATTTTTCTCCTCTGAGATTGCAGTTTCGACGATTACTTCAACTCAAATCCTAATTTTAGGTTGGGGTACAACTATTAGTGTTGTGGTTCAAGCACTGGTCTTGTTGCCGGTCATTAAGCGCTTAGGTATCAAATTACGCCCGCAGTGGGGTCTAGCAGGTCTTGGAAAATCCTTTGGTTTGGCGGGGTGGACTTTGCTATATGTTTTAATTTCACAACTCGGTTATCTTGTAACAGTAAATGTTGCTACAAGCGCAGCGGTGCGAAGTGCCCAAGAGGGTGTGGTTCGAGGAGTCGGATATACCCCTTATACATACGCTTATTTCGTAATGTTATTGCCTTATTCAATCGTCACCATCTCTATAATCACGGCGATATTGCCACACCTGTCTCGTTTGGCCCTTGCTAAAGACAGTGAAGAGGTTCGCCTTCAGTTGATACGAGCTATTAAGTTAGTTGGGGTCATTACGATTCCTAGCGCCGTTGCCTTTCTATTTTTCGGTCCCTTAATCACCGAGGTGATTTTTATTGGGGTGCCCGTAGAGGATTCGAGATACATCGGTTTTGTTTTATCAGCGTTGAGCTTTGGGCTCGTAGCATTTTCTATTAATTTAATTCTAATCCGAGGCTTTAATGCCTTTGAAGACACCCGTACACAAGTAATTTCTATACTTCTCATCAATGTGATCTCTGTGGCGCTCTCATATCTCTTCCTTAATATTCTCAAGAATCAATGGGTGACTATCGGTCTTGGGGTGGCTTTTTCTATTAGTTACATCGTCGGCCTGTTGATTACTCTCTCGCTCTTGAAAAGACATACTGGTCCGCTCAAGATCAGGGATTTCTTTGGGCAACATCTGCGATTAATTGGGGCTTCAGTTGCGGTAATGGCTCCGTTGTTTGGGCTAACGCAATACATTACTTGGGTTGGGGTTGAGTTAACTCCCATCGCCCGTGCTGGTGAGTTAGCTATCGTGATGGTGATGGCTTTTTTTGGTTATTTGATTGCCGGCAAAGCCGCCGGAGTAGAAGAAATTTCCATGATTGGCCACCTTCGTGATTCTGTCGTTCGTCGTTCATCTAGCAATGATTAAATTAGTTTGATTAGCCACCCAAAGGAGCGCACGTGAATGAAGTGAGAGATGTTGTCATTGTTGGTTCAGGCCCGGCCGGATATACGGCTGCAATTTATGCTTCACGTGCTCAATTGAATCCAATTATTTATGAAGGTGCTGTTACAGCTGGTGGTGCCTTAATGAACACGACCGAAGTTGAAAACTTTCCAGGTTTTGTCGATGGAATTATGGGTCCTGACTTGATGGAAAATATGCAAAAGCAAGCTAAACGTTTCGGTGCTCAATTAATTACCGATGACATTGTAAAGATGGATTTATCTGGTGCAATAAAAACATTAGTGGATGGATCAGGGAACACTGTTAAGTCGCGGTCGGTTATTCTCGCAATGGGATCTGCTTATCGTGAAATTGGTTTAACAAATGAAAAGCGATTATCCGGACATGGTGTCTCATGGTGTGCAACTTGCGATGGTTTTTTCTTTCGTGATCAAGAGATCGCTGTCGTTGGTGGGGGTGATTCAGCCGTTGAAGAGGCTACATTTTTAACTAAATTTGCGAGTAAGGTTGTATTAATTCATCGCCGAGATTCTCTGCGAGCATCCAAAATAATGATTGAACGTGCAGTAGCAAATCCAAAAATTGAATTTCTCTGGAATACGGAGGTTGTAGATGTACTTGGTGATTCAAAGGTTTCTGGATTAAAACTACGTAACACCATTGATGGAACCGTAAGCGAACGCTCCTTCACTGGTTTGTTTGTTGCAATCGGCCACATCCCACGTAGTGAGCTAATCGTCAATCAGGTAACTCTTGATAATGAGGGTTACGTAGAAGTAGATGCTCGCTCTACAAAGACCAATATTCCTGGTGTTTTCGCCTGTGGAGACCTTGTAGATCACACTTACCGCCAAGCGATCACTGCCGCAGGCTCAGGCTGCCAAGCAGCACTTGATGCTGAAAAGTTTCTGACTCACCACTAAAGTTAGCTCACTACATATATAGATCTGGAGATTAAGAATGGCAACGACAAATGTTACGACCGCTACCTTTGATGCAGAGGTATTGAAAAGCTCTACCCCTGTTTTGGTTGATTTCTGGGCAGAGTGGTGTGGTCCATGTCGGGCGGTCGGTCCAATTCTTGAAGAGATCTCAAATGAGCATGGCGCAAAATTGAAGATCGTAAAACTCAATACTGACGATGAGTCGGCAATTGCAATTAAGTATGGGATAACTTCCATTCCGGCTATGTACGTCTTTGTCAATGGTGAAGTAGTAAAGACTATTGTTGGCGCGCGACCAAAACCTGCCATGCTTAAAGAGCTTGAAAGTTTTATTTCATAAATTGGTCTTGACATATGTCAGAGTTAAGTGAAGCTCAGATTCGAAGTTTTCAACAGAGCCGCGGATTAAATGTCACTGGCGTTATTGATGCTGTCACCGAACGGGCACTTGATGAGGCACGATGGAAACTTGGTGATCGCTCTCTAAATTTACAGGTGCCTCCATTAATGCGGGGTGACGATGTTGCTGCACTGCAATCGCGGTTGACTGAGATGGGTTTTGACTGTGGGCGAGTAGATGGGATCTATGGTCTGCGCACTGAAGCTGCGGTGAAAGAGTTTCAACAATCAGTAGGTATCGTCGGCGATGGGAAATGTGGCCCAGGAACAATAATTGCTTTATTGCGATTGACTCGAACCGTTTCGGGTGGTGCACCAACTGCGATGCGTGAGAGTGCAACACAACGAAATCGTGGTCCTGCTCTTGCCAATAAAGTTATAGTTTTAAATCCCGCTGAAGATGACTCGCTGATTTATGATGTTGCTCTGAGAACTGAAGGTAGGTTACTTGCACTAGGTGCATCGGTTTTTTTAACTCGTGGTGTATCAAATAATCCGACTGAAACTGAACGCATTGCCTTCACAAATCAAAGTAATGCAGATCTTATGATCTCATTTAGTCGCGACAGTTATGTTAATGAGGTGGCACATGGAGTTGCCACATATTTTTATGGAAGCGATGCACACGGTATTCATTCAATTGTCGGTGAGCGATTTGCCTCATTGGTTCAGCGTGAGATTTGTGCCCGGACAGATTTAGTTAATTGTCGAACTCATGCGATGACGTGGGATTTATTGCGATTAACACGAGCACCGTCGGTTCAGATTGATCTTGGTTATATGACCAGCCCGATTGATGTTGAGAGAATTTCCCGCTCGGATTTTCGCGATGTAATCGCCGAAGCTTTAGTAATCGCAATTCAGCGGTTGTATTTAGCATCTGAGGATGATGCAAAAACGGGAACACTGCGCATCTCTGATTTACGTAAGGCAGGCATTCGCCGCTAAATAGTGTTCGGCACGTGCTTAGCGTGTGGCAGACTTGGACCATGTCCGAAATCACCAATCGCTTTGCAACCGGTGCCCCTCAGAATTTGGAGGAGCGCTTTGCAAGCCGGGCTGCACACATGAAGCCCAGTGAAATCCGCTCGCTTTTTGCCGTTGCCTCTCGCCCTGAGATTGTCTCTTTGGCCGGCGGAATGCCAAATCTCTCAGCCTTTCCGATGGGGATGATGGCAGATGTTGTTCAAAAATTAATCCTCACCAATGGTTCTGAGGCCTTGCAGTATGGAAGCGGGCAGGGCCATCCAAAACTACGCGAGCAGATCTGCGAAGTAATGGCGCTAGAGGGAATCCGCGCTAACCCCGACGATGTCTTAATTACAACCGGCTCCCAACAGGCCCTTGATTTAATCTCACGAATTTTCATCGATCCCGGCGATGTTGTTTTGGTTGAAGCGCCTTCATACGTCGGCGCTTTAGGAACCTTTCATCAATACGAAGCCTCGGTGGTCCATGTTGAAACCGACGACTTAGGTTTAGTGCCTCAAGCTCTTCGTGAGGCGATAATCAATGTCCGTGAAGTTGGACGTAAAATTAAATTTTTATACATGATACCTAATTATCAAAACCCTTCAGGGGTTTTACTGCCTGCTGAGCGCCGAACTGAGATTTTGAATATCTGTCGCGAGGCTGGGATTTTTGTTGTTGAAGATAATCCTTATGGTCTTCTGGGTTTTGATAAACCATCACCGAACGCGATGCGGGCTGAAGACTCAGAAAATGTAATTTATCTCGGAACTTTTTCTAAAACAATAGCTCCGGGTCTTCGAGTAGGTTGGGCGTTAGTCCCGCCCTCATTGAAAGAAAAATTAGTAATTGCAAGTGAGTCCTCAATTTTGTGTCCTTCGAATTTTGCTCAGCTAACTATTTCAAGCTATCTAGCCGAACAACCTTGGCGAGATCAGATCGCCTCCTTTTGTGATTTATATAAAGTTCGGCGTGATGCAATGCTTGAATCTTTAGATGAGTTTTTTCCGGCTTCCGCAAAATGGACGAAACCTGGGGGCGGTTTTTATGTATGGGTTACATTGCCACCGGAAATCGATACGAGTGCTTTAATGCCAAAAGCTATCGTTGCAAAAGTTGCCTACGTTCCGGGCACCGCCTTTTACGCCGATGGTTTTGGTTCGTGGTCGCTGCGCCTTTCGTACTGTTATCCAACTCCGGAGCGCATCCGTGTTGGTGTAAAAGCTTTGGGAGGGGTTATAAAGACAGAAATGTCACGCCGCGGTAGTGGTGAACTGACTTAACCTTCGATTGTGTGTGTAATCCTTTTTAAATCCTCGGCACCAGCAAACTCAATCATAATAATTCCTTTTTGAACACTTCCTTGAATTGAAACTCTTGTATCTAATGCATCGCCGATTCTCTCTGCGATTTCATTAAATTCAACCACACTTGATTTTGTGTTCTTTAATTTCTTTCGCTCCTTTGGTGCAGTTTTAGAGATAATCTCTTCAACTGCGCGCACGCTCAACCCTTCATTAACGATACGTTGAGCAAGGTTTTCAATACTATACATCTCACTTAATCCGAGTAAGGCACGTGCGTGGCCTGCGCTAATTACCCCTGCAGCAACTTTGCTTTGTACCGAAATAGGAAGATTTAATAAGCGAATTGTGTTCGAGATTAAAGGACGCGAGCGGCCAAGTTTTCGAGCAAGTTCGTCGTGTGTGCATTCAAAATCATTAAGTAGCTGCGAATATGCGGCGGCCTCTTCGATTGCATTCAATTGACTCCGGTGAATGTTTTCAATGAGTGCTTCTCGGAGTAGTTCATTATCTGACGTTTGGCGGATAATCACTGGAATTTTTGTAAGTCCTGCTGCTTTAGCGGCACGGAAACGCCGCTCGCCCATAATTAATTCAAATCTTCCATCAGTTGTTTGGCGAACTACTGGAGGTTGCAAAATGCCGATCTCTTTTATTGAAGCTATTAATTCATTGTGTGCCTCTTCGTCAAAATGCTTACGGGGTTGACGGGGGTTTGGGGATACTAAATTAATATCAACTTCATCGTGTCTAGCAACTTCTTGACCTTCAACTGTAAGTGATGTTGGAATTAATGCATCAAGATTTGTTCCTAGTCCACCTCGACGAGCCATTATGCGATCTCACCTTCACGTTTGTAATGTATTGAAACAACATTGGAATCAAATACTTTTGCGCGTGACGCTAATTCTCTGGCTACTGCCATGTATGCAACCGCTCCCGGTGATGATGCGTCATATGTCATCACTGTCTGTCTAAATCCTGGTGCTTCAGATATGCGCACCGCTCGAGGAATTGGTATGTCGATAAGTTCTGCTGGGTAGTGTTTACGGATTTCATCTGCAACATCATTTGCTAAACGTGTTCGTCCATCGAACATAGTTAATACAAATGTTGAGAGTTTTAAATCTGCATTGAGACGCTTCTTTACAAGTTCAAAAGTTTTTAGAAGTTGTGACAAACCTTCTAACGCGTAGTACTCGCATTGAATTGGAATTAACAACTCTTTCGCCGCAGTTAATGCGTTTATTGTTAGTAATCCTAAACTTGGAGGGCAGTCGATAAAAATATAATCCAGCGCCGCTCCCTGTTCTGCACGCGCTGCAATTAACTCCTCAATCGCCTCTTTTAGTCGGGTCTCTCTAGCGACCATTGGCACTAGTTCAATTTCAGCTTGGGCCAGAGATGTATTCGATGAGATGCACTCAAGGGACGGGAAGGCTTTGACTCTTTGAAGGCAGGACTGCATTGTTGCCTCACCCATGAGAACTTCATAAATCCCCGTGTTATCGAGGTGCTCAACACCCAAAGCTGTTGAGGCGTTGCCTTGAGGGTCTAGATCAATAACTAGAACTCTTAAGCCCCCCATGGAAAGAGCTGCTGCGAGATTTACCGTTGTTGTGGTCTTACCTACTCCGCCTTTTTGGTTTGCAACGGTAATAATGCGCAATGCTGAAGGCTTATCCATCGCCTCTTTGAGGCGTCGAACCCCTACAACTGGCTTTGTTTCACGTGAATCATCCACAGGGGTTAGTTAAGCACCTTTGCGCACTTCAACGATACGCCCGAGCTCAATGCCATCGAGATTCACCTCGTGGAGGATGGATTTAGGAACGCTCTTCATCTCCTCCTCGGCAGATTTACCCTTTATTGCCATAAGTGAACCACCGGTTTTCAGCAAATGCCAGGTGATCCTCTTGAGTTTTTCTAGCGGGGCGACGGCTCGAGCAGTAACATAGTGCGCCGTTGAACGAAAATCTTGGGCCTGTCCTCTAAATACCTCAATATCTAGGCCTACAACGGCCTCTTTCAAAAATTCAACTCTCCGCTCAAGCGGCTCAATAAGGGTTACATGCAGATCGGGCCGCGCAAGCGCAATAACTATTCCAGGGAGCCCCGCCCCAGATCCAACATCAAAAAGGATTGAGCCCTCTGTGAGCAGTTGTGTGACGGATAAACAGTTGAAGATATGACGCTCCCAGATTCGATCAGCCTCACGCGGACCGATTAAACCACGCTCAATCCCTGGCCCCGCTAGAAAATCAGCGTAGGCCTTTATTCGAACGGTATCTGGAAAGTACTGTTCGATAAGGGTTTCACGTGAAACATCCACTTATGCGCTATAAATGGTTACAAAGCGGTTAGGGTCTTCTCCGTCAGATTCGCTTGTCAAACCTAACTCCTGGATGGTGTCATGAATAATTTTACGCTCAAAGGCGTTCATAGGTGCAAGTTTGATGGATTTGCCAGATGATTTAGCCTCTTCTGCCATCTCCTGTGCTAATTTTTTTAGCTCGGTGCGTTTATTGCCACGGAAATTATCGATATCTAGCATTAAGCGGGATCGATCACCCGTTGACGTCTGTACCGCCAAACGCGTGAGCTCTTGAATTGCATCTAGAACCTCACCATCGGCGCCAACTAAATGCCGTAGTTTTCCACCAACGATAGCAAGTGAGGCGCGATCGTTCTCGACATCGATATCTATATCGCCATCAAGATCGGCTATATCAAGGAGTGCCTCTAAGTAGTCGGCGGCGATGTCGCCCTCCTCCTCTAATCGTGCAACACCCTTAACGCCCTTACTCTCCTGGGATTCAACTGCTTCTGTGGGTTCAACTTTCTCAGCATTACCCTCAATTGTGCTCTCATCACTCTTTTTAATCTTTGCCATTGTGCTCTCCCTGTCGGGTTTGTTGTAAATTAGTATATATTGGGGTGATTTGTCCTAATTAGACTGATATCTATTTATTCTTCTTTTTCTTCTTTTTTGGTTGATTTCTTTGGCCTTTGAGCTCCTCGGTTGGCTCGATAACTTCAGCTTCAGGGCTTGGGATAACTCCGGATTTTTTAGTTTTCTTCTTTTGGAGCTCTTCATAGGCCGGGGATCCAGGCGTTGGGTTTCGTTTAATGACATAGAACTGTTGCCCCCATGTCCAAAGATTTGTTGTCGACCAATAAATTAAAACCCCGATAGGAAAGTTCACTCCTGAGATCGCAAAAATAACTGGGAACGCATACAACATAATTTTTTGTTGTTGCAGCATCATATTATTACTGGAATCCATTTTTGGCATGCCTTTTAACATCAACTGCCGTTGAGTGGTGAAGGTTGTTAACGACATAAATGCAATCAAAATAACTGTAACTACTTTAACTGTTGTGATGTCGGTGCCAAGAAAAGTTTGTGAAATTGGCGCACCGAAGAATTTAGCGTTTGCCGCACTGACTACATCCTCTTGAGTAAGTACGCCGTGTTTAACTGGTGGTGTTTTTCCAATTCCGTTCAGAACTGTAAAAAGTGCAAAAAAGATTGGCGCTTGAGCAAGAATTGGAAAACATGATGCAAGCGGATTAGTTTTGTGTTCTTTGTAAAGCTTCATCATCTCTTCAGATTGTTTTTGGCGATCATCTTTGTATTTTTTTTGAATCTCTTTCATATGTGGTTGAAGCGCAGTTAATGCTCGTTGGCTCTTTATTTGTTTAACGAAGAGTGGAATCAAAATAATTCGAATGAGAATCACAAGACCCACGATCGCGAGTGACCATGAGACTCCGCTATCTGTACCAAATATTGGAGAGAGTAGGTCGTGGAGTGTGACAATCACCCAAGAAACAGCGATATATAAGGGTTTTAGGATGCTATCCATGTATTAAACTCCAACCTTTTCTTTAACTGCGTAGTCAACGCCGCCGTAAGACCATGGATTGCACCGCACTAAACGCCACGCGCTCATTGCAACTCCTTTGATTCCATAAGCTTCTATTGCTGACACTGCGTAACTTGAACACGATGGGTAGTACTTGCATTTCGGAGCAAACATTGGGGAAATCCATTTTTGGTAAAATTTAATTGGGGCGGTTAAAAGTTTTCTCACTTCTTACTCGCCCGTTCATGTGTTTTTTTCACTAATAAACTAACAACTTCACTAATTTCAATTTGGCAGTTCGCAGTTGCCGATTTATTTAAGCCTTTAATGACTAACAAGCTTCCAGCGGGAAGTTGTGCATATTGATCGTGTAAGCAATGTCGGATTTTTCGTGCTAGCCGGTGACGTACTACTGACCCACCCACAGATTTACTAATAATCAATCCTGCTCGGGCAGGTTCGGTAGAGGTCGCGTTGATATACAAGTAGCCGACAAAGTTGGCTGTAGAACATCGAAGGCCGGTTTTTGTTGCGCGGGCGAAATCTCCGCTCTCGGTAAGCCGTGCAGTTTTAGCTAGCACCAGGATCTGTCTTAAAAAACCCTATGCCGAAAGTCGAGAGCGACCTTTGACGCGACGTGCGGCAAGAACTGCGCGACCTGCGCGAGTTGCCATGCGGGCGCGGAAGCCATGCTTCTTGGCGCGACGCCGAGTATTAGGTTGAAAGGTACGTTTTGTCATGTGAGGCTCCTAAAAAACATAAAAGTTGTGCGGTCAAAAATACGGGGGAAGCGAGGGTGTAACGGTAGAGGTCTGGGGATAAGCCGGTCAAACTCAACTCTCTCGCCCAATAGCCTCTTGTGCTGTGGATAACTAGTTGCTATTTTTACCTTTTCGCTCTACTTTTCATCTCTCTCCACAGGTTTTCCTGGTTTAGGGAGTTTTTAGGGCTCAACCTGAGGTTTAGACCACAGGTTGTGGATAACCCTGTGGATATCAGAGAGGTCTCGTGTGGACGTTAAAGGGATAGAGCTCAGCGCTTTATGGGGGCGGGTGATTGAAGATGTTGCCTTAGATGCACCTCAACACCGCGCCTTTCTTCAACTGTCAAAGCCTTTAGGTCTTCTGCACAACAGTGATCAAACAACCCTCTTGGTCGCCACCCCAAATCTCTTTGCTAAGGATGTCTTAGAGAGTCGTTTACGTGGGGCTGTTAGTGAATTCCTAACGCGTGAGCTTGGTGAAAAAATCAACATCGCGGTGACTGTTGATGAAACTCTAGAAACTTCTTCTCTGCCCACACCTGAAGTTGATATTGAATTTTTAGCACCGAAAGTGGGTACTGGTCGCGATGATGCGCCAGGAGAAAAAATGCAGACCGGGGAGTTATCCCAACTCAATCCACGATACACATTTGAGAAATTTGTTGTTGGTTCTTCCAACCGTTTTGCACATGCTGCCGCGGTTGCAGTTGCTGAGGCTCCAGCAAAGGCTTACAACCCATTATTTATTTATGGGGATTCAGGATTAGGTAAAACCCACCTCCTGCACGCTATTGGAGCCTACACTAAAGAGTTATATGGAAATGTGCGGGTTCGATACGTATCTTCTGAGGAGTTTACAAACGATTTTATTAACTCTATTCGAGATGACAAAGCATCGGCATTCCAGCGCCGTTATCGTGATCTTGATGTTTTAATTGTTGATGATATTCAATTTTTAGAAAACAAAGAGCGGACACAAGAAGAGTTTTTTCATACTTTTAATACTTTGTACAATGCTAATAAACAAATAGTAATATCGAGTGACCGTCCTCCAAAACAATTAACTACTTTAGAAGATCGATTGAGGAGCAGGTTTGAGTGGGGTTTAATCACCGACATTCAGCCACCTGAGCTTGAGACACGTATCGCTATCCTTCGCAAAAAGGCTGCGCAAGATAAATTAAACGCCCCCGATGATGTTCTGGAGTACATTGCGAGTAAAATCTCAACTAACATCCGAGAGTTAGAGGGTGCGTTGATACGTGTGACGGCTTTTGCCTCCCTTAATCGTCAAAGTGTTGATCTCTCTTTAGCCGAGATTGTCTTAAAGGATTTAATCCCTAATGAAGGAAATCCAGAGATAACAGGTGCGACGATCATGGCTCAAACCGCAGTCTATTTCTCACTCACGATTGATGATTTGTGTGGGACTTCTCGCTCGCGAGTACTGGTTAATGCCCGACAGATAGCGATGTACTTATGCCGCGAGTTAACTGAGCTCTCATTACCAAAGATCGGCCAAACATTCGGTGGGCGTGACCATACAACGGTTATGCATGCCGACCGCAAGATCCGTCAATTAATGGCTGAGCGTAGATCGATCTATAACCAGGTCACTGAGCTCACCAATAGGATTAAGCAGCAGGCGAGATGATTGCCGTAATCGACGGCTCTGTCCTTCTCGAACTTGCCCCCAGCTGTGGATAAGTTGTGGATAATTATGGGGTTTTTCGTTATTTGTGTGGGTAACACAACCGGTTCTATAGAGAGGTGTGGTGTTTAGGCTTATGTTTGCACGAGTTATCCACAATTTTCTCTGTTTTCTCCACATGTTATCCCTTCCCACACTCCGTTGTGAGCAGGGTGTTTATATTTTCTCCACAGTAAATCCTTGTGGTTACTACGACTACCTTTATATATATAGATCTGGATGTGGAACGAACCTTTCACTGAATTGGAGTGCGCCATGAATTTCACCGTTGAACAGTCTGTTTTAGTTGATGGGGTTAACTGGGTATCAAGGAGCCTTTCGGCGAGACCTATAAAAACAGAGTTATTGGGCATTGTTATTGATGCAACGGGCGATCAGGTTTATTTGTCAGCTTCGGATTTAGAGACGGCCAGCAAATCGCATTTTCACGCAGAGATTAAAGAGAGCGGGAAGGTTTTAGTACCGGGAAGGCTACTTGCAGAAATTTCACGCTCTTTACCAAGTAAGCAAATCACATTTGTACTCGACGGAACACGCGTATTAGTAACGTGTGGGAGTGCGAAATTCACGCTACCAACTCTGTCGGTGGACGAGTATCCAAACCTTCCAGAGTTACCAGATACGACCGGGGTTATAACCAGCGATGTTTTTGCGGCGGCAGTTGCTCAAGTAGCTATAGCGGCGGGGAGAGATGATTCACTTCCAACACTAACAGGTGTACATATTGACGTTAACGCTGAAACCGTGGTTTTAGCTGCCACTGATAGATATCGATTAGCAGTTAGAGAGTTTGAATGGGAGCCAACAACACCAAACTTTTCTACAACTGCGCTTTTGAGAGCACGAACAATCGCCGAAGCGGCAAAATCTTTAACTGGAACTAAAACCGTTTCAGTGTCATTCGCTCCAAACACAAGCAATGATCGATTAGCAGGTTTTGCAAGCGATGGTAAAACAATGACATCTCGCATGTTGGATGGAACCTTTCCCCCTTATCGACACTTACTACCTCAAGAAGTTACGACCACCGCAGTTATTGACGTAGCGACACTTCTAGATTCTGTAAAACGAGTAGCTCTAGTTACAGACAAAACCGTTCCTCTTCGCTTAGATTTTAATAATAACTCGCTCTCATTAGAGGCTGGAGCGGGTGAAGAAGCTCAAGCTACCGAGGTTATTGACATCCTGTTAACAGGAGAGGCTATATCTATAGCCTTCAACCCAACATTTCTAGCCGACGGTTTGACTGCAGTGGGGACAAAATTTGTTCAAATCTCATTTACCGGAGCGAACAAACCAGCGATTTTAATGGGTAAGAGCGATAAGGATGGCGCACTGATTGAAAATTATCGATATTTGTTAATGCCTATGCGCTACGCCTCTTAAACACAGAGTTTTATATGCGTATAAATAAGTTGGAGTTAACCAACTTCCGCTCATACCCTTTTTTAGAGCTAGAGCTCCCGCCAGGAGTCACAACCTTTATCGGAGACAACGGTTCTGGAAAAACTAATATTGCAGAGGCTTTGATTTACCTCTCATTTCTATCCTCACATAGAGTTTCAAACAACACACCACTTATCACTTTAGGCGCATCACAAGCGATTATTCGCGTCGAGATTGAAAGAGATGAAAGAATTTTGCAGGTTGATTTAGAAATAAACAGCGGTAAAGCCAATCGTGCGCGGATAAATTCCAATCCAACCCGAAGCCAAAGGGATATTTTAGGGGCTTGCCAAGTTGTTTATTTTTCACCTGAAGATCTAGATTTAGTTCGAGGCGAACCAGGGATCAGACGTGATTTTCTAGATCGATTATTAATAACTCGCTCACCTCGTTTAGCTGGTGTTATCTCAGATTACGAACGTGTGGTTAAACAAAGAAACGCATTACTAAAAACTCGCGCTTCAACCAACGCTCTTGTTCCTTGGAATGAACAACTAATTAAATTCGGCGCTGAGTTGTCAGCGGAAAGAATCGCGCTTATTGAAGTACTTAATCCTTGGGTCGCCAAAAACTACGCTAATTTAAATGAAGTTAAACCCGCCTCAATTTCCTACAAAAGTGGCACGGAAGGTCTTAGTAATGATGTTGAGAACAATGTTTCTGTTTTATCACAACGTTTAGAAGAGGTTGCTTATCAAGAGATAGAGCGAGGGGTTTCTTTAATTGGTCCGCACCGCGACGATTTACATTTACAACTCGGAGAGTTTCCAGCAAAAGGGTATGCAAGCCACGGGGAATCATGGTCTATAGCAATATCTTTACGAATTGGCTCATTCAACTTACTTAAAAGCGAGGGCTCAGAACCCATTTTAATTTTAGATGATGTGTTTGCTGAACTTGATACTTCAAGAAGAGTTCAATTAATGTCAGCGACCACAATTGCAGAACAAACTATTATTACTGCTGCAGTTGAGATCGATTTACCATCTGAGTTGTTAACCCATCGATTTTATATAACACCAGGGTTAGTGAAGAAAGGTAAAAGTTAATGAGTAAACGAGACTTAGCTCTTGATTTGTTTAATAGCTTTAAAACAGGGGCGACCCGAAAGAAAAATACTCCTACGCCTACTCGACGCGTTGGAGAACCAGGGGATCCAGAGTTAATTGGTGGAGTTCTAAATAATCTCATCACAGAGCGAGAGTGGGACAGTGGATTAGCTGAAGGAAATTTATTTATTACATGGCCCCAGATTGTTGGCGTTGAAATTAGTCAACACGCAACACCTATCTCTATTTCAGGTGGAGTGCTAACTATTCAAAGCTCATCCACAGCCTGGGCCGTTCAACTATCTCTGGTAGCAAGCGAACTTTTGACCACAATCCAGAGGGATCCAGCAGGTGCCACGGTTGAAAAACTAGTATTTATAGGCCCTCACGGACCCACATGGAAAAAAGGGATTCGAACAATTCGCAACGCTAGAGGCCCAAGAGATACATACGGCTAATAGGCACCCTCACCAAAGCGTTCAACGCTCGGCTATACCCACATAGAGCCCCTTTTTCGGGTATTTCTCCCTCGCTTTTACGTATATGATGAAGCCTTGCAGATGGGATTATCCCCTCCAGACGCCTTTATAAGGTCTTTGGGCTCACAGCGTGAAAAGGAGCGAGATGGTCGAGAACTCCTATAACGCCAGCGCGATTACTGTCCTTGAAGGCCTGGAGGCCGTTCGTAAACGCCCAGGGATGTATATCGGCTCCACCGGCGAGAGGGGGCTCCACCACCTAGTTTATGAGGTTGTAGATAACTCAGTTGATGAGGCTCTAGCTGGCTACTGCTCTGAAATTAATATCGCATTAATGGCAGATGGTGGAGTAGAAGTAATTGATAATGGCCGAGGGATCCCGGTAGATATTCATCCCATTGAAAAGATACCCGCACTCGAAGTTGTACTCACAACGCTGCACGCGGGTGGAAAATTTGGCGATAGTGGATATTCAGTTTCCGGTGGATTGCATGGAGTTGGAATCTCTGTAGTTAACGCACTCAGCACAGATCTCTCTGTGATAGTTCAACGAGATGGAAGTTTCTGGTATCAAGATTACAAACTCGGTATTCCAACTGCGCCAGTGAAAAAAGGAGAGCCTTCAACAGCCTCAGGAACAACCGTACGCTTTTGGCCATCAAAAGAAATTTTTGAAACTACGGATTTTTCTTTCGAAATTTTATCTACACGATTACGGGAAATGGCTTTTCTTAATAAAGGTCTAATTTTAACTTTAACCGATCTACGCGCAGGCCATGTTGACGAAAAAGGTGAACAACTAACAGTTCGCTATCAGTACCATGGCGGAATCTCTGACTTTGTAAAACATTTAAACTCAACCCGCGGAGAAACACACAAATCTATTATCTCTTTTACTGCCGAAGATACTAAAAATAAGATTGAACTAGAAGTGTCCATGCAATGGAATGCAGGTTTTAGTGAATCTGTATACACATTCGCAAACACTATTCACACCCACGAGGGTGGTGCACACGAAGAAGGATTTCGAACATCACTAACATCCGTAGTGAATAAATTTGGCGAAGAACAAGGCTTTATCAGAAAGAAAGAGGATCGCTTAACTGGAGATGATGTCCGAGAAGGTTTAACTGCGATTGTTTCAATTAAATTAGTTGACCCTCAGTTTGAAGGACAGACAAAGACAAAACTAGGAAATACAATTGCCAAAACTTTTACACAAAAAGTTGTAAATGAAGAGTTAACGACGTGGTTTGAACAAAACCCAAGCGAGGGCAAAGAAATTGTTCGGAAGAGTATTGATGCTGCGGCTGCACGTGTTGCGGCGCGAAAAGCCCGCGATTTAAGCCGAAATCGAAAGGGTTTACTTGAAGGCCGTGGGATGCCAGGTAAATTGGCGGACTGCCAATGGACCGATCCAGAAAAATGCGAACTTTATATTGTTGAAGGTGATTCAGCTGGTGGATCAACAAAAGGTGGACGCGATTCGCGTAACCAAGCCGTGCTACCCATCCGAGGAAAAATTCTCAATGTTGAAAAAGCACGTATAGATCGAGTCTTACAAAATAACGAAGTGCAAGCGTTGATAACTGCCCTTGGCACAGGAGTTCACGATGATTTTGATATTGCAAAACTGCGCTACCACAAAATCATTTTAATGGCCGATGCTGATGTGGATGGTCAACACATTCGTACGCTCTTACTAACTTTACTTTTTCGTTTTATGCGCCCATTAATTGAAAACGGTTTTGTGTATTTTGCTCAACCCCCTTTATATAAATTAAAGTGGGGCGGAAAAGAACCTGTTGAATACGCATTTAGCGACCGCGAGCGCGATGGAATGATTCAAATAGGTTTAGAAAATGGAAAACGTCTTCCTAAAGAAGATGGAATCCAACGTTTTAAAGGTTTAGGTGAGATGCCAGCTAAAGAGTTGTGGGATACAACAATGGATCCTGAGCACCGAGTTCTCATTAAAGTGATGCTTGAAGATGCGGCTGCAGCAGATGACTTATTTTCAGTTCTTATGGGAGAAGATGTAGAAAAGCGTCGCGCATTTATTCAACGAAACGCCAAAGATGTTAGATTCTTGGATATCTAATGGATGAATTAAACCCAAAGAATTTACAGTCCTTCGACAAGATTGAGACCGTCGACCTACAAGTAGAGATGGCGCGTTCATATCTTGACTATGCGATGTCAGTCATTGTTGGTCGGGCACTTCCTGATGTGCGAGATGGATTAAAACCTGTTCACCGCCGCGTCTTGTACGCGATGTATGACGCGGGTTACCGCCCGGATAAGGGTTACTACAAATCCTCACGTATCGTCGGTGATGTTATGGGTAATTACCACCCACATGGCGATACGGCTATTTATGACTCAGTTGTCCGCCTCGCTCAGCATTGGTCACTTCGGTATTTATTAATCGATGGCAATGGAAACTTTGGCTCACCCGGCAACGATCCGGCAGCGGCAATGCGCTATACCGAAGCTCGCTTATCTCACATAGCTATGGAGATGATGCGCGATATCGATGAAGATACCGTCAACTTTGTACCTAACTATGATGGCCGATCTCAAGAGCCAACTGTTTTACCGTCACGATTCCCAAACCTCTTAGTTAACGGAAGCGCGGGAATCGCCGTAGGAATGGCTACTAATATCCCCCCACACAACTTACGCGAAATCGGCGAAGCGGTTGTGTACACACTTGAACACCCAGAGTTAAAACCAGAAGAGCTTCTTAGTGAACTTCTTAAAATAGTTAAAGGTCCAGATTTTCCAACAAAAGCACTCATTGTTGGACGTGGTGGAATTGAAGATGCTTATCGCACAGGCCGAGGTTCGATCACAATGCGTGCAGTCGTACAAGTTGAAGAGATTAATAAACGCACATGTTTAGTTATTAGCGAATTACCATATCAAGTTAACCCCGACAACCTTGCGCTTAAAATCGCGGAGTTAGTCAAAGATGGAAAAATTAAAGGTATCGCCGATGTGCGCGACGAAGGCAACGAGCGATTAGGTCAACGCTTAGTTGTTGTTTTGCACAATAGCGCGATTCCTAAAGTGATTCTTAACAACTTATATAAACACACCCAATTACAGGATACTTTCGGCGCTAACATGTTAGCGCTCGTCGATGGTGTTCCACGTACTTTGCGCCTTGATGAATTTATTCGTTATTACATTGAACACCAAGTCGAAGTAATCGTTCGCCGCACTAAGTTCCGTTTAGCTGAAAAGGAGCGCCGAGCACACATCTTGCAGGGTTATCTAAAAGCCCTCGACGCCCTCGACGCCGTAATCGCATTAATCCGTGCCTCTACAACTCCTGAAGAGGCGCGAACAGGTTTAATGAAGTTACTGGATGTTGATGAGATTCAAGCTAATGCAATTTTGGATATGCAACTTCGCCGTATTGCTGCTCTAGAGCGACAAAAAATTAATGATGAATATGACTCTTTAATGTCCGACATCGTTGAATTAAATGCAATCTTGGCTAGCACGGATAAACAACGTGGAATAGTCAAAAATGAGCTTATAGAGCTCGTTACTAAATATGGAGATGAGCGCCGCACGCAGATTGTAGCCAGCGAAGGTGACTTTAGCGCTGAAGATTTGATTCCAAATCAAGATGTGGTCGTAACGATTACTCGCGGTGGTTATTCCAAGCGCACAATGGCAGATCTCTATCGATCTCAACGACGTGGAGGCCGCGGCGTAAAAGGGGCCGCATTAAAAGAAGATGATGTTGTAGATCATTTCTTTGTTGCATCAACTCATGATTGGTTGTTGTTTTTTACTAACCAAGGCCGTGTCTACCGTGCAAAAGTTCATGAACTCCCAGATGCAGGACGCGATGCACGGGGCCAACACGTAGCGAATTTAATGGCCTTCAAATCCGAAGAAAGAATTGCACAGGTATTAGCGCTCAAAGATTACACAATCTCACCATTCTTAGTGCTAGCAACGAAAGGTGGACTTATTAAGAAAACTCCACTTGCTGAATTTGACTCTCCTCGCACTGGAGGCTTAATAGCAATCTCATTAAAACCACATGACGAAGTTGTTAGCGCATCACTTATTAATAAAGAAGATGAACTTCTATTAGTATCAACAAAGGGAATGTCACTTCGATTTACCGCAGACGATGGATCATTGCGCCCAATGGGTAGATCAACTAGTGGTGTTATCGGTATGAAGTTTCGAAGCGGAGACTCATTGTTAACTATGGCTCGAATTGATAGTGATTTAGCAGCACACTCATTTGTCTTTACTGCAACTGATGGCGGTTTCGGTAAAAAAACTCCAATTGATGAGTATCGACTACAAGGACGAGGCGGGATTGGTATTAAAGCTGCCAAAATAGATGAAAACTCACGTGGATTATTAGTGAGCGCTCTTGTATTACGTGATGAGGATGAGGTTTTAGCCATCACATCGGCGGGAACAGTAATGCGAACACCAGCTGCACAGGTTCGTCAAACCGGCCGAGATTCAATGGGTGTCCGTTTAGTCAATCTAGATGAAGGCGTTACCTTGGTATCAGTGACTAAAAATAGTGAAGATGAGATTTCCCCAAAAACTTAGTATGGTTCACACCTGAAGTTGTAGGGCCTAACTCTCCATTTTGGGAGTTAGCGAAGTTCAAGGTAACCTTGCGCTTCTGCATTAAAGAGAGATCTTTTATGCGGGCCTATAGCTCAGCCTGGTTAGAGCGCTTCCCTGATAAGGAAGAGGTCGATGGTTCGA
Source organism: Candidatus Planktophila sp. (assembly GCA_030681675.1). Classification (NCBI taxonomy): domain Bacteria; kingdom Bacillati; phylum Actinomycetota; class Actinomycetes; order Candidatus Nanopelagicales; family Candidatus Nanopelagicaceae; genus Candidatus Planktophila; species Candidatus Planktophila sp. Next base: position 81,966 of record JAUXRP010000040.1, read on the forward strand.
GTCCATCTAGGCCCACCCGTTCTAATACGGGGACCTAGCTCAATTGGTAGAGCACCGCCTTTGCAAGGCGGGGGTTAGGGGTTCGATTCCCCTGGTCTCCACATGACAAATAGCGCAACCCTTCATACATCTCTCGGCGACATAGTCGTTGAGCTATTCCCAAACCACGCACCTAAGACCGTTGCCAACTTTGTTGAGTTAGCTACCGGCGCTAAGGAGTGGACAGATCCAAGAACCGGCTCAACAACAAAGGCTAATTTGTATGACGGAACAATTTTTCACCGCGTCATTGACGGCTTCATGATTCAAGGTGGAGATCCACTTGGAAAAGGAACTGGCGGTCCTGGTTACCGCTTCGCAGATGAATTCCACGGAGAGTTAGTCTTTGATCGCCCATACATCCTAGCAATGGCCAACTCAGGACCGGGAACCAATGGTTCACAGTTCTTCATTACCACCGCACCAACAACATGGTTAAACCGGAAGCATTCAATCTTCGGTGAGGTTAAAGATTCGGCTAGCCAGGCAGTAGTAGATGCAATCGGCAAAACTAAGACTGGTGCGCAAGATAAGCCAGTAACCGACATCACGATCAACAGCATCACCATTGCTTAAACGTTCTGCAACATATTCTTTAATCGCAATTATCAGCGGTGCATTTCTGCTGCAGATGATTGTTCCAGAAATCGAAGTACATTTAGTTTTACCGAACATCGACTATTTAAAAGCAACCAATGAGTGGTACAGATTGATTACTGTGGCACTAACACATGCAGGTTTACTGCACCTAGGTTTTAATATGTATGCGTTAATGGTTTTAGGAAATCCAATTGAAGATGCATTTGGAAAAAATAAACTGTTGATTATTTTCTTCTTCTCGCTTTTAACAGGGTCACTAACATCGGCTTATTTTGCATCAGCAACTAGTTATTCTGTCGGTGCATCAGGAGCGATTTTTGGTTTATTTGGAGCTATGGTCATCGTTGGAAATAGAATCGGTGCGGAGGTTCGATCTATATATGTGATCATCGGACTCAATTTTGTAATTGGCTTTGCCCTAGGAGGAGTAGATTGGAAAGCCCATCTCGGAGGATTAATCGGCGGCTTAATTAGCGCCAAGTTTGTGTTACATAAGCGCTAAGAGTTATCCACAGCGATTATCCACAGTGTGGAGAGAGTTACACCCTTGTAATTTAGAGGGTTATCTCTACCTCCACCTAGTTGCTAGAGTGAAGCCAACACCAATGAAACTGAAGCCAACAATCATGTTCCAGGCGCCAATTCCTGGGATTGGATAACGAGTTTGAGTAACATAAAAAATGACTATCCAAAAAAGGCCAATTAAAAAGCCAGCCACCATGGTCGGAGCGAGCCACTTTGGGCTCTCAAGCGGGGCATGTGGAGCGTCAACGACGATCTGAGCCTCATGGGAGTGCTTTTCAATAACTTTCTTACGGAGCTTTGATTTAGGCATACACGAAAGATACACCATGGGTAAGAATGCTCCTATGGCAACAAAAATCCTCGTTATCGATAATTACGATTCCTTTGTTTTTAACCTGGTCCAATATCTGGGTCAATTAGGCGCAGAGTGCATAGTTGTTCGAAATGATGAGGTACAGGCAGATGCCGCTAAAGATTTTGATGGAGTACTTATCTCTCCTGGGCCAGGGATTCCAGAGAAAGCTGGAGTAAGTATCGCAATGATTAAATTCTGCGCAGAAAAAAAGATTCCTTTATTTGGGGTTTGCCTTGGGCATCAAGCAATCGGTGTTGCCTTTGGTGCAACTGTTTCTCGAGCACCAGAGTTGCTCCATGGAAAAACTTCACTCGTGTACCACAAATTCCAAGGAGTTCTAGCAGGTCTACCTACCCCATTTACGGCAACACGCTATCACTCATTGTGCATTGAGCCAGCTACGGTCGGCGAGGATCTTGAAATAACAAGTCAGACCGATTCTGGGATTGTAATGTCGATGCGCCACCGCACTTTACCAATCGAAGGAGTGCAGTTTCATCCTGAATCGGTTTTGACAGAGCATGGACATGCAATGCTAGCTAACTGGTTACATGAGTGTGGAGACATGCAAGCGCGTGAAAAAGCGGTTGGTCTATCGGCGATTGTGGGCGTTAAAGTTTAAGGTGCAGTATTAATTGTAATTGTCACAGTTTTACCAATTGTTTGAGTCGTACCTGCATCGGGTGCTTGTCTAATAACTACATCCAGAGGTTGATTAGGATCGTAGGCTTGAATCTCATTCACTAAAAAACCAACTTGAGCAAGAAGTGTTTTCGCTTGGATCGCATCGACTCCGATAAGTTCGGGAACTTCAATCTCACCATTTGCGATTCGTAGAATTACGCCACTTCCAGCGGTTATTGTTGAACCACCTTCAGGGGTAACTTTCAAGACAGTTCCTTGTGGTTCAGTTGAAGGTACGGCCTCGGTTCGCGCAATTAATAAGCCAACTGCAGATAATGCAGCTCGGGCATCTGCTAAAGACATTCCAACTAAATCCCCCGGAACTATTGAATCTCCAGGACCATCTGAGAGTGTGAGCACAACACCGGAGCCTTTTTGAGCACGCACTGTGGCAAGTGGAATCTGACTAGCAACGCGATCTTTAGGAATTTGAGCATCTCGTGCTCGTGTAACTGTGACCACGTAATCTAATAACAAAGCTTTAGCTTCGGCCTCAGTAAGTCCGACAACATTTGGAATCTGAGGGAAAGTTGTTGCATCTTCCGAGGGTTTAGTCAGTATCAACCCGGTAGCGATTAAAGAAATCGCGAGAATTGATGAGACTGCAGTTATTAATACTTTACGTCTGGAAATCTTTGCCCGAGGTGCTTTAGTAGTTAAAGCCTGCCCCGCCGAGATCTTAAAGAGATCATCGAGCATGAGACCTGCAGATTGATATCGATCCTCAACCTTTTTAGCAAGCGCAACGGCCAAAATTACATCCACATCCGGTGGCAAATCAGGTTGAAGCACGCTTGGGGCAACTAACTTTCCTGAGACATGTTGATATGCAATCGAAACCGGAGTATCACCCGTAAAGGGAGGTTTTCCAGTGAGAACTTCATAGAGCAAGCAACCAGTTGAGTAAATATCACTGCGAAGATCTGCAACTTCACCCAAAGCTTGCTCAGGGGATAAGTATTGGGCGGTCCCAACAATGTTCCATGTATTTGTTAACGTCGCACCTAAATCTGCAAGCGCACGCGCTATTCCAAAATCCATGACTTTTACATCACCTTGATCAGTAATCATAACATTTGCAGGTTTGATATCACGATGGACAATACCTCGCTCATGCGAATATTCGAGAGCGGCTAAAATTCCTTCACCAATTGTAAGAGCTCGTTTAAGCGGAATACGCTCGCCTTTATGTATGAGTTCGCGAAGAGTCTGACCAGAGACAAGTTCCATAACAATATACGGCGCGGGTTCTTCGCCCGAATCATAAACAGCCACAATGCCTGGGTGGTTTAAACCAGCGGCAGCAAAGGCCTCTTTTCTAAAACGAGCAACAAAGGATGGATCGCGGGCTAAATCACTCCGCAAAACTTTGATAGCAACAGCGCGTGCAAGCCTTATATCTGTTGCGGCATAAACATCGGCCATTCCACCGGTGCCAATCATCTCACCGAGCTTGTAACGTCCACCCAGAAGTGCTGTGCTCACAGCGCGGCCCCCAAAAACTCATTTGTAGTAACTTCTTCACGAGTGATATCCGCAATAAGAGCTGTGATGTTATCTGGTGCACCTTGAATATATGTTGCATCAATCAGCGCTTTAATTGCGATTTTTTTATCACGTTTCTTTAATAGAAGCTTTATCTCTTTCTCATTCAAAACACTCGATAAACCATCGCTACATAAAAGATAACGATCACCTTCTTTAGCATCAAATAGTTGCAAAACAGGAACAATGTTTCCTTCACCCATGAGCGCTTGGGTTAATACAGAACGTTGAGGATGTTCAAGAGCCTCGGTAATGGTGATAGCTCCTTGAGAAAGTAATTCTTGAATAACGGTATGGTCATTACTTAACTGCTCAATCGTGTTTCCGCGTAATCGATAACACCGTGAATCACCAACATGCAATAGTGCAATTGAATCATTATGAATCACGAGCGCAGTTAAAGTAGTTCCCATTCCTCGTAGTTCGACTGCCTCACGGGAATAATCGCCAATTTCAGTGTCGATTGTGTGCAACGAGTTGATTAATAAGTCGTGCGCCGAATCAGAATCAATAGTTACATCCGTGAGCATCGGAGCCATTGATTCAAGAGTTCTAATTGCGATTTTGGAAGCCACCTCTCCACCGGCATGGCCTCCCATTCCATCAGCAACGGCAATTAAACGGCCAGAGACAAAAGCCGAATCCTCATTTCCGTTTCGTACCAATCCCAGGGCTGAGCGCGCATCGCTATCGAAGTAAAAGCCACCCATAAGAGGTAAGCCTAACCCCTGTTAATCTTTAATCATGAAGATTTACGCCCACCGAGGGGCATCGATTGATTTTCCTGAGATGACAATGAGGGCGTATCAAGGCGCTCTTGATGATGGGGCCGATGGCTTTGAATGTGATGTTCGAGTGACACAAGATAACCAACTCGTTCTCTGGCATGACGCCGATATGAAGCGGGTGGCTAGTTATAGCGGGCGAATTGCCGAGATGGATTTTTTGGAGATAAAACGCCACTACCCAGAGGCAATTCTATTAGATGAGTTACTTGAACTAGCTAGAGACAATAAAAAAGAGTTAGCAATTGAAACAAAACACCCCGTACCAACTGGAAGTGCAGTCGAGAAGAAAGTGATGCAACTCATCGCTCAAGAAGTGCAGCTACATGAGATAACAATTATGTCTTTCTCCTGGCTTGCCATAGAAAATATTAGAAAGATCAATCCACTACAACCAACAGTTGCCTTATTGGAAGATCGTTTTAACGCTCTCATGCGTAGATATACCTCGGCGCATTTCTTAGGACCAAGCGTGGAATATCTACGACTAAGGCCCGAGTTAACCCACGAGCATCGAAAACTCTTTGTTTGGACTGTAGATGACGCTGATGACATGCGTTTTTGTTCAGATAATGGAGTAGAAGTTCTGATTACAAACAATCCGTCATATGCACGTAGGGTGCTCGGGTATCATTAGCAAGTGAGTACATATGCATATCTTGGCCCAAAGGGAACTTTCACCGAAGCGGCACTTAAAAAGATTACCTCTTCTAACGACTCGCTCATTCCTTATGCAAATGTCACAGCAGCGCTAGATGCCGTCCGAGTTGGTAAGGCTCATTTTGCTCTGGTACCCATTGAAAACTCCGTTGAGGGTGTGGTCGCTAGGACTCTTGACGAACTTGCTACAGGCACCCCACTAACAATTGTTGGTGAAGTTACCTTGCCCGTCTCCTTCGCTTTGATGGTTAAGAGAGATGTTTTTGACATACGTCGAATTGCAACCCATCCACATGCAGAAGCTCAGTGCCGAACATACATAGCAACTAATTATCCGGAAGCTGAATTAATAGCTACAGCCTCAACAGCGGCAGCGGCCGAAGCAATTGGACGTGGAGAGTTTGATGCGGCAATTGCTGCCCCAGTAGCCGCTGCGCACTATGGTCTGCGCGTAATCGCCGACAATATTGGTGACAATTTAGGGGCAGTTACTCGCTTCGTTCTTGTTTCAAAGCCAGGCGTGACTCCAAAAGCAACTGGCTTAGATCGCACATCACTGGCGGTATTTATCGGAATAGACCACGCCGGGGCGCTTCTAGATATCTTGACTGAATTTGCTAAACGGAATGTTAATCTAACTTTTATTCAAAGCCGGCCTACAGGTTTAGAGCTGGGACATTACCATTTCATTATCGATGCAGAGGGCCATATTGCAGACACTGCTGTAAAAGAGACGGTTGAAGCTTTGCGTGCGATATGTGAAGACATCCGCTTCCTTGGCTCTTACCCACGAGAAAAGGCTGGAAAATGATTGACCTCAAATTCTTGCGTGAGAATCCTGAAGTAGTACGAGCATCTCAACGAGGTCGTTTTGAGGATGAGAGCATTGTAGACAAAGCTTTGGCCAGTGATGAAAATCGTCGGAAAGCAATAAATGAGTTTGAAGCACTTCGTGCCGAGCAAAATACTTTGTCTAAATTAGTTGCTTCGGCAAAAGGTGATGAAAAAACCACGCTCCTTGAAAATTCAAAGGCACTGGCCCAGAAAGTTAAAGAAGCCGACACTAAGCGTACAGAACTTAAGGATGCAACTAAAAATCTCGTGATGCAGCTTTCTAATGTCTTAGATCCAGCTGCGCCAATAGGAAAAGAAGAGGATTTTGTAGTAATCGAACATGTTGGTGCTCCACGCACATTTGATTTCATCGCGAGAGATCATGTTGAACTCGGGAAACTTTTAGGTGCAATTGATACTGAACGCGGTGCGAAAGTAGCCGGTTCTCGCTCATATTATTTAACAGGTTCGGGTGCAATGCTTGAGTTTGCACTTGTTAACTTTGCAATTGCATCCGCGCTAAAAGCGGGTTTTACGCCCGTAATTCCACCCGTGTTGGTAAACCCACCAGCGATGGAAGGAACAGGATTTTTAGGTCAAGCGGCAGAAAATGTTTATCACTTAGAAAAAGATGATGTCTACCTTGTAGGTACGAGCGAAGTGCCTCTTGCGGCATTTCATATGGACGAAGTTCTCCCAGCTGAAAAACTGCCAATTCGTTACGCTGGCTATTCATCGTGTTTTCGACGCGAGGCTGGTACATATGGCAAAGACACTCGCGGAATTATTCGTGTTCACCAATTCGATAAAGTTGAAATGTTTTCATTCTGCCACCCAGATCAAGCCATAGAAGAACACAAACGTTTATTACAGTGGGAGAAAGACTTTCTAAATGCAATGGAGATTCCTTATCGTGTCATAGATGTCGCATCGGGGGATCTTGGATCAAGTGCCAACCGGAAATTCGATATAGAAGCGTGGATTCCAACTCAAAATGCCTATCGAGAGGTTACAAGCACTTCGAATTGCACTGAGTTTCAAGCCCGCCGCTTAAATATTCGTTACAGGGACGCTGATGGCACAAGGGCCGTTGCAACTTTAAATGGAACTTTAGTTGCAATCCCACGAATGATCGTTGCAATTTTAGAAAATCATCAAAATAGCGACGGAACAGTCAATATTCCTGCTGCACTGCGTCCATTTCTTAATAAAGATCGATTTGAGTTGGTGTGAGTAAACGCCCAAAACTTATTGCTACCGATTTAGATGGAACCATTGTTCAATACGATGGAACAATTTCAAGGCGTACGATCGAAGCCTTCTCGAAGGCTCACGCGATGGGAATTCATATTTACTTCGTTACGGGCCGCCCACCGCGTTGGATGGATGAAATTCGTGATGCTTTTGGATTCGGTGGTGCAATTTGTGGCAATGGCGCGATGCTATATGACCTTAAAACCAGTACCGTCACAGAAGAGTGGATGATTTCAAAAGAGTTACAGGTAGAAGTTGCCCAACGTCTTCGCATCGCGATCCCACCAATATCTTTTGCAATCGAGTCACATGATTATTATCACCGCGAGAAAATTTATGTTCCTCGGTGGGATATTGGTTTAGATAATGTTGGAGTTGAGCGAATCGAAGATGCAATTAAAGGCCCAGCCTTTAAAATGCTAGCCCGTTGCAGCGGTAGCGAACTTACATCTGATGAGATGTTAGAAATTGCACTTCCTCAACTCGAGGGTCTTGTTACGGTAACCCACTCAAATGCAAATGAGTCTTTACTTGAAATCTCAGCCTTAGGTATTTCTAAAGGGCAGACACTTGCAAAAGTCGCTGCGCGGCTAAATATTGATTCCAGTGATTGCATCTCATTCGGCGATAACCCCAATGATTTTTCAATGCTTCAATGGTGTGGACGATCGTATGCAATGGCCGATGGCCATCCTGACGGAGTTAAGTATTCAAGTGGTGTTGCTGGTCCTCATATGGAAGATGGTGTGGCGATAGTTATTGAAGAGCTTTTAAAACTACCTGCCTAAACTAGCGCCGATTTTTCGATAAGACCCAAGTCAGGTAACCTCTCCCACGGAGGGCTCGCATAGCGGCCGAGTGCACCGGTCTTGAAAACCGGCAAACGAAAGTTTCGTGGGTTCAAATCCCACGCCCTCCGCCAGTTTTTACCCATGTGGCTGAGTTCATAGCAACTAGGCGTAGATTTTTATAGCCGTTTTTTCTCGACAAGAGCACACTAGCCCCTAGTGATTTACCCAAATCAATGAGGCTGGGGGCTTGTAATGTCAGGTGTTTTTTCACCAAGTAGAGCGAAGATTAAAGAGCGCACTCTGCGTACCGATAAATGGTGGTTACAACCGGCCATAACCTTCGGAGTACTCTTCGCATTTGTTATCTATGCAACTCTTCGCGCATTTGAAAATAAATATTATTTTGCCGAACCTTTAATCTCACCATTCTATTCACCATGCTTATCTACATCATGCGAACCTGGAACCGCACTAGCAATCTTTGGTCAACCTTTTAATAATAAGTATTTTGGAATTGGGATATCACCAGCGCTATTTATTTTGATCTTCCCACTTGGTTTCCGCATGACATGTTACTACTACCGTAAAGCTTATTACCGAGCATTTTGGTTGTCACCACCTGCTTGTGCAGTGGCCGAGCCACATAAAAAGTACACAGGTGAAACACGTGCACCTCTCATCTTGCAGAACAGCCACCGCTGGTTTTTTTATGCAGGCTTGGTTTTCAATGTAATTTTAACGTGGGACACAATCTTGGCATTTAGAAATAGCGATAAAGAGTGGGGCCACATGAGTGTTGGAACGCTTGTGTTTCTATTTTCAACAACAATGTTGTGGCTCTATTCACTCTCATGCCACACATGTCGTCATACACTTGGCGGTCGCTTAAAGCACTTCTCAAAACACCCAGTGCGTTATAAGGCGTGGACTTTTGTTTCCGCGCTCAATCACAAGCACCAAAACTTTGCATGGGTCTCACTCTTCGGAGTAGCAAGTGCCGATATTTACGTCCGCGCGGTTGCATCTGGTGCAATCACTAACTTCTACTTCTTTTAAAGGAAATTAAAATGAGCGAATTAGAGCGTCACTCATACGACGTGCTTGTCATCGGTGCAGGTGGTGCTGGCTTACGTGCGGCAGTTGAAGCTCGCGAGGCAGGATTACGGGTTGCCATCATATGTAAATCCCTATTTGGCAAGGCTCACACAGTAATGGCTGAAGGCGGAGCTGCAGCATCAATGGGTAACGTCAACGACAACGACAATTGGATGGTTCACTTTCGCGACACCATGCGAGGAGGCAAATTCCTCAATCATTACCGTATGGCCGAGCTACATGCCAAAGAGGCGCCCGATCGCATCTGGGAGTTAGAAACATGGGGCGCGCTCTTTGATCGCACTAATGAGGGAAAGATTTCTCAACGCAACTTCGGCGGACATGAGTATCCACGTCTTGCACATGTCGGAGATCGCACAGGTTTAGAGCTCATCCGCACAATGCAACAGAAAATAGTTGCGTTACAACAAAAAGATGGCAAACAGTATGCTTCGATGGAGAGCAATATTAAAGTCTTTGCGGAGTTAACAATTACCGATATTTTAAAGGAGAACGGTAAGGTTTCAGGTGCTTATGGTTATTGGCGCGAAAGCGGTGCCGAAGTTTTATTTGAAGCACCAACTGTCATTATCGCAACAGGTGGAGTAGGAAAGACTTTTAAGATCACGTCAAACTCTTGGGAAGGCACAGGAGATGGCCACGCGTTGGCACTCAAAGCCGGTGCGAACTTGGTTGATATGGAGTTCTTACAGTTCCATCCAACAGGAATGGTTTGGCCACCATCGGTTCGAGGAATTTTAGTTACTGAATCGGTACGCGGCGAGGGTGGCGTCCTTACTAATACTGCTGGCGAGCGATTTATGTTTAATTACATTCCTGATGTATTCAAGGAGATTTATGCCGACAATGAGGCAGAAGCCGATCGTTGGTATGTTGATCAAGATAACAATCGCCGTCCACCTGAACTGTTGCCGCGCGATGAAGTTGCGCGCGCAATTAACAGCGAAGTAAAAGCAGGTCGCGGAACCGAACATGGCGGAGTCTTCTTAGATGTATCAAAACGTTTATCAGCTGAAGTAATTAAGAAGCGCTTGCCCTCAATGTGGCACCAGTTCTTTGAACTAGCCGGTGTTGATATTACGAAGGAGCCGATGGAGGTTGGCCCAACCTGTCACTATGTGATGGGCGGAGTAGAGGTAGATCCTGATACCGCCGCCGCAGTCGGAGTACCTGGATTATTTGCTGCGGGCGAAGTTGCCGGTGGAATGCATGGTTCAAATCGTTTAGGTGGAAACTCACTCACTGATCTCTTGGTATTTGGCCGACGAGCTGGAATCGGTGCTGCGCAATACTTTAAGAGCAACGGTAAGAATCCAGTGAGCGAAGCGGCGATTAAAACTGCCGCGACAAGGATTCAAGCACCATTTGATCGCGAGGGCGGTGAAAACTCTTACGCTCTCCACGCAGAGCTTCAGGAGGTTGCCCACAACTTAGTTGGGATTATTCGAACTGCTAGCGAATTGGAAGATGCAATTACTAAGATTGCAGATATTAGAAAGCGCAGCGCAAATGTCTCTGTGAGCGGGGGGCGTAAATTCAACCCAGGATTCCATTTAGCATTCGATTTAGACAACATGCTGTTAGTTGCTGAATCAACTGCAAAGTCTGCAATTCTGCGTGAAGAGTCACGAGGCGGACACACACGGGAGGATTTTCCTGGGATGAACAACAAGTGGCGTCAAATCAATCACATCTCATCATTTGATGGGGTACAAGTAAATGTTCGCGAACAAGCACTGCCTGCACTACCTAAAGAACTCTTCGACCTCTTTGATATTCATGAGTTGGAGAAGTACATGACACAAGAGGAAATTGCGAAAGGCGGTACCAATTAATGGCACGCATGCTTAAACTTCGTATCTGGCGCGGCGACTCAACTGATGGTGCGCTTCAAGATGTTCAAGTAGAAGTTAACGAAGGCGAAGTAGTTCTCGATGTAATTCACCGCGTTCAAGCAACTCAGATGGGTGACTTAGCTGTACGTTGGAACTGTAAAGCCGGCAAATGTGGTTCTTGTTCCATGGAGATAAATGGAAAGCCTCGATTAGCATGCATGACTCAAGTTGCAGCATATGGCGACGAAGAGACAATCACAGTTACGCCGCTTCGCGCATTTCCAGTAATTAAAGATCTGGTCACGGACGTGTCATTTAATTACAAGAAGGCAATGGAAATCCCGGCATACGCACACCCAGATGAGTTATCACCGGGGGAGGCGCGCATGGAGCAGATCGATGTTGAGCGAAGCCAAGAGTTTCGCAAATGCATCGAGTGTTTTTTATGCCAAGACACGTGCCACGTAATTCGTGACCACGAGGAGAATAAGAAATCCTTCGCTGGTCCACGATTCTTTATCCGTATCGCTGAGCTGGATATGCATCCTCTCGATATATTGCGAAACCGCAAGAAAACCGCACAGGAAGAGCACGGTTTAGGCATGTGCAACATAACCAAATGCTGCACCGAGGTCTGTCCTGAGCACATTCGTATTACTGACAACGCCATTATTCCCATGAAGGAGCGGGTTGTAGATATTAAGTATGATCCAGCTCGGTGGTTGGGCTCCAAAATTCGCAAGCGAGACGGTATCGTTTAATACATGAAATTATTAATCCGTTGGGGCGCATTGAGCGCGGCTTTTTGGGTGGCAACTGCATTGATTCCAGGCATCGATGTTAAAGGCGGTTTCACAACGTATCTATGGGTAGCTCTCCTTTTTGGACTACTCAATGCAACGCTTGGCTCTTTACTTAAACTTCTTACTCTTCCAGCAGTTATCTTAACGCTTGGACTTTTTCTCGTCGTTGTTAATGCCGCGATTCTAATGCTTGTAGCACGTTGGAGCGACAAGCTAGATGTCAATAACTTCTGGTCGGCACTCTTTGCCGCTTTCATAATCAGCATCATTACACGATTGATCTATGGAGTTACAAAGAAAGCTCTACCTCTCTGAAATCACTGGTTCTTGTTTCAATAGGTGGAGTCGCAGGGACATTAGTACGGTACGCGCTCGGTATAGCAATACCTGATACTCGTAACGGTACTCTGGCAGCAAATTTAATTGGGGTTGCACTTGCAAGTGCGCTCTTAGTTTTAATGGAGCGACGAGGCATTACTGAGCTTCGCCACCTTTTATTACCTGGATTTTGCGCAGGTCTTACAACTTTTTCTGCGGTAACGGCTCAATCCCTGGAACCGCGCGAAGGTGGAATGCTCTTCCTAGCGCATAACTTAATATTCTCATTGATGATTGTTGTAATCGTTCTTCCTTTAGCACGAAGAGTAATTCCAGCGCGAACATGAATACTTTTTATGTGATTCTCGGTGCTGCGATTGGCGCGCCAGCACGTTTTGTAATCGATCAATACATACGTAGATTTTCATCTCGGCCGTATGGGATATTTCTTGTTAATATTCTTGGTTCCTTCTTACTTGGCTTCACATTCAATAAAAGTGAACAAGTTTATGATTTCTTCGCGATTGGTTTTGCTGGAGCTTTCACAACATGGTCAACTTTCATGCTAGATATCTTTTTAGCGTATGAACTGCGCCGCTACAAAGAGGCGGTATTAAACCTTGTTTTATCCCTTGGTATTGGTCTTCTGGCCGCTTGGTACGGCCTTCAAATCGGCTAAAAAATCTTCAATGGAGATGCAAGAAAGACTCCACTCATGACATATAGCAATTGGAGGGCCAATGAGTACATTATTAGCTATGAATACTCAAACTCGATTTGAGCAGATATATGAGTCCCACGTGGGCTCCATATATAAGTACTTCACTCGCCGGAGTTCTATCTCGGATTGTGAGGATTTAACCTCCGAAGTCTTCACAATTGCATGGCGCAAGATTGCAGAGATTCCAACCGAGATGGAGCTTGCCTGGCTTTATAAGACTTCTTGGAATGTTCTTGCAAATAAGCGGCGTAAGTATGTTGAAATCCCGATCGAAGAACTAGACATAGAGGGCGATGATATCGCCGACGTAATCATTGAGGATGAGAATTTAAAGGATGCCTGGTTAAGACTCTCAATCCGAGATCGTGAGGTGTTACGACTAACCGCATGGGATGGTCTAGCACCAGATCAACTTGCCCTAGTTTTAAATATTTCAGTCAGTGGTGCGGGTGCTGCATTAAGTCGCGCCCGAAGAAAATTTGAAGAGGAGATGGTGAAATAATATGAGCGATAATTTTGAGAGGTTACAAAAGGCTGACCCTTCCCGCGAACTTGATCAATTAAGTAAAGCCCGCATCAAGGCGGCAATTAAGATTAAAAGAAATTCTTCACCCTCAATTCTGAAGTATGTAGCTGCGATTACTTTATTTGCAGTTAGTGGAACTATAGGTATTGGGATTGGCCGAGCAAGCGAGAATCAAAACTTTACCGTCATGAGCGCAGATGAAGGCGCCCCCACACGACAGGATGCAGGTATCGCTAGTTCAAAAGTGGACTCCATGTACTTTGGCTTCGGTCGGATTTTACTCCAAACCGATCCCCAACTAAAAGGCGATGCCGGCACCGCTAATGGTTATATTTTTGCAAACAGCTCCGTCAAGCGAGAAGTACTAGTTAAGGCGGTAGCAGAAATAATTGGGGCGACTGGGCCAGTATCTGAGCAGGAGCAATCACTGTTTATTGGTTCACAGGATGGATCTTCCCCTAATGCAACAGTAGATGCTGAATCACTTATTAATTTCTACGGTTATAACCCTAGTAAATCTCCCTGGGACTGCGTGAATTCGGCAGGTTCGTCTACAGGATCAGAGGGCACACCAGACATCAAGGTATGTGATTCAAAAGAATTTACGCTTCCCTCGCGCGAGTTTGCAATTCAAGAGCTAAAGCGTGTTGTAGAACTACTTGGAATTGACATCAATATTGATGGGGCGGTCATTGAAGAACAGGACAAAAGCCTAAATGTTTATATTAATTTAGTAATCGAAGGTTCGAAGATTTCAATGCAGAGATTGGGATTCAATCTTTCTTCCAAAGGTATTTATGGAATAAATGGGTTTGCTGCTCCAACAGAAAAAATCTCTGGATACGAAATAGTTTCGGCAAAAGATGCAGCAGAGCGAACTCTGGATGCGCGATGGAGCAACCTTGGGCCGATCTATATTTCAGGTAACGAAGTGGTGGCATATAGCGAACCTGCTTTGCCACGTACTGGAGGGTTGACTGGTTCTAGCATTGAAGGCAAACCAATGGTTGAGGCAATGATTGAAACTAAAATTGCCTCTTCAGCAACGTTAGAACTTGGAGTTTTTTATAACCAAGGACAAACACTAATTCTTCCGATGTGGGTGTTCACGGATAAAGAGGGCAGTAAATGGGGTGTACTAGCCATTGCAAGTAAGTATGTAAAATTCACTAATAGTTAGCGGGTTTTATTGCTCGTTACTTAAGGAGGGAAGCCATCCAGGCCTCGATCGCATCTGGATGGCGAGGTATGTTCTCGCTCAAATTGAGATAACCAGTCTCAGTAACAAGAACATCATCCTCGATCCGAATCCCGATCCCTCGGTACTCTGGGGGAAAGAGTTCGTCATCTGGTTGGATATAAAGGCCCGGCTCAACCGTTAAAACCATTCCCGCTTCCAACTTAGCTTCGGTGTATTGCTCTTTACGAGCTTGTGCGCAGTCGTGGACATCTAAGCCCAACATGTGGCTCACACCGTGCAGAGTCCAGCGCCTATGAAGTCCTACCTCTGGACGCATAGATTCTTCAGCGCTGATCGTTAAAATCCCCAAATCAACTAGACCTTGAGCTAACACCGTGTGGCACGCTTTATTGATTTCCAGGAAATCAACTCCTGCTCGGATTGCGGCGAAGCCTGCTTTCTGCGCTTCATACACCAACATATATAAAGAGCGTTGAGCAGGAGAAAACTTTCCATTAATCGGCATGGTTCGTGTGATATCTGCGGTGTAATACGAATCTAACTCGACACCCGCATCTAGTAATAACAGATCACCGGTTTTAACATCACCATCGTTTCGCGTCCAATGTAATACACATGCATGCGAACCCGCCGCCGAGATAGTGTCGTAACCAAGCTCATTTCCCTCAATCCGCGCCCGACCATAAAAGGCAGCTTCTACCACGCGCTCGCCGCGAGGTGTGACAACTGCAGCTGGTAGCGCTCGAATAACATCGCTGAATCCACGATGTGTCACATCAACAGATTTCTGTAGTTCATTTATCTCATATTCATCTTTAATTAATCGCGCGACAGATACAAAATTCTCAAGCTCGCTTCCGCGTGGATTTTTCTTAATTACTGAATCGACAAGATAATCAATGCCACTTAAAGCAACTGCGGGAGTGCCATCTTTTAAAAGTGTTTTAAGCTCATCAACTTTGCGAACCTCAATCCCAAAACGCGCTGATGCTTCATCAGTTGTGTAGCGTCGTCCTACCCATAATTCACCGAATTTGCGATCATTGTAAAACGCACTGGTATCTCGCGTTGATCGAGGTTGAATATACAAAATCGAATCATGAGCATCGCCAATTGGCTCCATCACTAAAACAGCATCTGATGTAACTTCTTCGCCCTGAACACCTGTGTAATAAACGAAGGCACTATGAGGACGGAAACGGTAATCAGTGTCATTACTGCGCACTTTAGAGTTTCCGCTTGGAATAATAATTCGTAACCCTACAAAAGCCTCAGAAAGTTTGATCCGACGCGCAAAACAGAAGGGAATAACCGCATCTTGGGTAATTCCATGTAGAGGCGATGGCGCCCAACCTGTAGTCATAAAATCGGCGTACACATCAGAGGGTGGCACATCGTAAACACGACGGTTTTCTGCAGTTTTATCTTCCATAGCTTTAGCCTACAAGAAGGTCAAGTGCTTGTGCAGAACGCTAGTTTTTTCAGGCTCGAAACTTAGGTAAATCCAGTAACTCACCTTCAAGGGGACCATCAGGCGGACAGCTTTGGTTAAGTTCGGCAATTTCATCGGCAGTCAACGCAATTGTGGTTCCAACTAATGAATCCAGAATTGATGCCGATGTTGAAGCGCCAGGAATTGGAATTGACGTTGGGAATTGAGCTAAATGCCAAGCGATAGTAATTGCATAAGGCGAGACTCCTCTTTGTTCGGCGATTGTGTTAAATACACCCATTTCTCCGGTAGCAATCTTTGAAAAACTATTCGTGCCTCCAAGAGGCGCCCAGGGCAAGTATGCAATTCCGTATTGAGTACAGATATCAATAACATCGGCCCAGAGTCGATAACGTGGGCTGAACTCATTTTGTACTGAGACGATTCCGCCTTGCTCTGGTGTTCCCCCAATTTCAATAGCACGGCGAAGCATTTCGGCGTTGACATTGCTGACTCCGATAGCCTCAACATAACCGTGCTCCTTCAAATTCAGAACATTTTCGATTTGCTCCTCATAAGAAATTGAAGGATCGGAGCGGTGGTGTTGCCACAAGGGAATCTTTGATAGACCCATTTTAGAAGCCGAAGCTTCAACAGCACGGTAGAGATAATGTTTTGAGGAGTTTCGGCCAGAAAGTCCGAACATGGTTCCATTTTCCTCGCGTGTAATTCCCGCCTTTGTCGCAAGGACTATTTTCGATTTTTGCTCTGGCGTACCACTCCAACTTCGAAAAGCTTTTCCCACGAGAATTTCATTGTGACCCATACTGTTCCAACTCGGCGCATAAATATCGGCCGTATCAAGAAGGGTAATTCCTGCGTCAAGGGCGGCGTGGATGACTGCGATTGCTTGATCTGGTTCGTTGATAAGATTTGGATTTCGTTTATTTGGAATCGATAAATGCATACAGCCCAGACCGATTGCCGAGACATGATAAGGGCCGAGTTTTCTCTGTGGGATCATCTGCTGACCCTACCAATTAAGATCCGTAGCAGAGGCAATTAATCCATCACTCAAGGTTTAAGAAGTGATAGCGTGGCGACAATAAGAGAGGCAAGAGATGACAATTCAAATTTGCTCACTTGAAGCCGCAGTCGAACGGGCAATCTCATTAACTCAAAGTACAGAACCTCGTGTGATCATTGGATTAGTGGGAAAGCCTGGCTGCGGCAAATCAACGCTCTCAAACCACCTGTTAAAAAAATTACCAAAAGAGACTACGGCCTTAGTTCCGATGGATGGATATCACTTAAGTAATTCTCAATTGGCCTTTCTTGGACGTGCAGAGAGAAAGGGAGCTCCAGATACATTTGACTCCAGCGGCTATTCAAATTTAATGCATCGGATTAAGACCACATTTAATGAGGATATTTACTTTCCAAGATACCACCGAGAAATTGAAGAAGCCATTGCTGCAGATGGGGTTGTCCACCCCCACACGTCACTTGTTATAACCGAAGGAAACTATCTACTTTTGAGGAGCGATGGTTGGTCTCAGGTCGCTGAGATGCTTACGGAGTCTTGGTTCATAGAGACCGACCACGACAAACGAATGTCGCGGCTTGTGTCAAGGCACATCAAGTTCGGCAAATCACCATCGGATGCACATGCTTGGGCAAACGGCACGGATGCGCGGAATGCCGAGTTAATAGAGACCACTCGAGCCAAGGCTGACGTCATTATTAATTTGGATTAACCGCTAAACTTTCGCTTGCAACTCGGAGACGTCGCATAGCCCGGTCGAGTGCGCCTCACTGCTAACGAGGTAAGGTTTAATCGCCTTCAGGAGTTCAAATCTCCTCGTCTCCGCAGATTAGTTTTAAAAGAGCAAAAGGAACGGTTCCCGCACCTGGGATTCCTACATCAACACAAAAAGATTTCCGTCTTCGCTTCCTATTTTTCGCCCATCTCCAAGATCAATTGATGCTGTAGTGATGTAAAGGGTTGTGGTGTCTTCACCAACAAAGCAACAGCTAGTAATTTGAGGTACAAGAAGTTGAATTTCATGGGTTTGAATGCCTGCTTCTGAAAATCTTCGCACATGCTGTCCACCAAAGAATGCGATCCAAACTCCACCTTCTCGATCGGCGCACATGCCATCTGGAATACCGAATGAGCCTGGAAATTCAATAAAGTTTTTAAAACCAATAATTGAAGAACTAGATGCATCAAAATCTGAAACTTGAACTGATTTTTTCCCAGAGTCAATGTAGTACATTTTGGATCCATCAGGATTCCAAGCTAGTCCATTTGAAACTGTGACATCATTACAAACCCTCGTAAATCCATGGGAATCAATTCGATACAGCGAACCAGTAGGTGAATTTCCATCACCCATAGTTCCGGCAAAAAGCACTCCGTTGGGATCGCATTTTGCATCATTCATACGGTTTCCAAGAATTCCAGGCTCAATAGAGAACTTTTTTCTAAATTCTTTCCATCTAGATCGACAAGATATAAGCCGTCATCTAAGGCAATCGCTAATTTATCGGTAGTAGTTGGTAAAACAGCTCTAGGCAGGACCTTCACCTAAAGTTGCTTGAATTTTTGCGGCAACTTCTAAACCTTTAATACTTTTTATCAAGCTCTTAATTCCCTTTCTCGTAACCAAGTCGTGAAAGTAAGCCACCATCTGCTTGAATTGTTGTGCCAGTTATGAAAGATGCTTCAGGAGACGCGCACCAAGTCAAAATTCTTGCGATCTCTTCCGGCTCTCCCACGTGACCGATAGATTTTCCATCAGTTGGGAAACCTAAACTGTTCAATAATTCTGCATCTCGCACCAAATCAGTAGTTGTCATTGGTGTTCTGATGGATCCAGGTGCCACACCAACCACCCGTATGGATTGTGGATTCAATTCAATAGCTAACTCTGAAGTCAGAGAATTCATTCCACCTTTTGATGCGGCATAGGCAGCATGATTCTTCATCGTTGAATAAGCATGAACAGATGAGACATTCACAATGCACCCGCCGCTATTATTTCTAAACAAAGGTAGAGAATGTTTGGAGGTTAGGAAAACTGCACGCAAATTAACATTAATAATTCTGTCCCAGTCGCTAACGCTGGTTTCCTCGATACCTACCCCATTGGTGGGCAACCCAGCCACATTAAACAAAGCGGCTAATTTTGAATTCTTAAACTCGGCGAAGACTTTTTCAATATCTTCTGGAACTTCTAAATCACACTTTCGGTAGAGGTTTTTGTTTTCCGAAAAAACCTTTGCATGTGATCCGACATTTTCACTTCTTTCTAAACCTAGAATCGTTGCTCCGTTATCACTGAGTAATTGTGCAGTTGCGAGCCCAATGCCTGAACCAGCCCCAGTGACAATACAGAATTGACCTTCCCAATAATTCTCCGAATTCACATCAGGTCTCTCTTTCCTGTTGAACTACTTCTAAGAACTAACAGACTACGCCATTAATGTATGCATGGTCGAATATATTCAAGGCTGGAAAACAGAAGTACTTAAAAATGATTCTTTAAAAGTATCTGTTATTCCAGAGTTGGGTGCAAAAATTGTGCAAATCAGAGACAAGCAAGCCAATTATGAATGGCTATGGGATTACCCAACGTGCCCCATAAGGGCGAGGCAACCAAATGATAATTACGACGAACATGACATCACGGGGTTTAATAAGTGCTTCCCAAACATCGGGATTAATACTTATCCAGGGGATCCCAATATAACTTATCCGGATTATGGAGAGTTATGGTCTCAAGCCTGGTCATGCCAGAAATCTGATAATTCAATTGTCACTACTACCACAGGCAAAGTTTTCTCGTACAAATTTCATCGAGAGATTACATTGAAGAATTGTTCCCTAGTATTTTCATACGTCATCGAGAATACGGGCCAAGAAAGTTTTAAAGGTTTTTGGTCTGATCATCCACTTTTTCACGCTGTCGAAGGAATGCAGATTCTATTAAGCGGTAATCCGCCAATAACCAAGGAGTTTAGTTTTGGCGGTCGAATAGGAAGCGATGGAGTTGATAGTTACTCAGGTCATTTAGACACATACACCTGGCCGAACACGGTGGGAGAGTCGGGGAGAAGCTATGACATGAGCCAGATAACTTTGGCTGAACCATTAACCGACAAGGTTGTTCTGGCTTCACCCAATGATGGTGAAATTACCCTGTTGAATCCGCACCAAAAGTGCGCGGTGCAATTTTCATTTGACCCTCAAGAAATACCATTTGTTGGAATTTAATTTAAAGGCATGGCCCTTTACAGGATAGAAAGGTCGATGGTTGGCGATCGAACCATCATCGGGTCCAACCGATAAATTAGATGAAACCGATCGGGTGAGTGACACCCCTATTTTTTCATCTGAAAGACCGGTCACTTTTAGTTTTACGCTCTACTTTGATGCTTTTCTATAACAAAAATTTATAATATTAAAATACTGCAAGAAACCCCTTGCTATTTACCTTGCTTAGTCTAAATTGTAAACCGTGTACAATTTACGAATTAAAAAAGGCCAGTCCAAAAACTCCGAAGGATTCTTTTATCGGTTGTTAGCAGTTCCTGAATTAGGCGTGATTGTCGCCCTGATTTCATGTGCAGCTATTTTCCAATCCTTTAATAGTGTTTTTCTTTCATCAGAGGTTATGGGATCAATTGTTCAAGCCGTCACTTTCGTTTCAATCATTGCTGTCGGTCAAGCCTTTCTTTTGATCAGTGGAGTTTTTGATTTATCCGTAGGTGCGGTGGCTGGATTAGTTGCTGTGTCTTCGGGCAAATTAATGACAAGTATGGGTTGGCCAGTATGGGCCGGAATTCTAGGTGGCCTTGCACTCGGTGCAGCAATCGGTGCTGTTAATGGATTCATGGTGACACGTGCCGGAGTTCCGGCCTTTATTCAAACCCTCGGAATGATGTTTGTAGCACAAGGCCTCATCCAAGTAGTTTCAAAAGGTTATCCGGTGTATCCACTCCCGGAAGTGATGACAACCATTGGCGAAAGCTCATTCTTTTTCACTCTTGGTTGGAATGCACTAATTTGGGTTGCAGTTTCGATTGTTGGCGATTTTGTAATTCGCAAAACTTCAATTGGGCGAAATCTTTACGTAATTGGTGGAAACCCAGAAGTAGCAAAAATAGTTGGTATCAATGTGCAGAAGTATCAAATGAACTGCTTTATTTTAGCTGGAACACTTTCAGCACTTTCAGGAATTCTTGTGATGGCAACTTTATCTGCCGGCGCTCCAAGTATCGGAGGTGGCTGGGAACTCACAGTGATCGCAGGAACTGTTGTGGGTGGCGTGAGTTTGTTCGGAGGAGTAGGAACAATCGCAGGTGCGATTATGGGTGTTCTTCTCATTCAGTGTGTCCAAAGTGGGCTAGTTACAAGTGGTTTAAGCCCAAATTTCCAATTAATCGCCGTTGGATCAATTTTAGTTTTAGCAGTCTTCTTAGATGTTTTCCGTAGAGGTTACAGAAACCGCATGCGCAATTCAGAAAAGGTCGAAATCCCAGTCTTTCCTCTCGAGAAAGGGGAAAGTAAGTAGTTTTTATTCGAGTCTAAGGGAAATAAACAAGTATCTACTTAATGAAAGGTTGAAAAGGTTAAAATGAAAAAGAAATTTATAATCGCAACAGTTGCGGCATTCGCACTAGCTGTTCCTGCAATTTTTGTTGGAACAAGTGCAAATGCAGCAGTTAGTTATAAGGGCCGTCCAAAGAGCATTTTGTTTGTTCAGCCAATGAAGGATCACCCAGTTCACAGACTTATGCAGGCAGGACTCCTTGCTGAATGTAAGAAGAAGGGCTTCTATTGCAAGGTTGTCGGAAATGCAAGTGCATCCAACTGGGATGATGTTGGCACATTGCCTCTCGTAGATGCAGAGCTTGCAACCAGAAAATGGGGCGGAGTTGCTGTTTATCCAGTAAGCCCAGTTCTGTTCAAGTACGCAGAGAAGCTAGCAAAGAAGGGCTACCCAATCATTGGATGGCACGCCATTCCGAAGGCAGGAACAACTTCTTATGTCGCATCCGTTGCTCAGCTAGTTCCTAATGCAGGATCTGGTCCAGCAGATGCAATTTGTAAGATTCACGGCAATGTTGGAACTGTTGCAATCACTGAGGGAAGCCTAAATGATGAAGAAAACACCAAGGCAGCAGCTTTCAAAGCACAGCTTGCTAAGGCATGCCCTGCAATGAAGACAACTGAAATTGGAATCGAGGGGTTTGATCCAACAAAGGCTGTAGCAATTGCAGTTGGAATCCTTTCATCTGACAAAGACATCGTGGCTGCTTATTCAACAACCGGTAACGGAGCTCAAACCTGGTCACAAGCAGCAGCACAAGCTAACCGTAAGGTGACAATCATCGGTATGGATTACATTCGCCAAAACCTAGACTTAATCCGGGATGGAAAAGTTTATGGCGTTGTAGCACAACCGTTGTATGAAGAAACAGCGATGATGGTTCAGCTCTATGCAAAATTGTTCAAGGGACAAAAGATTAAGTATTCAAATATCTTGCCCTCAACAATTGTTACAAAAGCCAACCTTGCCGCGTACTACAAGATTGTGGATGCAGCTGGACAGTAAGTAAATCTGATGCATTACTGCGGTGCGCCTCTTTGTGGGCGTGCCGCAGTAATCTCAAAACCAGAAAGCAGTCGATGATGGCCCTAAAAAGTGTTTTGAAGGTTATAGATCTAAGTAAGAGTTTCGGCAATGTCGATGCCTTGCGCAGGGTCAACTTCAATTTCTTTGAAGGCGAAATTCACGCTGTATTAGGGCAAAACGGTGCAGGCAAGAGCACCTTGATAAAGCTACTTACCGGTCTATATGAAACAAGTAGCGCATCCGGTACCTTGATCTTAAATGGCGCTGAAATTCAACTACACAGCGTTTCAGATGCTCGTCAAAAGGGCATTGGATATGTACCTCAAGAGATTGAAATAGTTGACACCTTAACCGTTGCCGAAAATATTTTTGCGGGAAACCTGCCTACAAATAACGGCGTTTTTTCACTTAAGCATATTTTAAAGCTCGCTCAGGAATTAGTTGAGAAGTTTGAACTCAATTTACCTGTAGCTGATGTGGCTTCAAGTTTGAGTACTGCGCAACGCCAGACGACAATGATTGCTCGCGCACTTGCTTCAAACCCGGCAATTTTACTTCTTGATGAACCCACTACTTCGCTATCCAAAGAAGATGCACAAACACTTGCAAAAACAATGGTGGGTTTGCGTGCCAAGAATGTGACAATGATCTACATTACACACAGAATTCCTGAAGTACTTAGTTTGTGTGATCGAGCCACAGTACTACGTGATGGTCAAGTCGCCTTAGAGCTTGCAAAAAGCGACTTCAGTACCGAAAAAATAATTAGCTCTATGATTGGTAAAAGTCTAAACAAAGACAACACCGAGAGTTACAAAGTCATATCTGGGAAAAATATTTTGACGTTGGAAAATATTCACGTTCCTCGAAGAGGTCCACAAAGCGTCTCGTTAGATGATGTGAATTTAACAGTTAGAGAAGGTGAAATTCTTGGCCTTGGAGGGTTAGTGGGCTCAGGAAGAACCGAAGTACTAGATTTAATTTCAGGACGAACACCCTTAGCCTCTGGAAAAATTACCCTGAATGGTGAAGTTATGGTAGGAGCTAACCCACAGAAGATGCGTGATAAGGGAATAGTTTATTTAACCGAAGATCGCAAAAGAGAGGGTTTGCTTTTTAATTTAAACTTAATCAAGAACACCACTGCTGGTTCCTTAAACTTGTTTTCGAAATTTGGGTTACTAAACGAGGGCAAAGAGTCAGAGATTGCAGTTGCTGCGATGAAGTCGTTAACTGTAAAAACTAATAGTTACGCGGCAGAACCATCTCACTTAAGTGGTGGCAACCAGCAAAAAGTATTACTCGCACGAGCGCTCATCAGTAAGCCAAAGATTTTGTTATTGGATGAACCGACTAAAGGTGTTGATGTGGGCGCTCGACACGAAATTTATGAGGTCATCCGAAGAGTTCAAGCATCTGGAACTAGCGTAATTGTCGTTGCCTCCGATCTAGACGAACTTTTGTCATTAGCAAATCGAGTAGTTGTAATGGCAGGCGGCAAGTCGGTGGATGAATTTGAAAGAGCCGATGGAGACGAAGCAAGAATTCTGAAATTTGGCACAGGAGTTCTGAGCTAGTACCTGCCAAAATAAGGCTACAGGCAACAACAGAATTCAAGGTAAGGGTTGTCCTGTTTGTGCGAATAGAGTGATAGTGATTGGGTTCAATGATTTGGCAACTTCTAATCCAGACCTTGCATCTCAAATGGTAAACGGAAGCCCTACAAAGGTCTCAGCAAATAGTGGGAAAAGCTTTAAATGGAAATGCTAAAAGAGCCATACATGGAGCGCTGTTGTTGCGAACTGCTCAACGGGCACGGGTTGCCCATCCTGTGCTGTATGCATGGAAGCGGTCGATCCTCAAAGCACTAAAAGACAGTGGTGCGGAATTAGACAACACTTTAATCACAGGAAAACTTGATGGATATTCAGAAGCTTGGGTCCAAAGCCCATATCCTGTAAAGAAGCTAAAAGATTTAATGGAACTAGTTAGAGCAAGCGAAGAGTGAGTTAAAATTGCCCATATTTTGCCCAAGAATTAGCTTTAGTTGCAGGTATTTGAACCAATTAATTGCACTGTAAACTGGTTGAATAAGCGTAGATGAGAGATAAGACAGCCATGCAGTCCTCACTGCTAACGAGGTAAGATTTAATCGCCTTCAGGAGTTCAAATCTCCACATCTCCGCTCTGAATGTACGTCAAATTAGTTATGTATAAGCCTTCCCATAGGGTTTTGTGCAGTTAGTAGGAGGCCAGACCGCTAAAGAATGAAGGGAAAGCCAAATTTAATGATTAAGAGCAAACGAAATTTCCCTGATTTTATGTATTTCTATTCACTAATTGACTGGAAGATGCTTGCGATATCACCCAGAAAAAGAGCGACTAACAAAGCTCAAACTGTGGCAGATATGGCGACTGCTGCAAAAAAGCGAGTGCCAAAAGTCGTTTTTGATTATGTTGAGGGTTCTGCTTTAGATGAGATCGGCTATGCACGTTCAGCCGCGGCATATTCAAGAGTGGAATTTAATTGCAAGATTATGCGAGATGTTACGACAGTTGATTCTTCAGAAGCAATATTTGGTAAGAAAGTGGACTTACCAATTATCTTTGCTCCAACTGGATACACCCGTTTAATGCACCATGTTGGCGAACCAGCTGTAGCAGCTGCTGCAGCAAATAATAATTTAATTTATACACTTTCAACCATGGGCACTACATCGCCGGCAGAGTTAGCTGCTGCGGTGCCGCAAGTTCATCGGTGGTTCCAGCTTTATGTAATGCAAAATCGCGAAGATAGTTTGGCGGTTATTAAACAAGCACGCGAAAATGGTTTCCAGGCATTGGTTTTAACGGTGGACACCCCAGTGAGCGGCCTCCGGCTTCGTGATCTTCGTAATGGATTAACAATTCCACCGAGAATTAGGCTTACAACTGTATTTTCTATTGCGCGCAAACCCATTTGGTGGCTCAATCTCTTTACAACCAAGAAATTGGAGTTTGCTGCCTTCAGAGGATGGGACAAGTCTTTAGTTGAGTTGGCCGCAACTATCTTTTCACCAAACATTACTTTTTCTGATGTTGAATGGCTTCGCAAAGAATGGGAGGGACCAATAATTGTCAAAGGTGTGCAGAGTGTTGCTGATGCGCTTGAGCTGACCAAACTAGGTGTCGATGGAATTGTCCTTTCAAATCACGGCGGTCGTCAGTTAGATCGTGGCCCAGTACCTTTGGAAATTCTGCCCGAGGTTATTAAAGCCGTAGGAAAGAAAGTGGATGTATTTATAGATGGCAGCATCATGTCGGGCCAGGATGCCTATGCCGCGATTGCACTTGGAGCAAAAGCAGTTTTTGTGGGGCGCGCCTATCTTTATGGAGTAATGGCCGATGGCGAACGAGGCGTTGAGAAAGTCATCGAGATTTTGCGTCGCGATTTTGTAAATACCATGGCACTGACTGGAAACCGAACCCTAAAAGAGGTTCGCGAATCAGGGGCAGTCCTCCCAGGTGCGGTGTTTCAAACTCCTATTCAATAGGGTTTCTATTTAAACTCGTTGAAAGCTTGTCAAGCAGCGTAAAGGAAATTGCAATCGCCTGGCCGACAAATAGCATTACTAAAACTGTTCCCAATCCAACTTTTCCACCTAATAGGTATCCACCTAAAAGCGCGAAACACTCAATTACGAATCGAATTTTCCATATTCGAACCCCAGTTCTATCCAATAAGCCAATCATCCACCCATCTCGAGGTCCAGAACCCAGACCACACGAAATATAGAGCGCAGTCCCGAAACCAACCATTGAGATTCCGCAGACGACCATTAGTAATGAAAGTTCGAAGTTATTTTGTGGTGAAATTATTGTGACACCTAATTGAAGGGAGGCTGCAAAGAAGACGGTATTAGCAATGGTGCCAAAACCTGGAGTGACTTTTAGAGGAAACCAAATCAAAAGCACAAAGCAACTAACAATAAAAAATGCCCATCCAAGTGATATTCCAGCTTGAAGTGAAATACCTTGCGCCAAAACTGTCCATGGCGGATTACCTAAATTAGATTGAACTGATAAGGAACCGCCAATTCCCATCATAAATAGACCACTGATGAGGATTAGAAATGTTTTAGGTTGGACAGTCCAGTACGTTGGCGCGCACCAAGTAGTTTTAGGCACCGCACGTGCGGGCGTGAAGAATTTAATCGCACGCGATAGAGGTGGTGTTCCCATGTGTCCAATCTATTTTCAGAAATTTGTTGCGTTGTATCTCAATGGGTTTATACTTCCAGAATGTTAACTGTAAACCGAATAGATCTCAATCCCCAGCACATATCGGATTTGAAAGCGATATTCGGTGCACGTTTCACTACAACTGAATCTGTTCTAGTTCAACACAGTCGGGACGAATCTGCTTTTCCACCTGTGTTGCCTTCCGCAGTAATTTATCCTCATAACACGGAAGAGGTTTCAAAAGTTTTGGCTTATTGCAATCGTAATTTAATTCCAGTCGTTGCATTTGGGGCAGGATCATCATTGGAAGGGCATGTTTTGCCACTTAAAGGTGGCATCAGTTTAGACATGACTGAGATGAATAAAATAATTGAAATTTCACCAGAGGATCTAACTGTACGAGTTGAAGCCGGATTAGCTCGAGTGGCACTAAATAATCGACTTGCTGACGTTGGACTATTTTTTTCAGTGGACCCCGGAGCAGATGCAACTATCGGTGGCATGGCTTCTACGGGAGCTGCAGGTACAACAACAGTTAAATACGGATCAATGCGTGAAAATGTTTTAGCACTTACCGCAGTATTAGCAGATGGCACAGTAATAAAAACTGGCAGACCAACTAGAAAGTTGTCTGCAGGGTATGACCTAACACGTCTATTAATCGGTTCTGAAGGAACTTTGGCTGTAATAACTGAGATCACTTTAAGAGTTTTTGGAGTACCAGAGAAAATGTCCGCCGCAATTGTGCGCTTTGAAACTCTAGCCGACGGAGTTGCTGCAGCCGCCGCAATTGTGCAGATGGGTACAAATATTGCACGGTGCGAGTTTCTCGATGCAGTCAGTATAAGAAATGCCAATAAACACAGTGGCTTAACATTGCCTGAGCAACCAACTCTGTTATTCGAATTTCATGGCAGTCCAACAAACGTGGAGTCTGATGCTCAAAGCGTTGCTGAAATAGTTGCTGAATTCGGCGGATCAAACTTTGAATGGACTAGTGATGAAAGTGCCCGCCGAAAACTTTGGCAGGCTCGCCATGATGCATATTGGTCAAATGTGCACATTTATCCTGGGAAAAGAATCGTAAGCACTGATATGGCAGTCCCCCTTTCCGCACTTGCTAAAGCAGTTGAGGCTTGTAACGAGATATTGAGCACCCACGACTTTCCATTCAGCATCTTCGGGCACGTTGCAGATGGAAATTTTCATTGCATGATTATCACGGATCCATCAAATCCAAATGAACTAACCGAAATCCGGGAGATTACTCATGCGATGGCGTCAAAGATTATTGAAATGAACGGCACTTGTACCGGCGAGCATGGAATTGGAATGGGGAAAATTGAATCCTTAGTTGAAGAGACCGGCAAGAATGCCGTTGCACTAATGAGGACTATAAAAGACGCGATGGATCCACATGGAATTTTGAACCCAGGTAAAGTATTGGCGCACAAATAACCGTTAGGAATCAAGAAAATGGATCAAAATGTTGCAGGAATATGGTCTACACCAAAGCTTGCACCAATGTACCCCCCATTTCCTATTCGCTATAAAAACGTATCAATTTTGAGTACGGTATATCGAACAGATCCACGAGCAATCGAGAAACATATCGATGCACCAGTTTTTCGCAATGGCGAGTTTGTAATGATTCACAATTATTTCATGCCAGATGTCGAAGGCATGGGCGTGGTTGAAGAGACTAATGTGATGGTGGGTGTGAAAGTAAACTCCGGAGGAGTAGATCATTTCGGTGGATTTAGTACCAACCTACTGATTAGCTCTGAAGTTGGTTTGACTCAGGGACGAGAGATTCACGGGCAGCCCAAAAAAATGGGCAACACTAAAATAGAAACTGTAAATAATAAAATTGTGGCAGAAGTTTTCCGAGGGCAAGATCTAATCTCCAGAGCTGTCATGCCAGTTAGCAATGAGGTTGCTCAAATAGGCGAACTCGAAAAATATTTTCCATTTCGAGAAAATATTAACCATAAGATAATAAGAAACATAGATGGTACCCAAGGAATCAATCAGATTACATCTAGAATTTTGTCAGACGTAGTAGTCAAGGAGTGTTGGCGCGGTCCTTCGCAATTAACTATTAAATTTAATGAAAGTGCGCCATTTCACTTATTGCCGGTACTAGAGACTATAGAATCTTTTTATTGGAGAGCGGATTTTGCACTTGTGCCAGGAACTATTTTATACGACTACCTGAAAGCAGGACTATAAATGGAGATGACCGATCTCAAAGAGCATCTCGTACTGGTTACCGGGGCCGCTAGTGGTATAGGAAAACAAATTGCCACCTCACTTGCTAAAAAAGGTGCAATCATCGCTGCTTGCGACAAGAACTTGGCTGGGCTACAGAAAATTAAGAGCGAAATAAATAGCGAAAACTTTTATATATTCGAAATCGATTTCTCGAGCGAGAGTTCGATTAAAGGTTGTGTTGACAAAGTTGAATCTGAACTTGGTCCCCTAAAAGCGGTGGTTAATTGCGTGGGGGTACTTGGAAAAAATGGCGAAAAGATAGAAAGTTTAGACATTGAAGATTTTGACCTGGTCTATTCCATTAATTTAAGGGGTGCGGTGATTTTAACGAAAGCAGTAATTAAAGGAATGACCGAGCGGGGCTATGGCCGAATCCTGCACATGGCGAGCATTTCAGGCAAAGAGGGGAATCCACTATTGGTGGCTTACTCAAGTACCAAGGCTGGATTGATAGCAATGGTGAAGAGTGTAGGTAAGGAATATGCCTCATCGGGAGTTACAGTGAATGCAATTGCACCTGCACTTATAGAATCACCAATGTCCGATAGTTTTTCAGAGAGTCAATTGACCTATCTCAAATCAAAGATTCCTATGAATCGACTTGGAACTAGCGACGAAGTTGCCGAAATGGCTGCCTGGATTATTTCTCCAGCGTGTAGTTTTACGACGGGCTTTACCTTTGATCTCTCTGGCGGACGAGCAACGTATTAAACAGGCAGCTTACTTTAATGCAGGAATGTAAGTGCCGGCCTCCTGGCTCGATGGAGGTAGCCCATTTTCAATTTCATTAATATCAAATTCGGAAAGCTTGATGTGCGTTCCAACTAATGAGTCAAGGATAGTTTTCGGCTGAGAAGATCCTGGGATCGGGATAACGTTCAAACCCTTCGATAGTTGCCACGCAATAGTTAGAGCAAAAACAGAGACATTCATTCTGCGCGCCATGTTCTGGAGCACTGAAAAACTCTGAGATGCCACATTGTTGACTCCACGGACTCCACCAAACGGCGACCAAGGAATGAAAGCTATTCCCGTGCTTCTGCATAATTCCAAAACATCGGAATTTAATCTAAACCTTGGACTATATTCATTTTGAACAGAGACAACACCACCATCTTTTGGTCCACCGATGACATTTAATCCCACTTTTAACTGTTCAAGGTTGACGTTACATAAACCAATGTTTTCTACAATTCCATGGTCTTTTAAAGATCGAACATTTGAATATTGCTCTTCAATGCCAAGTTTTGGATCTACTCTATGATGGTGCCATAATTTTATTTTATCAACCTCCATTCGAGCTGCAGATGCCTCAACTGCACGATACAGGTAATCCTTTGTAGAGTTAAATCCAAGTGCACCAAACCAATTGTCACTTTTCCCGCGTGTAATTCCGCATTTGGTAGCGATGACAATAGAAGACTTTTGAATCTCATTCCCGGTCCAACTTCGAACTGCTTCAGCAATTAGTTTTTCATTATGGCCATACTGATTCCAAGAAGGTGAGTAGGCATCACTTGTATCAAAAAAGTTTATTCCCGCATCCAAAGCGGCATGAATAGTTTGAATCGCCCGATCTCGATCATCCAATATAAAGGCCATCGATTCTGGGTAGCCAGAGAGAGACATGCAGCCCAATCCAATCGGCGAGACTTCAAGACTGCCGATAAAACGAGAATACTTCTCCTGTGTCATCGCCTTTACTTTCGTAGCGCTTTAATTATGTAGGGCCTGATAATTTAGTACTGCTTGAGCTAAATCTGCCAGTTCTTTTTCCGATGGTTGCCAGGTTGGGCAAGGCAATCTCATTTTCCCAACTTTAGTTGGGATTATTGTTGCAGCGACATTCTTTAGACACCCAATAGCCACAACCGGAGCAAAATTAGGTTTGAGAACATGATCAAAAAGACCGACCGTTTCTCTTATCAAAACTTCAGCTGCTTCTATATCTCCACTCATAGCGAGTGAATATACCCGCAACATTTGTTTAGGAAAAAAATTAGCTAGGCCGCATATCCCTCCGGATGCACCAGCCGCAATTCCCTTAACAAGTAAAATATCGCTGCCTAGTAGAACCCTGACTCCGTTTTCTAAGTAATTAATTGCAGAGTTAATATCGCCACTTGAGTCTTTCACACCCCAAATCGGAATTTCTTTAGCGACCTCGGTTTCAATTTTTAGTGAGCAGGAAGGAATGTTATATGCAACGATTTTATGATTAGTTCGACTAGCCACCGCTTTATAGAAATCTATCATTGACTGGTTGTCGATTGGTTTGAAATAGTTTGGTGGAGTAATCATTACAGCTTCAACAGGGATATCTTTTAAGAAATCCAAATACTCCCAAATCTCACCGAGACTATTTGATATCACTGCCGGAACCAGAAATGTGTTTTTGGAGATACTAGCTAAATCTTCAGTGATTTTCATTCTTTCGCGCAAACTCAAAGATGCACCTTCGCCAAAAGTGCCAAAGGGAACTAAACCACTGACCCCATTGGAAAGTAACCACTGACCATGTTCAACTGTTGCAACGTAGTCGACATTATTGTTCTTATCGAAGGCGGTTAGTTGCGGCACTAAAAGACCTTGCATAAAACTCTCCTGTTCAACCGGTGGCTCAATTGGCATATTGTTAACTATTGACAATCATAAGGGTAATGTAGAAGAGTAAGCGCCATCTGAGAAAAGGTAATTCAAAGGGGAGCTATGTCATATCAAGGGATTTTTGATTTAAGTGGAAAAACTGCCTTGGTCACCGGAGCAAGAAAAGGGATTGGTTTTGCCATCGCATCAATTTTGGCAGGTAACGGAGCAAATATAATTGCAGTTAGCTCACATCAGACCAAAGACGATGAGCTAAGTAAGATTGTTAAAAGTTGTGGCGTTGAATTTACTGGGATCGAGTCTGACCTACAGGAGCGCACACAAACCCTTTCCCTTCTTCAGCAGATAAAAGATGTAAAGATAGATATTCTTGTAAATAATGCAGGTCTATCAAAGAGAAATCCAGTGCTCGAACACACAGATGAGCAATGGGATCAAACAATCGAGATTGATTTAAATGCACCATTTCTACTTTCACGAGAGATAGGTCGTGGGATGGCCGAGAGAGGTTACGGGAAGATAATTTTTATAGCCTCTATGTGGAGCTATCAAGGGGGTAAAAATGTAATTAGCTATACCGCCGCTAAAACCGCGCTGGTAGGGCTTACTCGAGGTCTTTCAAATGAACTCATCCCGCTTGGAATAAATGTAAACGCTATAGCACCCGGGTTTATTGAAACTGACATAACAGCTGCTTTGAAGGGCGATCCAGTCAGGTACAACTGGTTAACAAGCAGAATCCCAATAGGTCGCTGGGGAAAACCGAGTGATTTAGCCGGAACAGCACTGTTTTTAGCCTCGCACGCTTCAGATTATGTCAGTGGAATCGTCGTACCTGTCGACGGAGGATTTTTAGCAAATTAACCAAAAGTTATCTAAAAGTGACTCCCAAACCCTTGACTCTAAAGACAAAGAGTTGCAAAATAGCCGCACAGTTAACTAAATACAGTTCACAAAACCTGTGCTGTAATTTAGTTAAATACTCATCAAAGGGGAGATGTGAATGAGCAAAAAAAGAGTCGAGAGAGAAGATGTTCTCGGAGCAAGCACTCTAGAAGTAGGGCGTCGTGGATTTATAAAAGGTGCCGGCGCAGTTGCCGGTGTCGCCGCGGTTAGTTCAGTTGCTGGAGCAGCACCTGCCTCAGCAGCTAAAACTCAACTGAATATAACTACTTGGATGGGCGTAGAACCTGGCCGTAAAGAGGCTTGGGAATCAGTGTTAGCGAAATTTAATGCGCAAAGCACAACAAGTGAAGTCAAGTTGACTGGTTGGCCATTCGCTCAGTATGTAAACCAAGTGTTAACTGGTTTAGAAGCGGGTACTCTCACAGACGATTTGATTATGTCAACTCCTGACTTAGCAGTTCGCCTCTTTAAGAGTGGTTACTTTTTGCCACTGACAGATGCGATAAAGGCAGCGGGTGTAACTCCAAATCCAAAAATTCACGCTTATGTCACAAATAAGGCTGGGGCAGTGCACGGCGTAAGCATTGTGACAGTTAACTTTGGGTTACTTTATAATTCAGAGTTGTTCAAAAAAGCGAAGATCAAACCACCAACCACTCCTGAAGAGCTTTTGGCAGCTGCAAAGAAACTCACTAAGAAGCCAAATCAACATGGTTTCTGGCATCCAAATACGATGGCAGAACAAGGTGATTTCTGGTTCAACATGCAGAACTGGGTGAATATGTACGATGGAGTTTGGGCAGTTGGTAAAACTCCAAAGGCAAACTCTCCTCAGGTTGTGAAGGCAATGAAGTTGTGGCTAGATCTTTATAACACTTCAATTCCTAAGGGAATCAATAATGCTGCAGCAACTCAGCTCGCAGCCAATGGGCGAATCGCACAGGGATTCTGGGTTTCAGCGGCCGTAAACGTTCTCAAGAGTACAAATGAGGCTGTTTATGCCAAGTTACGCAGCGTGCCATTGCCACATAAGAGTCACAAAGCGGCCTCACGTGTTCACCCAATTTCACTCAATAAGTTGGGCAAAAACAAAGAGGCGGCAACAGAGTTCCTCACATGGCTATTTAAGCCAGAAAATATGGCTGATTTAACTATGCAATGTTTAGACTTTATCCCTCCATTCCCAGAGATGACAAAGGTCGCAGCATTCAAGTCGTACCTTAAGACTCTTCCATGGATTGATGGATTCTTAACTCCTCCAAGTGTGCCTATCACTCCAATGGATATGATGGGCGACTTCATTACGAAGAGTGACGAATACGGAACTATTATCCTCACTAATTTACAGTCGGCTATGAACAAGAAGAAGACTGTAAAACAAGCTATGGATCAAGCACAGAAGGAGCTTTTAGTTTTGGCAACAAAACTTTAATTTCTTCGCTCTAATGATTAATGAAAGGCGCTTTACATAAATTGAGAATGGGGTGGGCCGAGATGGTGGTGAAATGAAAAAGAATTCATCATCTCGGTCCTCTTCATCAAAACTACCGTACATTTTAGCACTGCCAATAATTTTAGTAACTTCGCTTTTAGTGGTATATCCAATAACTCAAGCCATTTGGACGAGTCTGACAGATAAAACCCTAGGCGCATCCTTAGACACAAAAGTAAATTTTATTGGGCTTGATAATTATTTTTCATTGTTTAAAAGCACAACTTTTCTTGCTAGTTTAAGAATTACTACAACGTATGCTGTAGCAAATGTCATATTTTCAGTAGGAGCGGGCATCTGTACGGCTATTTTGGTTAATAAGAGATTTAAAGGACGAGGTGGAATCCGAGCCATAATGACGGCACCATGGGCATTTCCAGATATAGCATCTGTTATTATTTTTATCTGGATTTTAAATTCAGCTTTCGGTGTTATTGGTATAGTGAATCAGCATCTACCATTTGATACGTCAGGTGGGTGGCTTACATCCAGTCCATATGCATTTATTTCAATTATCGTTATGTCAACCTGGAAGACATTTCCTTTTTACAGCATAGTTTTCTTGGCCGCACTTCAAGGGGTCCCTGAGGATTTAACAGAGGCTGCAACCGTTGATGGTGCGAACGCATTTCAGAGATTTAGAACAGTAACATTGCCGAGCATTCGACCTACTTTCGTTCTACTCTCTCTCCTGGCTTTCATTTTCGCTTTTCGCCAATTTAGTATGATCTATTTGACTACTGGAGGAGGACCTGAGAGAGACACGGAAACGCTGGTTTTAGCCGTTTACAATACAGCCTTTAAATATTATGACTTGGCGCTATCGTCGGCAATCGGAGTTGTCGGCTTGGCGGTCACATTCATAATTGCAGTTGTTTTTCTTGCACTGCAGTCAAGAGCCGAGAAGAGTAATTAATTATGGCAATCGTCAGAGGCTCAAAACAATCGATTCAAATTCGTACCGCAATCAGATACTTTACTATTTTCTTGGTCAGTTTATTGATTCTCTTTCCGCTGTATTGGATGGGAGTAACCGCTGTACAAGCTCCAGAAGTCACCCTTCGCTATCCCCCTGTTTTATATCCGATCGATCCAAATTTAGAGGGATTTCGCTTAATATTTGGAGAAAAGCAGATGAGCAGGTGGTTGATCAATTCAGCTCTGGTCGCCCTCCTAACTACTTTAATTACAACAGTTTTATCAATACTAGGCGCTTACGCTCTCTCCTGGTTTAAATGGAGGGGGAAAATTGCATTTGGGTTGATGTTGCTCTTTACCCAAATGTTGCCAGAAGCACTTATCGTGATTCCAATCTTCAAGATATATAGTAATTTTCAAATGACAGACTCTTTGACGGCTCTGTCATTAATCCATGCAGCTTTCGTTATTCCTGTAGGCGTATGGATCCTCAAACCAGCCTTTGAGAGTATTCCCAGAGAAGTAAATGAGGCGGCACAAATTGATGGATGTACTCCAATGGGGGTTTTAAGGAAAATAATTATTCCTTTATGTTCTCCTGCCATTCTTGCCGTTGGTGTGGTTGCCTTCTTTGCCAGCTGGGGAGAATACCTCATTGCAGTAACAATGATTTCAACTGAGGAGAAATATCCCGCCTCAGTTGGTTTAGCATCGACAATGTCCCAGTTAGACACTCCAATACAAACTCTTTTATCGGGAGCAATCGTTTATGGATTGCCACCGGTCATTCTTTATATGTTTATCCAAAAGTTTGTTATTTCTGGCTTAACTGCAGGGGCGATAAAAGGCTAGCTGAGATACAGAAAATGGTGATGATATGGATGCAAAGAACAGTTCATTATGGCCAGTAATTCGGGATACTCCAGTACCGGCTGGCGCGGTACACGTATGGTGGCTACTTCAAGCGGGCTTTGTCATAAAGAGTCCTGGGGGCAATACGGTTTGTATTGACGCGTATCTAACCGACTCAGTAAAAACCTCTTATGGCATTAGTAGAGGTTATCCAGCCCCGCTTTCACCCGAGGAATCTGAATTTGATGCCGTTCTGGCAACTCATTCCCATGACGATCACCAAGACCCTGAGGCGATCATTCCATTTTCAAAGCATGCAAAAACTCGATATATAGGTCCATTTAACGTTATTAAGCTGGCAAGAGCGGGAGGATTTTATGGAGAGCGTTCGGTACTAATAAATCGTGGAGAAGTTGTAGAAGTAGGAGATATAAAGATTGAAGCGGTGTATGCCCGACATATGTTTGAACCAGAACCAACACCAGATGCGACGGGTTACTTAATCACGGTTGGGAAATGGCGAATTTATCACTCAGGTGATACGGAGTACGATGCCAGAATTGTTGATGATACTGAAAATCGAACTGATATTTCTCTTATATGCATTAATGGAATTACGGGCAACATGGACACTAAGGAAGCGGCCTTTTTGGCATGGCGACAAGGGTGCCAAGTGGCGGTTCCGATGCACTTCGGGTTATGGAATGAAGATGAGGAGTTTAACAAGACTGCCACCCTTGATTTGAGTGAATTTACTGATACTTACAAACTTTTAGAACCCACCGGTCGAGTTTGGATTCCAGTGCTGGGTGAACCACTTGAGTTGAAGTAGTTAGTTTTAGGCAGAAGATAACGATGGAAGCAGTTTTTTTGCTTCTATAAAAGTTATAGCTCCTTCACGAAGCATTTTAGGTTTAGCGTGAATGCAGTTAATAATACTTGTTTTTTCTTTTAACTTTATTGTCCCTGAGTCGATCGCCACCCTTATACACTTTCTGTTTTCTGGGGTTAAAAGAGTCAAAGATTTCAATAATCCACCCTTTGCATCAGTTAGAGAAACATAGATTATCGGTCCCATTAGTTCTGACATGGCATTTAAAAGTTCATTCTTAGGGCTTCTAACCATTACAGAGGTAGGAGCAATGCTGGCTCCAAGATTATTTGGAATTACATCTCTCGCCGGGAGTTCAATATTGAGCATACCTGGCCAAAAAAAGCCGGCTAAAAGACGGGCGCTATCAGGAATATCAGGGACATAATCAATCAATTGCCCCAAGTCACTTATAAAAATTGGGAAAAAAATATCAGGATCAGACTTCTTCAACTTCCTAAAACTCTCACCCGCATCTGGGTTAGAGGGGTCGGCAACTGCGACATATGAATTTTCAACTGCCACAACCAAAACCGCTCCAGTTCGAAGAATTTCAACTAACTCAAACGACAGCTTCCTAAGTTTGTTAATTTCTGTTTTCTTTGGAGCTAAAATCTTTCTCATAGATTCCTATTAGTAATTTTCATCATTATCTACCTTGGCTTTTTTTGTGATCGGCTAAGCGAATCGCGAAACTTTGAGCTAGTAGAAATTCTTGGAACTTTCTCTGTGAGTACTCTTTATTTTCCTGATTTGCCGAAGATTTTAAAGGGTTAAATCTCAATTTCAGCGATGATTCAGCGAGATTTCCGCTTAAAACAGAGTGTGCGAGAATTGCCGCTCCACGAGTTGTTGTATCGATATCGTCATAACGTGCAATATTACGACCAAGAGTTTGCAGCCTGATTTTCTCCCACCTTGCGTCATTGCCTGCATGTCCGCCTAATTTAACAGTAGATTGAGTTTCCCCATTCAACCCTTCTGCGGTCTCAAGAACTTGTTTTTCAGCAAATGAAATACCCTCTAAAACCGCCGCTGCAAACTCTGCTTTTCTCATATTTCCTGTAATGCCATAGAAGCCCCCTTGGATATCAGCCCTCCATAAGGGAGCCCTCTCACCAAATATGTAAGGCAAGTATATTGGAAGGTTTTTCCCTTCTGATTGTTGTGAAAAATTCATGACTTCATCGAGATCGAGATTAAGCAAGTCGCGTGCCCAAGATATTGAACTTCCACTGGATTGTGTAGGTCCATAAGTAATCGTCAATGGAGCACATGATTCGGGGATTATGTAGAGCGATCCCCCATCCTTCGGGGGTGTGCGAGTTGACGATCCTACAATTGCAGAAGTGCCCGTAATTATGAAAGAGCTTGGCTCGCGCATCACGTCAATGGCTACCATTCCTGACATAGCATCAGACCACCCAGTACTTACTGGGATACCGGATGGGAAGCCGAAGGTTAATGCAGCGGTTTGTGAAACATTTCCACGACTCGAGAAGCCATCTCTTAATTCAGGAACTATCGAAGTAGGCCAACCCGTATATTTGAGAAGAGATTCAATTGGTTGCCTATTTTTTACATTGCATAACCCTTTTGAAGACCATGGGTCAGAGATTGCTTCACCCGTTAAGTGAAACCCGACATAGTCTTTTGGCTGTAAAACCCAACGAGCCCTTTGAACCAGCCAACTTTCGTTTCTTGATAACCACAGTAGTTTGGCAGGACAAGCACTTGGGGACCATGGCAATGAGGTTCCAATTACTTCAAGAGGATTCCCAAAAACCTCTTGCAGTTCTTGCGACTCTTTTTGTGCGCGAGTATCTTGCCATGTTAACACTGGGCGAAGCGCAACGCCGCTTTCATCGATGCAGACAACTGATGGTGTGTGACCAGAGAGTCCAATCGCTATTAAATTTCGAGTCAAATCTTTATTAAACTCCGCAATACTTTTTAAGGCATCCAGATAATCTTCAGCTTTTTGTTCTGCCAACCCAGGCTCTGCAGAAATTGTCGCAATTTTTACCTCTACTCTTTCCAAAACATCGCCACCCTTGTTAATGAAAATAGCCTTCACAGAAGAAGTTCCGATGTCTAGACCAAGAATGAGTTTTTCACTCAAGACGACTCCACCGGACGATTGCATCGCTGCGTTTGTTTATCCCGGGTTGTAAGGCCGTACCGAGTCCAGGACCCGTTGGGGGAGTTAAAAAACCATCTTTATACTGTGGAAGAACCGTCACCATATCTTGGTACCAGCCATAGTAAAAAGCACGGACCATCTCCTGCAATTCAATGTTGGAGTATGCAACTCCGAGATGTGTACCAACAGTCAAAACAACCGGGCCAGTACAATCATGAGGAGCGACGGGCGTTCCATAGGTTGATGCAAGAGCGATTACGGCGCTGGCCTCAGTAATTCCACCTACCCAGCCAGGATCGAGCATTAAATGGTCGACTGCACCAGAGGCGAGCAAGCGATGGTGATCCCACCTAGTACCGGTCGTCTCTCCCACAGTTAAAGGTAGATTTACCCCACTCTTAAATCTTTTGAGCGCGTCAGCACTTTCATTTCTGATTGGATCTTCAATCCAGAATGGAAAGAACTCTTCAACGGAGTTAGCGATGATTGTCGCGGCGGGAGTAGACCAGAGCGAATGCATTTCCAGCATGATGTCAAACCCATCGCCTGCAGCTACGCGCGCGCGTTCAAATAGATCGACTGCAACTTTCAAATCATTTCTATCGATAGTCTGTCCACCAGATCGAATTGATGCCTCATCGAAAGGCCAAATCTTCATGGCCGTCATGCCCATTTCCTTAAGACTTGAGACTAAAGATTCAGGTTCGTTTAAAAAGGCGTAGAGATCTTCATATTCACTACTTGTTACTGTTCCCAGCTGCGCCTTTCTATTACGATCAATATTCGACGACCCTTTTGCATATCCTGAGCCAGCACATGTGTTGTAAGCCCGAATTTGATCACGAACTTTCCCTCCGAGAAGTTGATAAATCGGTTGGTTAGTAACTTGACCAAGCAGATCCCACAAGGCAATATCTATTGAAGATGCCGCTCGAACCGCTACGGAAGAGCCATTAAAACCAATGAAATCCTGGTGGAGTATTTCGTGAACTTCGTTGATGTTAAGTGGGTTCTTACCTAATATCCGAGGCGCAACACTTTCGTGAAGGAATGTCTCAACACTTTCTACACCTACACAATTCTCGCCAAGTCCAATCAAGCCCTCATCCGTATGGACTTGCACAAAAAGTATGCTTGGAAATTCTCGCAACCGTATTGTTTCCAAGCCAATAACTTTCATGTAAACCCCTTATCTGGATATTGATTTTTAACAGCAGCACAGTTACTCTTAATTGTTTATTGTTTACGATTCTCGCCTACGAGTCAAGGGGTTTCACGTGCCAGAACCAGTAAAAACTCTCAAAATAACTCGACAAGAGGTGCTGCAGATTTCGCAGAGTATTCTTGAAAAATTCGGTTCTTCGAAGGTCTATGCACAATCTGTATCCGAATCTTTAGTACAGGCACAAGAGGCAGGGCACGCAT
This sequence comes from Candidatus Planktophila sp., assembly GCA_030681675.1. Lineage (NCBI taxonomy): Bacteria > Bacillati > Actinomycetota > Actinomycetes > Candidatus Nanopelagicales > Candidatus Nanopelagicaceae > Candidatus Planktophila > Candidatus Planktophila sp. Next base: position 122,343 of record JAUXRP010000040.1, read on the forward strand.
CTCACGGAATAATTCGTCTAATTGAATATACAGATTCGATAAAAAACGGAGTAATTGATCCGACCGTAGCACCAACGATTTTGAGGGAGGAGGGTTCAACTGCAGTTATCGATGCACACTGGGGGTGGGGGCAAGTTGCCTGCAAATTTGCGACAGAAGTAGCAGCGAGTAAGGCCAGAGAGTATGGTGTTGCAGCAATTTCTATTAATTCATGTAATCACATTGGACGAGTGGGTGAATATATTGAATTGTTGGCACAAAAGGATCTTGTCTCAATGATGTGGTGCAACGCAGATCCAGCTGTAGCTGCATTCGGTGGCAGTCAAAGATTGTTTGGCACAAATCCATTTGCTGCTGGAATACCGTCGAATGACGAGCCAGTAATTATTGATTTTGCCACTGCGGCAAGTGCAGAAGGTAAATTAAGAGTTGCGCGAGCTAATGGAAGCATTATTCCGACTGGTATCGTTATAGATAAAGATGGAAAAGATAGTAACAACCCACAAGACTTTTACTCCGGTGGGTCTTTGCTTCCTTTCGGGGGCCATAAAGGCTATTGCATGAGCCTAATGATTGAATTATTAGGCGGTGCGTTGTCGGGTAACCACCCTTCAATGAATAATGGGTTTACCAAAGGGTATGGGCCAGTTTTAATTGCGATTGATCCAGAAAAATTTTTTGGGTTAAGTTTTTTCAAATCGGAAATTTCAGAAGCGACGAAGATTATAAGATCATCCAAACCGACTGATTCAAACCAACCGGTACTAGTTCCAGGTGACGTAGAAAATATTCAGCGCGCTCAGAATTCGCCAGAGATCCAAATCTCAGAGGCAATTTGGAGTTTAATTGTAGAACTTAGTCTTTCTTAGCCGCTATAGGCTGTTCTGTAAAATGAACTGCCACTCTTTGGAATCCTCGCTCAACATGAGCACTCAACATATCTTTAGCCTTTTTAGTCTGCTTGTTTCTAATAACTTCAACTATTGCGGCGTGATCTGGTGCCCAACTTGGAAGAAAAGTCTTATTAATGTTTTTATCCTTCGACCATGTATAAACTAAAAACGCGAGAATTTGAGATCGGAGTACAGTCCATGCTTGCAATAAACGATCATGATGAGCGGCTGCAAAAAGAGCGGTATGAAATTCTAAATCAATACTGCTCACAACACTGGGTGTACGTTGCTTTTCAGTCAACTTTGCATAATGATGAAGAACATCCTCCATCGCTTCAATATCTAAAGCTGTAGCGTTTTTACATGCCCACTCAATCGCTAACTCTTCAAGAACGCTTCTCATCGAATAAATTTCTAGGATATCGTCATGATCCCACGAAGCGATCCGAGCGCCTTTATGCCTTTCGGTGGTTATGAGGCCTTCTCGTTCTAGGCGCATTAGGGCTTCCCGGATGGGACCCCTCGATACACCCATCTGCAAAGCGAGTTCGTCTTCAGCTATTCGGCGACCGGGTTCTAACTCATGAGTGATAATCGCCTCACGAAGATCATCTGTTACTACATCCGAGAGCACTCGGCGTGATGCGACTTTTAGACCCAGAGGCTTTAATGTCATTCATGACTCCCATTAAATTGTTGTTTGTAAACAATACCATCTAAATGGCAGTGCCCCAACTTCAAAGAAATTTAGTAGTCACCCAGAGTTCCGCCGGCGTTATAGGCAAGATTGCCTCCATCAACTGGCAGGATAGTTCCGGTAACCATTGCCGCGGCATCACTTGCTAGGAAATGAACCGCATGTGCTATATCGGCAGGTTCTGCAACCCTACCAAGGGGTATCCCACTGATTAAAAGATCCATAAGAGGTTTGGCTTTTTCTCCCTCTACTTCTATCCATTTTCTCCAACCGGGTGTATTTACTGAACAGGGCTGGATCGCATTGACGCGAATATTTGATTTCGCCCACTCGATTGCAAGTTCACGAGTCAACTGATTTACCCCACCCTTTGAAACGCTATATGCGAAATTTCCGCGTCCAATTGCCGAGCTACCGGCAATAGAGCTTATATTTACAATTACTCCAGGTTTTTTAGCTGCAAGAACTAGTTTCGAAAATTCTCTGGCGTTCAAAAAATATCCTGTTAATGAAGTTCCGATTACCTTATTCCAAATTTCTAAAGTTGTATCTTGAGGAGGTGTATGGGTACCCGCAGCGGCATTATTAATTAAAATATCTGCTACGCCGAATTTATTCGAGACAAATTTAAATAGGCTCACCACATCTGCTTCGATACTAGAATCGCCTCTGAAGGTTGTTGTGGATATCCCCAGGGACTCCAATTCTTTCTGGCCTGCAGCGAGTCCTATTTCATCTATGTCAGACATAATTATTTGCGCACCATCACCGCCTAGCTGTCTGCAAACCTGCATTCCTATACCGCCGGCAGCTCCTGTAACAACGACAACTTTTCCTTTAACACTGAACGCCCCTATTGTCATTTAATTCTCCATTTCAGTAAGAAACAACTTCTCTAACAGCCTTTGAAATTTGTTCGACTGAGGGTATTGCAGACTCTGTCATTGCGGGGTTAGCACTCAGTGGAGCACGAACAGCGCCAACTCTAATGATCGGGCCTTTCAGCGCACGAAAGTTTCGTTCGGTCGCTGCAGACGCAATTTCACCGGTGATTGAGCCAAACAATGGTGCTTCATCCAGAACAACAACTCTTCCGAACTCTTGAACCGCTCTGTCGATTGCCTCTTGATCGAGTGGATATAGCGTGCGTAAATCAATGATTTCCACCGAAATACCTTCGCCTTCTAGTGCTTGAGCTGCTTTTGTAGCGGTTATTACTGAGTAGCCATACGTAATTATTGCCGCGTCTTTACCTGTTTTCACCGTTTTGGCTTTTCCAAATGGAATAAAGAGATTTTCATCTCCAATTTCACCTCGTGCACCAGACAATTTCTTATGCATTAAGAAGATAACTGGATCCTCAGATCGCAAAGCAGTTTTTATGAGTCCCTTAACATCTCTAGCTGTCGAAGGAACGGCGATTGAAAGTCCGGGAGTTTGTGCAAAAAGAGATTCCAATGAATTACAGTGATGAGCTCCCCCAAGTGCAACTCCGGAAGTTGCTCGTATAACCAGCGGAACTGGCGTTCCAAACATAAATCGAATCTTTGCCGCTTGATTAATGATTTCATCCATAGCTCCTAGAGAGAAATCAATAAAGTTTAAATCCACAATGGGATGGCATCCATACATCGCAGCCCCAACTCCTGCCGCGACCATTGCCGCTTCAGAGATTGGTGCGTCACGAACTCTGTCATGACCAAACTCCTGCGCGAGGCCTTTCACTTGGGCAAAGTGCCCGCCTCGCTCTACAAGATCGGTTCCGAGAATAAAGATGTTTTTATTGAGGTTCATTTCTTCGCGAACTCCGGATTGAAAAGCCTCGGAATACGTTGGTGTAATTGTTTTGACCTCGGTTGTCATAGTTGAACTCCCAACTTGCCTGAATCTACGCCCTGAGTAATTGTTGAAAGGTCAGGCTCTGGTGAAGACTCTGCAAAAGCAACTGCCTCCTCTATTTCCTGGCGCACTGATGTACGAAGCTCATCCACTTCAGATTGAGTGATTAACCCTTCGGAGAGTACTTTCTCTGTGAACATGTCAATTGGATCTCGTGTATTACGCCACTGTTGGATTTCATCTTGAGTGCGATACTGACCTTTTTCGCCGACATTATGACCATAATATCTATAGGTTATGGCATTAATAAAAGTCGGACCCTCGCCCGCAAGCGCTCGCTCTCGTGCCTGACGTACGTGCTCACGGACTTCGATGACATCTTGCCCATTGATATTAAAAGAAGGTAGTCCAAATCCAGCGCCTCGTTTTGCTAAATCACCACCACCTGTAACACGACCAACGAAAGTTTCAACGGCGTACTGATTATTATCAACCACAATTATTAATGGTAGTTTCCAGATCACCGCCATATTAATTGACTCCCATGTTCTGCCAGTATTCATACCTCCATCTCCGACAAAACCAATCGCTACTTTCTTTTCACCTCTGTGTTGGATTCCAAGGGCAGCACCCATAGCTATTCCGACACCGGCGCCTACAATTCCATTTCCCCCAAAATGGCCTCGTGAAACTCCAGCTAAATGCATTGAGCCCCCACGGCCCCCCGAAACTCCAGTTGACTTTGCCATTAACTCAGCCATTACCGATTTAGGCGAAAATCCTTTTGCAAGTGTGTGGTGATGAGATCGGTGTGTTGTCGCAATTACATCATCATCGGCAAGTGCTGATAAAACACCAACCGCCACGGCTTCCTGCCCGGATGAGTTATGCATACCTCCCGGAACTTTGCCGCGCAGGCACAATTTATCCGCAGTCTCTTCAAAGTCTCTTATAACCATCATGCCACGCAACAACAAAACGGCTTCACGTTTATCAATGGAAGACATCTATCACTCCACCTCTCCAGGAGAAAGAACAACGGTAATCGTATTTCCTGCCGGTACTTCATCATTGACTGAGTAGCGATGCTTTCCAAGGATGCCTGATGTTTCAGCGGGAATATCCATAGTTGTTTTGTCGGTTTCAATCACAGCAACAGCATCACCAACATTGATTGCATCTCCAGGTTGTTTTAACCACTCAAGTAAAACAGCATTATCCATCGCCATCCCTAGCGCAGGAACGAAAATTTCTTCCATGTCTTATTTCTCCTTTTGTTTTAGAATGGGCCTGTTGCAAACTTTCCATTTATAATTACTTGGTCTTTAATAAATGAGAAAGCATCAGTTAATCCCCATTCGACTAGTCGAGGACCTGAACTTTTCGAATACCAAGCTATATGTGGAGAAAGAATCAAATTCTTCGTTTTGCGTATTAAAGCATCTTCTACGAGTGGCTCTTTCTCAAAAACATCTAACCCAGCCCCATCTAAGTGACCGCTTTCTAAAGAGTCGATTAGTGCGTCTTCATCGATTAATCCACCTCGAGATACGTTTACCAAAATAGATCCCTTTGGCATCAAGGCGAGCTCGCGTCTTCCAATCATATGATGAGTTGCTGGTGAATAAGGAGCGTGCATGCTGACGATTTTGCTCGCAGTTAAAAGCTCATCAAGAGAATTAACCATTCTTACACCAGGTATTTCTCCAGTTACTGCAGGATCAAAACCCAGAATCTCATTAACAAAAGGCTTCATTTTTCCGATGAAACTCTGCCCGATACGACCGCAACCAATAACGCCGATTGTAGAATCTTGCAGTGAAGTTATCTCCGCAATTTGAGTTGCTGGAATCCATTTACCCGCCTGGGTTGTGATAGTTGCTTGTAACAAACCACGATGTAACGCCAGCACCATTGCAGCTGCGTGGTTTGCTACTTCATTGAATGCATAAGTTGGTTGAAAAATTACGGGTAGTTTATATTTCTTGGCTGCAACCAAATCGATGCTATCTAATCCAACTCCTAATCGCCCGATACACTTAATCGAGGCGGGCATCTCTGAAATCTTTTCTTCATTCAATTTATGTAGAGCGACCAGAAGCGCTGAACAATCCGTGGCTGTAGCCTTGAGATCCTCTACAGAGTCAACCGGTCCAAATTTTAGATCTATATCAAGTTTGTCTGCGACAACGGTCGCCCAGGAAGGGTCTGCTAAAGCACCTTCGGCAATGGCAATCTTTACTCTCGACATCTAGCTCCCCATCACTCCTGTTAGGGGTTTACTGTATACAATTTGCCATGTTTAAGGTAGTGTTTTGGAAAATTAAAATTCTCGGTTAACCTGAAAGGAATCGCCATGGATTTACCCCTACCGATGCCAGGAAAAGTGATTGCTGTAGGCCTTAATTACAAGGATCATGCCGCAGAAGCCGGCATCCCACTCCCAGAATTTCCTGTTCTATTTACTAAGTGGACAACCTCGCTGATTCCACATGGTGCCGACATTATTCTTCATAAAGGGGTCACCCAATTGGATTGGGAGGCAGAGCTCGCGGTTGTAATCGGGAAGCGGGCCACACTCGTAAAGGAGAGTGAAGCGATGGACTACGTCTCCGGCTATGCATGCATGAACGATGTTACTGATCGCGAAGCTCAGGGCAAGGACGGTCAATGGGTCAGGAGTAAGTCCTACAACACCTATGGACCAATAGGTCCCGTCATTGTTCCAGCCGGAGAGATTCCAGACCCACACAATCTAAAGATTGAAGCTCGTCTCAACGGCAAAACCATGCAATCTAGCAATACAAAGAATCTGATTTTCAATATTCCATTTCTAATTTCTTATATTAGCCAAAGAGTTACCTTAGAAGCCGGAGATGTAATCACGACTGGAACACCGCATGGAGTCGGACTTTTTTACAAACCGCCAATCTTCATGAAGCCAGGGGATGTAATCGAAATCGAAATCGAAAAGATTGGAATTTTGACAAATAAGGTAGTTGCCGAGTAATTATGAGCTACAAGGATTCAGATCGTAAGTTAGCAGTGATCACTGGAGGAGCCAATGGGATTGGTTTAGCCACAGCCCATAACCTTGCCCAAAAAGGGTATGACCTTTTTTAATTGATAGAGATTTAGAGAACTTGAAAGTTGCTGAGGTTGAGCTAAAAGTTCATGGGACATCAATAAAAATTCTAGATCTTGACTTATCGGAGAGCTCAAATGTTCTTAACGTAATGAGTAATGCAGTGAGAGGCTTTAATGTTGATGCACTTGTAAACAATGCAGGGGTCGGTTTTGCACGAACAGTCGAGCAAACGACTTTAGATGAGTGGGATCTAACCTTTTCTGTCAATATAAAAGCCACTTTTATCATGTGTAAAGTAATTATTCCTCAAATGATTGCAAATGGAGGCGGAGTAGTTGTAAATGTAGCTTCGGCTGGCGCTTTGGTTGGGTTAAAAAATAGAGTCGCATACTGTGCCTCAAAATCCGCCGTGGTTGGTCTAACTCGATGTATTGCCGTAGATCATGCACAACAGGGTATTCGTATTAATGCAATCGCACCAGGGACAGTTGATTCAACATGGATTGCAAGAATTCTATCTGATGCCACCGATCCTGTTGCAGCAAGAAAATTAATGGAAGCGCGCCAATTGGATGGAAAGATGGGAACCCCGGAAGAGGTTGCACATGGAATCGCATTCCTATTAAGCCCGGAGGCCAGATTTGTAAATGGAAGTGTTTTTTCGATGGATGCAGGATTAACCGCAGTATGAGCAGAGTTTTTAATTCTGGTGTAATTGCGGTTATAAGAACTAATAATTCAGACGATGCACTTGTTATCGCTCGTGCCCTAAATGACACAGTCGTAGATGCGATTGAAATTACTATGACAGTTCCAAACGCTTTAGATGTAATTGAAACTCTGGTGAATGAGGGAGTTGAACGAATCGGAGCTGGTACCGTCAGAACCGTTGACCAAGTTAATGCGATTGCAAAGGTTGGAGGGCAATTCGTTGTTTCACCTCACACAAACCGAGAGATTATTGAAGCAGCCATTAAAAACAATTTGAAGGTAACACCAGGTACGGCGACTCCAACAGAGATGATGCAGGCCATGGCATGGGGAGCAACATTGGTGAAGATTTTTCCAATTTGGGCCTTCGGAGGTCTGGAGTATATAAAGAGTGTTTTAGAGCCGCTTCCTGATTTACCAATTGTCGTCTCTGGCGGTGCCACCCCAGAAGAGGTAAAAGAGTATTTGAAGTTGGGAGTAAAAGGCGTCTGCTTGGGCGGGGCACTGTGGGAGCAATCCATCGTTTCAACAGGTAGCGTTTCGGCGGTACGTGCATATGCTGTTAACGCACTTTCGAGAATCTAAAAGAGAGAAGTAGTGAGTTCACAATGAAATTTGCGGTCATGGTCGTTTTCAAAGTTCTCAACTCAGAAGTAACGGTTTTTGAGAAGGAATTGAGAATACACGCAGAGAATACGTGGAAAGAGACTGGGGCTTTGAAATTCATCGTATATATCGATGAATTAGATCCATCAACATTCTATCTATACGAACTTTACGAGAATCGAAAAGAATTTGAGAAACATACACAAACTGACTACATAGAAATTTTCAAAAATAAGGTAACACCTTTGCTGAGAGAACCAGCTCAAATATTTCGAGGCGTTCCAAGAATTTCGAATCCAAAATCTGACAAAGGTGAAATCTAGAAAAAATTCATTTAACTATCAAAATCTGCTCCGCTTAACACGCCTCCATCAATTAAAATCGATTGCCCAGTAACATAGCTCGAGGCCTCACTTGCAAGATATATAACAGCTCCCACAAGTTCCTCAGGTTCTGCCATTCTCCCAATGGGAGTAAAGTTGTTAAACCACTCACTTCGCTTTGGATCCCCCCAAAGAGGACGAGTAAATTCCGTCTTAACATATCCAGGTTCAATGCAATTAACTCGGATTCCATCTGAAATCCACTCGCGAGCAAAGGATCGAGTCATGGAGGAAACTGCAGCTTTTGTGGCAGCATAAACGGAGACTGTATTGAAACTAAAACGAGCAGTTATAGAACTTACATTAACAATTGATCCAGAACCCTTTACTTTCATGATTGAGTGGACTGCCTGACTTAGAAAATAGACAGCTCGCATATTAACCGCAACGATTGCCTCGAAATCATCAAGGGTGACATCAACTATCGATTTACGACGATTTATTCCGGCACAATTTACAAGAATATCAATTGAACCTAATGCCGATGCCGCTTCAGCAGCCAAAAGAGTGCAGGCCGCCGTATCGGTCAAATCTGCGGCAAATAAGAAAACACGACCACCGGTGGCTTCAATAATCTTTTTCGTTTGTTGCAATTTCTCGAGAGTTAAATCCTGTATTGCAACAGTAGCGCCAGCTTGAGACATGGCTTGTGCTAAAACAGAACCAATTGCGCCGCCGGCGCCGCTGATTAATGCAGTCTTACCTTTTAGTGAAAATAACTCCAATCCAGTCATTTTTAACCGGCGTTTTTAGAGTTAATTTGTAAATGACCAGGAATAGAGGAAATGAGTTTTTGGGTATAAAGCTCTTTTGGATTATTGAATATCTCCTCTGATTTACCCGACTCGACAAATTCACCATTTTGCATCACGTAGACACTATCTGTGAGGTATCGAATTACTCCTAGGTCATGGGAAACAAGAACAATCGAAAGTCCATCTTTGATTAGTTCACTAAATAGCTCAAGTAATTGTGATTGTGCACTTTGATCGATGGCCGAGGTTGGTTCGTCTGCAATTAATATCTTTGGTTGAACTGACAATGCGCGGGCAACAGATGCGCGTTGGCGTTGTCCGCCAGACAGTGAACTTGGGTATTTGAATGCGTCAATTTCACTAATACTCATTCGCTTAAGTAAATCAAGAGCAATTTGCTGAGCCTCTGCCTTGTTTGGGTTCTGGTGAATTCGAACTGCTTCTGAAACAGCATTAATAATTCTCATACGGGGATTTAAACTACTGTATGGATCCTGAAAAACCATTTGAACAGCTTTTCGAAGTTCACCTTTATAAATTTCTCTACCTTCTTGAATCGGCTTTCCCAAGTATGTTACATAGCCACTTGTAGGAGATTGGATACCCGATAAGACTCGAGCAAGAGTTGATTTACCACTGCCTGATTCGCCAACAATTCCAACAACTTGGCCTTGAGGAAGCACAAAATCAACATTTTTTACTGCTTGGACTTCGTATCCGAATGATTTAAAAGTGACACTTACATCGAAGGCTTCAAGCAAGTTCATTTGAATCCCCCCAAATCTCCGCTTGGCGAAGGCAGGCGCTTACATGGTCTTTTCCCACTTTGGCGAGTGGAATCTCTATATCTTCGGAACACATAGGCTTTGCATAATCACATCGCGCTGCAAAGCGACAACCTGTTGGCCAATCGCCAACTGTTGGAGGTTGACCCTTTATTGTTACTAATTTTCCGCGAGGTTCTACTAAGTCAATGCGTGAGTTATATAATGCCTCTGTATATGGATGACGGGTTTCTTTTATTTTAGAAGATGGAATCTCCTCCACTGTGGCACCTGCATGCATAATCACAATATCATCGCAAACCTCGTTAATTAATGGAAGATCATGTGAAACAAGAATTATTGAGGTATTGAGATCTTTTCTGATTTGTCGGAGAAGATCCATGATCTCGGCTTGGACAGTCACATCCAGGCCAGTTGTCGGCTCATCGGCGACAATCAATTGTGGCTGGCGAGCTATAGCGCAAGCAATCATAATTCTTTGCTTCATTCCCCCAGAGAGTTCGTAAGGGTACTGCTTTAGTACAACTTCAGGGCGCCGTATCTGAACTATATTCAACAATTCAATCGCTCGTTCCCGAACTACGGAATCATTCATTTTTTCACCCTGCCGAATCGCTTCAGCCAATTGCGCGCGGACTGTCATTACAGGATTTGGACCGGCTAAAGCAGACTGAGGGATATATCCAATTCGCTTGCCGCGGATATCTCTCCACTCTTTCGGTGATGCATTCACCAAATCAGTACCATCAAATTTGAGGGACCCTGATTTAATATATGCACCTCGACGTTGCAAGGTGCCGACTAATGAACGGCACAACATTGTTTTGCCAGACCCAGATTCTCCTATGAGTCCCAGCAGCTCACCTGGCTGAATATCGAAAGTGGCACTATTGACAATAGTTAATCTGCGTTTGCGGGTAACTTTAACGTCAATACGAAGAGAATCAATTTCAACGAGTGCTTTACTCATGAATTCCCTCGATCTCTGCGCGAAAGCCCTTCAACAATAAATGAGAGAGAGATAGCAGACCAACACAATGCCAGACCAGGGAAAATTGTCAACCACCATGCTTGACCCAGAAAAGTTCTACCATCGGCAATCATTGCACCCCACTCTGCTGTGGGTGGCCTTGCCCCTAATCCCAAAAATGAAAGTCCAGAAACCACAATAATTACCAAAATAAAATCGCTTAGTGCATAGGCAAGACTTTCAGACGAAACATTTGGTGATATATGTTTTGCAATGACTCTACGCTTTGAGAAACCCATGAGTTTTGTTGCTTCAATGTAGTTCTGAGCGAGAACTACTACAGCTTTGGTACGTGCAATACGAGCGTAACGTGCCCAGTTCATAACAGAAAGAATAATGACGACATTAAACAATCCAGGCCCTAAAAAAGTAACCATGGCAATTGCAATAATCAGTAATGGAAATGCGTTTATTCCATCAATGAGAGAACTAACAATACTTATAAAGTATTTATTCTTCGCTAATCCCAAGAGAATTCCAACAATCGTCCCAATAACTAATGGGATTGAAACTCCAAGGAATGCAATTCCTATATCTGAAGGTACTGCAGAAAAAACACGGGTCATGACATCACGACCCAATTGATCCAATCCCATGGGATGTGCAAAAGACGGTGACTCAAGAGATTCTCCGACAAACTCATCAGCACCATAAGGGCTGAGCAGTGGGTACAAAAACCCGACAATTGTTATAGATGCAAACATAAAAGTGCCCGTAATGATTCCAAATCCACCAGGGCGTGAAATCCATTCCTTTATCTTTTCACTTCTTGAAGCGTTTGCCAGTATTGCTTTGTTACTCCTCATAGTTTGACTCTCCGATCTAGAGCGTATGCCAGTAGATCACCAATGAAACTGAGAAACACGGTTATAACGCCAAAGATAAGCAGAATTCCTTGAACCATTGGATAGTCGCTAGCAAGGACGGCTCCTACAAGTTCACGCCCAATTCCTGGCAGAGAAAAAATTGTTTCTAAAATTACGGTTGCCCCCAGCATGGTGCCCATCATGTAGGACATCAAAACTACAGTAGGGGCGAGTGAAGGCTTGAGAATATAGAACCAGAAAAACCGAGGACGGCTGACGCCTCTGATAATCCCTGTTTCAACAAACTCTTCTGCTTTAGTATCAACAACAGATGTGTGGAGAACTCTGGAAATAATAGCGACAAGAATCAGACTGTTGATTGAGACTGGAAGCCATAAATATTTGAGGTTTTCTGGAAAGTCACTCACATATCCAAATAGCGGTGCCCAGTTCCTTGTAACGCTAAAAAGTAAAATTCCAATCATCGCAATAAAAAAGTTGGGAGTCGCAATAATAATCGATGTTAGTCCTCTAAATACATAAACCGTTGAAGCTTTATTTGACCATCCAATAATTGTTCCTATTGGAATTGATATCAAGAAAGCAAGTAAAACAGATAAAGTAATGTATGTGAGAGTCAATGGAAACGTTCGCTTTATAGTTTCTAGAACATCCACACCATTGACCAGTGAAACACCCAGGTCTCCCTGCAACAAATTCTTAAGATAATCAATGAATTGAGTAAAGATACCTCTATTGAGTCCGAGCTGTTCACGAAGTTGTTCGATGGCTTCAGGTTCAGCGCCAGCACCTAAACGCGCAGAGGCGGGATCGCCCGGAGAGAGTCTGATTAATGAGAAGGAAATTACCATTACCCAAAATGAAATGGAGACTGCCCGTAAAAAGCGCCCAAAAATTTTCCGGAGAAAGATATTTCTATTCACGGAACTATTTTCCACCCTCCACATTCAAAGTTCTGTACACGCTTCGGACAAAATCATTAAAGACTAGAAATCAATTACCTGGGTGTCCACGATTGTGAACACCCAGGCTCTCGACTATTGGCCAAGAGAATTCAATATTTCTTGGCAACTCGTTAACCCAAGACTAAATTAAATTTAGTCTGTTGGGAGAGGTGGGTTTGTAGCCAAAACAAACTGTAATTGTCCAGGCAATAGGGCTTCCACAATATTGTTTCCTACTCGGCTACCGGATAGATAGAAACGGTTCCCGATCGGAATAAAGGCAGACAAATCAAAAGCTATCTTTTCGACGGCCGCTAACTTGTCTTGGATAACAGATGAGCTTTCAGATGCTGAAGCTTCACTAAGGAGTTTTCCTGACTCCAAAATAAGTGCATCCGGGACATTTGCAAGACCTGCCCAAACTCCACCTGGCTTAAACCAGTTTGAGAGCTGAAGAATTGGTGTGGCAGCGTTATTTCCAAACCACAACATTTCCCAGTCCTTCTTGTTAAGTACTGCTGAAATAGCTGAGTCTGGAGTCACCATTTGAATTGTTACATCAATGCCGACGAACTTTAGGCTGTCCTTGACAACCTGAGCTGCATCTTGCCAGAAGATACGGTTTGGAACTGGCATATTGATCTTGAGTCCATTTGCATAACCAGCGTCTTTAAGTAACTTGCGAGCTGCCGCTGTATCACGCTTTCCATTTTTTGGAATTGAACAGACTACATAATCATTGTTGAAATTGAACTGCATTCCACAGTTTGGCTTTCCTAGGTTAGCGAATGCAGTCCGCATGATTGCTGCGCGATTAACGGCGAGCGAGATGGCTTGACGTACTCTGGCATCTTTTAGAGCCTTATTTGGTTGATCTGGGCCCATGTTAAATGCCAACATAAAAGTACCTGAATCCTGCTCTCCTGTGACGCGGAACTTTGACTTATCCCACTGAATACTCTTTGCACCTAGTGGAAGTTCCATAACATAATCAATTGCCCCTGACTGGAATGCGGCTAGGCGTGTATTGCCATCTGGAATTGTGACAACACGAAGCTCCTTCACTAGCGACTTTGCCCAGTAATTTGGATTTGCAACGAGAGTGAAAGCATCTGTTCCAGGAACAAAAGACTTAACCATCATTGGTCCACCGGCAACTGGATTCTTAAAGTATTCCTTGGCCTTATCCTCAGTATCTGTTTTGCCCGCAGGGTGAATTCCGAGGAACTCTTGTGCAAGTGCAAAGTTGAAATCTGGGTATGGACGCTTCAAACTCCATACGAGTGTTTTGGCATCTTTTGCTACTACTTTGTCTACTGCGTCAATGTATGAAGCAGAACGCTTTGAATTAATCCAACGACTGAATGAATTAACAACGTCTGCAGCAACAAGTGCTGTGCCGTCAGAATACTTCGCCGCGCGGAGAGTATGGGTGACAGTTTTTCCATCACTACTCACTTCAGCTGTCTCAACTAAATCGCGACGAGGCTTTCCATTTGCGTCATAACGGTAGAGCTTGCCTTGAACTAGATATGCCATCTGGCCTTCTGTATATCCACCAACTGGATTGATTGGATCCAATGATTGAACTCTTTGGAGGGCGCCGTACGTGACAACATCACACACAGCATTCTTAGTGGTTGATTTGACCGTGCAGTTTGTACCTGTTGCCGCTTGAGCAGGTTGTAGTGCAACCAATGTGCCAATCGCTAAAGCAATTGATACAAAAGTGGCCAACAAGCGACCGGATCTTTTTGACTTCATTTAACAATCTCCCTTTGTGAACGGTTAACGATTTACAGGGACTATAGTGGTTTGCATCACAAAAAAAAAGGGCAAAAGAAGCTATTTTGCAACTGTTATGCAATAGTTACAGACAGAAGTTACGAGTGAGTCACATGCAACAACAAGGAGTCAATGAAGTTTTATTGTAACTATTCCTTAATTTTCAGAGCTGGCATTCCATATCGCTCGCCCACTGTCTTTAAGCTCTGGAGAACTTCGGAGTCGATAGCGATCCCTTCGAGGTTCCGTTTGCTCTTGACTTCATACTCCAACTCTCCAGGCAAATAAACTCGCTCCCCGAAAACGGCTGCAGAGCCATGGAAAATTGATCCAAATTGTTGGGCAATCAGGCTAAAACTTCCAACATCGATGAAACACGAGATATCTAGGGCGATAAAAACTGTGCCATTTCCGAAACCACTGTTGGAAATCGCGGCTGGCATGTTACCCGAGAGTATCCCAGCAGCAACGTCGATGAGCGCTGAGAGGCCTGAGCCTTTATGTCCACCGAATGCAATGAGCGAACCGCCATCATGGAAATCCTGAGGATTCGTTGAGGGCTGGCCATTTTTATCGATGAGGGCTCCCGGCTCAATCTTTTCACCGCTCATTCCTGCGAGAATAATTTTGCCAGCTGCAACGACCGCCGTAGAAAAATCTAAAACATAATTAAAAGCATCTGTACCAGGAACGGCCCAGGCAAAGGGATTTGTTCCAAGAACGCCTTTAACTCCACCCCAGGGTGCGACTATCGGACCGCCAGTATTACAAAAGGCTATTCCCATTAGCCCTTCTTGAGCCATTAAATCTACGTATTCACCAAGTCGGCCAACGTGATTTGACCTGCTTAAAACAACAGAAGCGGTTCCGTACTTTTTAGCTAATTCAATGGTTTTTTCTGTGGCTAGATAGGAGGCGCTCTGCCCCCATCCCCACGCCCCATCAACTACAGCTGTTGCCTCTTTGCTCCATGATAAAACAGGCCTAGCGGTTGGAATGAGTGCACCACTTTCAACCCAACCAGAGTATTCAACCAATCGAATGACACCGTGGGAGTCATGTCCGACTAAATTTGAGAGTACCAAGGACTTTGAGACTGATTCGGCGATGTCCAGAGGCGCACCCATGCCAACAAATACGCCAGTAGCAAACTTTTCTAACTCCTGCGCTGTAAAAAGTGAGGGAGAGTTAGACAAATTTTGCCTCTACCAGACCTAAATCCGCAAAGTCCACACTCACCAAGTCCCCGGGCTGTACAAAACAGTGGCCCGTACAAGTCCCTGTGCTGATGTACTCGCCAGCAAATACATCTCTTCCCCGCTCTCGAGCCCAATTCACCATCCATGTAAGGCTAGTAACGGGATGGCCCATCGCTTGGTATCCCTGGCCCGATTTAATGTAAAAACCATTTACATAGATATCTAAAGTGGATTGTGGAAGATCAATCTCCTGCCAATCTTTTATTTTTTCGCCAATAACAAATGCCGCTCCGCCCGCATTGTCATACATTCCCCCAAAGTAGCCACTTAAGCTATACCAGTCTTCAAAGACAGAGTCACCAATTTCTATTACAGGCATTAAAGAATCAATCCCCTTACGAAGATCAGATTCCGTATAAGGGGTCTGCCGTGCAGGAAAATCCATACCAAGCTGAAATGCGAACTCGCACTCGCACAATCGATAATTTACAAAAAACTCAGAGGAGACTTCCGCTGGACTTTCTAATATTGAACGGGTGAATAATCTTCCAGGTGAGGGGCTTGGCATATTTTCAGCCTTTTGAACATCCAAACTTGCCGCACCAACTTTCCAACCCGCACCTTCCCAGCCCAAGGCATACTCCAAGATGAGTAAAACCTCCTCAACCGATTTCCAGGACCTCGCTTTGAGCCTTTCAGGCATGGTAACTGGAGTTCTAGATTTTCTTCCATTACTGATCAATTCAATTACTTCTGCTACTTCTGATGCCGATAAATCCGTACTCCTTTTTGAGGGCACAGAACCACCTGGTGGAGTTGGACCATGAATAAGACGACCACGGTCACTCAAATACTCTGGGCGAGGAATAGATTTTCCTAATCTAAGAGTGTTTAACCTTTGAGTCTGCACAATATCCATAATTTTATTATGTTAACACGTGACATCTTGAAAGGATAGGCAGTAAACGCTATTTAAAAGAAGAAAACTATTTTTTAGAATTAATCATGAACAATGAGGTAAAGTAGTGATGTCTTTGGAGTTCTGCATCATCTTTTCTTTGCAGGTAAATAGAATTTAATAGAAGTCAGGAGTCGTGATGCTTAGGTATAAAGTGGCAATTATCGGTGCCGGACCTGCTGGCTATTTTGCAGCGCAAGCTCTACACAATTTACAAAACGAGGATCGCATATTTGCGATCGACATGATTGAGCGGCTTCCAACACCATGGGGTTTAGTTCGAAGCGGAGTTGCACCCGATCACCCAAAGATCAAAACTGTCTCTAAAGTTTTTGAGAAAATAGCTGCGGATCCAAATTTCCGCCTTTTTGCTAATGTTGAAATAGGTACAGATATAACCGTTTCTCAGTTAGCTGAAAAGTATGATGCGGTAATCATTGCCACTGGCTCTTCCATTGGTAAAAAACTTGGAATTCCCGGCGAGGATTTATACGGCTCAATCTCTGCAGCCGATTTTGTACCTTGGTATAACGCTCACCCTGATTTTGCAGATCTAGATGTTCCACTTAATTGCGAAAGCGCTGTAGTGATTGGCGCAGGGAACGTGGCGATGGATGTTGCACGTATTTTGGCCCTTGAGCCAACAGAATTAGATCCAACTGACACGGCAGATCATGCAATAGATGCTTTGAAGAAAAGCTCGATTCGAGATGTTTACATCAGCGCTCGCCGAGGACCAGAACATGCAGCCTTTACATCTCCCGAGCTTCGGGAGCTTCCAAAACTAGAGCACACCAATGTGGTTATAGCACGCAATGACATTGACGCTGCAATCGTGCGTGCAGGTGAAGCGCCAGAAAAAGATGTGAAGAGTAATTTAGATGCGATGGTGTTAATTGCCGATTCACAAAAGTCTGGACACGAACGAACGATGCACTTTCTATTTCAGCACACACCGAAAGAGATTCTTGGCGCCGATCGAGTTGAAGGCGTTGTGTATTCGACTCCGACCGGCGAGGTCACTATTGAGTGCGGATTAGTTATTACTGCAATTGGCTATCAAGCTGCACCAATTAATGGCGTGCCTTATGAAAATGGCAAGGTTGTAAATATCGATGGCCGCGTAAATGAGAATATCTATGTCGTTGGTTGGGCAAAGCGGGGACCATCAGGGGTTATCGGTACTAATAAATCAGATGCCGCGGCCGTAATTGACTTACTTGTTTCTGATTTAAGCGAACCGAAAAATGACATCGGCATTGAAAAGTTGTTAACCACCCAAGTAGTAGTTGACCAGTTGTGCTGGCAACGCATTAATGAAGCAGAAACTGCAGCTGGTGAGCCAAAAGGTAAACCTCGAGTTAAGAGTGTTGACCGCAACGAACTTTTAAAGTTAGCTGGTTTGTAACTCAACTCACAGATTCGAACCCAATTCGTTACATGCGTGTTTAGTGAAGCTACGTTTCCTCTGATTAGATTCAGGCATGAAACAAACCAGCACATCACGCAAATTCCAAGGCTGGGGCGCACTCGCCACAGCCACCGCACTCTTAACCGCGCTTCTCATTCCAACTGCACAGGCAGAGATTTATTCACTGCCTGGTGCACCTACAAATGTCACTTCATACATCGGCGCTCGAGGCGTAGTAGTTAAATGGGTACCTGCAACAAATGTAACTCCAGAAGTACGAGGTTATGTTGTCTCTGCCGGCGCGGGCTCATGCCCAATCTATGTGCCTGCTCAGAATCACTCAGTTGTAACAATGCCTGTAGTTGTTGGACAACCTGCGGGAACTCCCACAG
The DNA here is from genome assembly GCA_030681675.1 of Candidatus Planktophila sp. NCBI lineage: Bacteria > Bacillati > Actinomycetota > Actinomycetes > Candidatus Nanopelagicales > Candidatus Nanopelagicaceae > Candidatus Planktophila > Candidatus Planktophila sp. The sequence goes on from JAUXRP010000040.1 coordinate 140,646, forward strand.
TTCAGGCAGTCAATTCCTATGGTTTTTCAAAGCCTGGAGCATCTAAGCAAAGTTTTACTGCCGCTCAATTATCAACTGTTTCTTCTCCTAGTAATAGATCTGTGCAGATTTTGCAGTTTAGTGATTTTCACGGCGCAATAGAGACAGGGAACTCATTTGGTGCCCCACTGTTTGTGAGTAACTTTGCCGCAGACCGAGCTGTAGCTGCCGCAACATTTACTGTGGCATCAGGAGATAACATCGGTGCTGCACCACCAATTTCAACTGAATTTGAAGAGCTACCAACTATTGAATCTATGAATCTGATGAAGGTTGACGCCTCATCATTTGGTAACCACGAACACGATCGAAGCCTTACTCACCTACAAAAAATCATAGGTGCATCTGATTTCCAATGGGTTGTGGCGAATTATCCAGCTGCATCTTTAGCCGCGTTAAAGTCGGGGGAAAAGGCTGCAAAGCCTTACACAATTATCAACCGAGGTGGAATCAAGATTGGTGTCGTTGGAGCAAACACCCCAGAGACAATTGAGCAAGTATTTCCAGGAAACCTTGATTACATCGACGCATCGGGTAAAAAGGCAACGATTGAAATCGACCCGGGAGTAGTTGGAATCAATAAATCTATCGCAGATGCCAAAGAGGCAGGCGCTGAGATTGTCATCGTCGTGATACACCAAGGATGGACTGAGAATTCTGACGGCGTTGCCAAAGGCTTATTCAATAGCCTTTCTGCTCAAATAAAGGGAGCGGCAGCTATTTACGGTGGTCACAGTCATCAAACTTTCTCTACTCTGATTCCTTCATCCGCTCGTGGACAGGCACCGGTTCTTCTCGGTCAGGTCCGTAATTCAGGTGTTGAATATACTCGTAGCCAAATCTGCATCAGGAATGGCAAAATCGTCGGATCTTCTCTTCAGCATGTATTGAAGTCTGCCGCACCGACAATTAATACTGGAGTAGTTAGTACCATAACAACACAGGATGCAACGGCCGCAGCACTTGTAAAGAAATACAAGGATCAGCTCACTGGAAAGCTTGATGTCAAAATCGGTTCAGTATCAGGAGTATTCCCACGAGGTGGTACCCCTGCAGTTGAACGCTCTGGTGAGAACCCAATGGGTAACTACATTGCAGATCTCCTTCGTACAAAGTACAAGACTGATTTTGCAATCTCTAACGGAGGCGGAATCCGTGACACATTCCCGGCGAAGAATTATGTTCCGGTCAATACCGCTCTCGTCAGAACTGGTACCGGTCCACTCGATGTAACACTTGGAGATGCACTTACGGTATATCCATTTGGCAACCAAGTTGCGACAACAGTTGTAACGGGAACAAATCTCTGGGCCGCACTTGAAAATGGTGTTGGTGGAAACTATCCAGGTGATGGACGTTTCCCACAGATTTCTGGATTCAAGTTCACATTCGATGCTTCTAAGCCACTCGGCGCTCGCATCGTTACTGTCACGAAGAATGATGGAACGCCGATTGCAAAAGACAGTACTGAATACACACTCACGACCCTTGACTTCATCATTTATGGTGGAGATGGATATCTGAATGTATTCTCACCTGCAAAAGCTAAAGTCAAAGGCGCACTACTTGATGTATTTGTGGATGCGTTAAAGGCAGATATGGCAGCCGGCAAAGTTACACAAGTTCCAGCACTTGATGGACGTGTGAAAAAAGTTGGTTAATTAAGTAACATTCACAAAGGGCACTGGATAATTCCAGTGCCCTTTGTGCATTATTTACGCTTAGTTTTCACATTTTGGAAGGGCTTGAAAAGAAGGTAGGATGCGCAGGTTCAATAAAACTAAATATGCGCGAGTAGCTCAACGGATAGAGCATCTGACTACGGATCAGAAGGTTGGGGGTTCGAATCCCTTCTCGCGCACTTTTGCGGAGGTATTACTCCGCTTGAAACCCAAAATCACTTTACTCATAAATCATTCGAAAATCGGAGATTCTTGTAGGCTTGAATATGGCTCAATTTAGATTCGACTTGCTTAGGCACAAGGACGGAGAAGCGGCATTACGCAAGTACTCTCGCGCCCATGCCGGTCTGGGGCGCGAAGTTTGGTTACGGCGCTCACGATGAACTATGCAGAAGAGGCCGTCGGAGTTACGCAAGCTGCCAAAATTGCAGATATATCCACAGTCATCTCGATCAATTAGCCGCAGCATGCTTACCGCTATTTCAGAAACCTAAGTAATCTCCCCAACAGGCAACATTAAATCGGCAGACAACCTGAACAATTAGGTGCGTCAAGATTGGACCTATAAGCCGGAAACCAAGTAATCTCAGAATTATGACACAACCATTTCTCTACTCAGTAGAGCGCACCGTTCATGCACCAATCTCAAAGTTATGGACAGCTTGGACATCTGCGGAAGAACTTGAAGAGTGGTATCACCCAACGGATTTGAAATCTCTAAAGGGCGCTACAACCTCCGAATTGAAAGTTGGAGGCCTTTGGTCCTGTGGTGTTGAAGTTCCAGAGCACGGTTTTATTGCCTACTTCTTCGGTAAATACCTCAAGATCGAAGAGTTGAAAAAGATTGAACACACTCTTCATTACACCCAATCAAAGGATGAGTTTGAAATTAAAGATTTTGAAACTCCATCACATCTAATTGTCCTCGATTTTGAAGACCATGACCAAAAGTCTTGGGTTAAATTCTCCCAATTTGGAACCCTACCCGAAGGCGAAGAAAAGCTTGCACAAGCAGGGATGGAAAGCTACTTGGATTCCCTTGAACTTTTCCTGACTGGCAATTGATCCGTAGAAAAGTCGCTCAATCTTGCATGAAATTCTTTTGATGCTTGAAGTATGTATTCGGCGAGATTCTCGTCTCTATTGAATATGTTCTGGATTCATCCAGAAAAGTTCCCAGATATGTCCATCGAGATCTTCAAAGCCCCAACCAAACATAAAAGGATGAACGTCAGGCTCTTTATACCTCCGCGCACCGAGAGAGAAGGCCTTTTCACACAGGTTGCGCACTTGGTCAGTAGATTCGCAAGAGAGAGCAATTAACGATTCGACCGTACTCTTGTCGGCTATTGGTTTATCGATGAATGTTGAAAACTTTGCTTTTTCAAGAAGCATTACAAAAATATTCTGCCCGACGACCATACACGTTGAATCTTCGCTGGTGAATTGTGGATTAAAAGTAAAGCCGAGCTCGGTGAAGAATTCGACAGACGTGTTCAGTTTCTCTATTGGAAGATTAACGAAGATTGAGTTGTTCATAACTCTAGTTTAGCGAAAAACGTAAAAAAGAGAGTCGGCATATCTGCTGGATCTTGTCGCGCAATTCTTCTACCGATTAGCAGGTTTGGGGTTCAAATCCCGCACAACCCACTCTTGTGATTTCTCGACACATCGTTGACTGATTAAGCCCAGGCATTGAACAGGACACCTTCGCGTGCACCCGCTCCGAGATTAAACCAAGAACACCTACCCTGAAATCTATACAGTGAAGATTTCAACTGCTTAAATTCACTATGCGGTTGAGGGGGGCGATTTCCCCATTCCAACTTCAGAGGGCTACAAATTTAATTTCAAATACAACTCACTCAACCCAGAGAAAATTCAGACTTCACCTTGGTACTCAAAGAAATATATGTCCCAGAATCAATGGAAGGTGAATTACTCCAATACTTCCTTTATCCCATCTGCCAATGAATACGGTGGAAAATTGTATTTATCGAGATGGCCTCCTCGCGTTGAATTGCCAGCAATGCCAACAATTCGTGTTCTGAGCGTCAATGATGATGACCCAATTTTCCGGTTGGTCTCATTGGAGATTTCAGGTGGGCAATTCACTTCGACACCAACCGGAGGCTGGGATAAATGGATGGTTCAATTTACCGACAGCTTCTCTTTGCCGGGAATACCTGGACAATGCAAATACTCTGCAGAGCATGTTGACACCTTTACTTGGGTGTTGAAAGTTCCTAAGGATGAAGTCCCTACTCCTAGTTTTGAAATTGCGGTAACCCAAGCTGGCTATCGACATTCTTCTCAAGTCGGAGGATTTGTTATCCCATCGGTAGGAGAGAGTGTGCATTTGGTAGATGTGCATCTTTTTAAATATTCATGTCTTACTTCTTCTTACCCAACTGTCCACGAACAGCGCCTGCAAAATAGTCCTTGGTGTGTACGTTGAAGTAATACATGCTTGGGTACATTGAAATATTTAATAAGAGTGCTTTATCAACGGTGACACAATTCTGTGATGCGCTATTGAATTTCAATATGTCGAAGGTAATAAAAGGTGGACCATCTACACCCTTTGCACCTTTATGGATGTGAGCTGCTTTCACGTCGGTTAAGTCTTTAGTCTTGACGTTTGCACAGAGGGTAGATTTTTTTGAGTTGAGAATAAAAGTGCCTTTAGCTGAACCATTCATCGCACCAGTTCCGCCCATGTGATTAGCACCTATAGCAGTGACAGCAAGTTTTGTGATTTCTTTGGCTTGCGCCCCCGGTGCCAATCCAATAGTGAGTGTCGCCGCGGTAAGGAGAATAATTGTTCTTTTGATCATTTCGTTTTCCTCCGTCTAGTTTCTCGTAATTAAGTGTCTTATATTTGCTCCCGAACCTCAAGTAGTTTTTTAATCGACTATTTTCGAAGCGCCAAAATGCTGAGCGAATTTTTGCGGCAGACACTCTTTAAACTAGCAAGATCAGGGTTTCCCAGAACCCATTTTCATTCCTTCGCAGAATCTCTTTGCACTCACCAATAGTGATTGCGACCACCAACTGAGCGTCCAGATTTACCCAATAAAACAAAGATTACCCCAACGAAAATCAATATGATTCCCAAGCTTTTCAAAATTAAAACTTCGGTTACTAGACTCAAAATCAAAAGTACGATTCCTAAAGTAATCATGAGACCAACTTTCTGTTGCTCTCATTAGACCGCACTTCTTCTCCCATTACAATAGAAATACTTCCTTCAAAACTGGACGAAATTAATTCCGAGCGTGCATCTACTTATTTCTAACATTGTTTGACCTTTAATAATAATAATAAATGCTTCATTCTCGTCTTGAGGTGATTAAGTATCACTTTAAAGAGATAGGCTTTCATTAGTAACTGTGACACCATTGCATTAATTAGTCGCACCAGAGAGAAGAATAGATGAAGCACACTAAAATAATTCTAGCAATCACTATCGTAATTTTTGCTAGCGTATTATCCGCCTGTTCGACTTCTTCCGCTCAAAACTTTCATGATCTCTCAGTTGATGCCTCTGGTGAAAATATGCCTATGGGAACCGATGGCATGGTGACCGGGTTAGCGGATGGCTCTGCCTCCGGAACCTTTACGGTAAATGAGAATTTCAAAGAAATTTGCTATTCGATTATGACAAAACGTATGACGGGAATGACTGAAGCGCACATTCAGGTGACTGCTTCCGAGGAGGATGTTGTTGTGTTTGACATTGCCAATATGAATATGATGAATAAAAGTTGCATGAATGTAGATTCGAATATCTTGATGGATATGGTCGAGCAACCCGACAAATATTCGCTTATGGTACATACTGACGCCTTTCCAGATGGCGCCGTAATGGGTTCTCTTAAGTAAGATCTTTTACTGTCTCATTTCTTGATATCCCTCTAGACTCGTGGGATGTCAGTAGTTGCATCAGTGCATGGGGTCCTGGGATCTCACAGGTATTCGCAAGATGAAATTACAAATATCTTTGCAAAAATTGTCTCGCCACAAGGAAATGATTTTGCATTAATTGAACGCATTCACAAAGCCACTGAAGTCAAATTTCGTAACCTTGCACTCCCTGCGGACGAGTACATCGAACTCAATGGGTTTGGTGAGGCAAATGATGCTTTTATTCGAATCGCTTTGGAACTCGGTGCAAAAGCTATTAATTCCGCGCTTCATGAGGCAGGTATAAACGCAGAGGAAGTCGACTACATAATGGCGACGTCAGTTACAGGCGTCGCCACGCCATCACTTGAGGCACGGCTTGTTTCAATTGTGGGCTTCCGTCCCGACGTGAAGAGAGTGCCGATATTCGGATTGGGATGTGTGGCCGGTGCAGCTGGTATCGCTCGCGTTCATGACTATTTACTTGGTCATCCAGATGATGTGGCAGTTCTTCTCTCCGTTGAACTTTGCTCGCTCACTTTGCAAGCCGACGATATGTCAATGGCAAATATTGTCTCGTCAGGTTTATTTGGCGACGGAGCCGCTGCCGTGGTTATGGTTGGAAATCGGCGCGCAGAACGAATGGGCATTCAGGGCCCGCGGGTGATTGACTCAAGGAGCAAGATTTATCCAGATACAGAAGAGACCATGGCATGGAAGATTGGTGGCAATGGTTTCCACATTGTTCTCACCTCCTCAGTAAGCGATATCGTCGCTCAAAATATTGGTGGTGAGATAAGAGAGTTCCTTGCAGATCACGGAATAACAACGTCAAACATTTCGCAGTGGGTCAGCCATACGGGTGGTCCAAAGGTATTACGCGCAATTGAAGAAAGTTTAGAATTGCATGATGGACAACTCGAAATCTCTTGGCTTTCGTTGGCAGAATATGGCAATTTATCTTCGGCCTCTGTTTTACACATTCTGCGAGATATTCTGGCAGGACATGGAGTAGAGAAACCCACACCGGGAACCTTCGGACTAATGTTGGCAATGGGCCCAGGATTTTGTTCCGAATTCGTTTTGTTGGAGTGGTAAATATTGATGGAATATATCGCCTTTACGGTCTTACTTTTTCTCGTGACGTTGGAACGGGTAATTGAGCTAATCATCTCGAAACGAAACCTGAGATGGAGTTTTGATCAAGGTGGAATTGAATTCGGGCGAAGTCATTACAAATATATGGTTGCACTCCATGTTTTTCTACTTGGAGGTTCGCTCGTAGAAGTTTGGCTCTTCCGACCTACTCTCGTTCCATTCGTAAGTTGGGCAATGCTCTTCTTGGCTCTTGCTTCCCAAGCACTCAGATGGTGGTGCATTTTCTCGCTCGGAAAGCGTTGGAATACCTTGGTTGTGATTATTCCTGGCAAGTCTTTGATTGAAGCCGGGCCATATCGTTGGTTTAAACACCCTAATTATGTGGCCGTTGTCATCGAAGGTTTCGCGCTGCCGATGGTGGGGTTTGCATGGAGAACAGCGCTCGCATTTTCGCTACTAAACTTTTTTGTTCTCTCTGTCCGTATCCGAACCGAGAATGCAGCTCTAGCAACTTTGCCCCGCAATTCATGATTGATTTACTAGTTGTGGGCGGTGGTCCAGTCGGGCTTGTCACCGCAATTCATGCCGCTAGGGCGGGGCTAGAAGTATCGGTCATTGAACCACGTACTGGCGACATCGATAAAGCTTGTGGCGAAGGCTTGATGCCAGAAGCAGTAAGACACTTAACGGCTCTTGGGATAGATCCGCCCGGGATGGATTTTCATGGCATTCGATATATTTCCGGTAATCGAAAGGCAGAGGCACTTTTTACGCATGGCAGTGGGAGAGGTGTGCGCCGAACGACACTGCATGAATCTCTTCATGAACTTGCAAGGCAGGAGAAAATAAAATTTATCAATGGAAAAGTCGACACGATAGTAAATGAGAAGCTTTGGGTTGAAGCTGGGGGAATTCGGAGTCGTTACCTAGTAGGTGCAGATGGATTGCACTCGACCGTAAGGGGTCAGTTAAAGTTAGGAATACCTAGCGATAGCACATCCAATTCACGTTTCGGCCTTCGACAACATTTTCATATCGAGCCGTGGTCTGATTTAGTTGAGGTGTACTGGGTGAAGAATGCCGAAATTTATGTGACGCCGACAAATTCCCAAACGGTTGGTATTGCGGTGCTTGGCAAGAACGGAGTTAACTTTAATGAAGTTGTTTCGCATGTTCTGGCGCTCACACAACTCTTAGGAAGAGCAGAGTCTGCGAGCAAACTTCGAGGAGCTGGTCCTCTTCGGCAACGTGTTTGTGCTAGATCAGTAGGTCGGGTGCTTTTGGTTGGAGATGCAGCGGGCTACGTCGATGCACTTACTGGGGAAGGATTGCAAGTGGGTTTCGCTGAAGCTCAAGCTGCGGTAAGTGCGGTAGTAGCCGATGACACAAGTGGATATGAAGCCGAGTGGCAAAGAATCACCCGTTCGTATCGCTGGCTTACGAATGGATTGCTGTGGGCATCTTCTAACCGAATGGTTCGACCAGTAATAGTTCCTGCTGCACAAGTACTGCCACGCGTTTTTAATCGATTGGTCAACACGCTTAACTAGTCTCCGATTTTATAGTTCAACTCTCGGGACTACTAAATCTTTTGAATCGGTGTTTTCAATCGAGTGTTTAGGTGTTGATTCAACAAAGTAGAAAGCCTTTTCTAGAAAACTTGATCAAATTCAGAGTAAACCAAGTACTTAACCTTTAACGTACGAGAGTTTTTCGCTCACTTTCCCTCCCTGTACGCGCATCACATCAACTCCTCTAACGTGACCTTCTCCCCATGAGTACCTCCAACGAACTACACATCGGTTTTCGCAGGCAATCAACTCCTCCTCTTCGAATACAGCCAAGGGTGAACTCTTTAGAAAGCTACCTAGCTCCAATCGAACTTGAGTCTGACCTACATGTCGCGTTCCGTCTGGTGCTGGAAAAGTATTTTCAAAAATACAATCATCTGTCATTAAGGCCATAACGGCATCGATGTCATGATTATTAAAAGCATTATTGAAATCTCTAATAATTGACGCAGTTACTTGCGAATTCTCGTCCATATCTCTCCCTCGTTAATTCAATGAACTGGACACCCATAAAGGTAATCCCACTTCAAAAATTTGCCAAGAGTGTAGTTTTAAGAGCTAGGAGTTTCACCCTACTTAAAACTGAGGGCTAAAGCCCTCCATTTACAGCAAGAAAACCGCTATCCTATTAATATTAGAAAGCCTTACAACGGCGGAGGCGTATGAGTTTTCCACGGATAGTTAGCGCGATTGATACGCACGATTCTGGTTTCCACGAAAAGAGTGCGGCATTTCAAACGTTGATCAATGAATTTACCGAGCATATGGCAAAAGCGGCATTCGGCGGTCCGGAGGAGGTTCGCATTCGCCATGAAGCGCGGGGAAAACTTCTTCCTCGCGATCGAGTTAATCAACTGCTTGATCCAGGTTCACCTTTTCTAGAACTTTCACCGCTTGCAGCTCATGGAATGTATGACAATGAAGCACCTGGTGCGGGTTTAATAACTGGCATTGGAATGGTGAGCGGGCGAGCGGTGATGATCATTGCCAATGATGCAACAGTTAAAGGTGGAACCTATTATCCAATGACCGTGAAAAAACATCTGCGTGCTCAAGAAATCGCCTTCGTAAATAGATTGCCCTGTATATATTTGGTTGATTCGGGTGGAGCATTTTTACCGATGCAACATGAAGTCTTTCCAGATCGCGATCACTTCGGCCGAATATTTTTTAATCAAGCACGTCTTAGCGCGGCAGGAATTCCACAAATTTCTGCCGTCCTAGGAGCATGCACGGCGGGTGGTGCTTATGTTCCTGCTATGAGTGATGAAAATGTAATCGTTGCAGGCCAAGGCCATATATTTCTTGCAGGTCCACCGTTAGTTAAAGCGGCAACGGGGGAAGAAGTTAGTGCTGAAGATTTAGGCGGAGGTGCTATGCACTCACGTGTTTCAGGGGTAACAGATCACCTGGCAGAGAGTGAGGGACAAGCCTTAATGACGGTTCGCTCAATCATTTCTACCGTACCTAAGAGTGCGAGTTGGTTGATACCCGATGAAGAAATTGAACAACCTTTATACGACGGGGAAGAGATTCTTGGAATTGTCCCAACCGATACGCGAACAACATATGACATCCGTGAAGTCATCGCCAGAATCGTTGATGGAAGCCGTTTCTTAGAATTCAAAGCCGAATTCGGTGAAACTCTGGTGACCGGGTTTGCTCATATTGATGGGTACCAAGTGGGAATTATTGCCAACAACGGCGTTCTCTTTAGTGAATCTGCGCAGAAAGGTGCGCACTTTATTGAAATCTGTGATCAGCGAAAAATTCCGCTGGTATTTCTACAAAATATTTCAGGTTTTATGGTTGGCCGCGAATATGAAACTGGCGGAATTGCCAAACACGGCGCCAAGATGGTCAATGCAGTGGCCTGTGCGCGAGTACCGAAGTTCACAGTAATTATCGGTGGCTCATTTGGCGCTGGAAATTATTCGATGTGCGGTCGAGCATATGATCCTCGTTTTCTCTGGATGTGGCCGAACGCTCGCATCTCGGTTATGGGTGGAGAGCAGGCCGCTTCGGTTTTAGCGACAGTGAAGGGCGATCAACTAGCCGCTCGTGGTCAGGAGTGGAGTACGGAAGATATTGAGGAGTTCAAAGCGCCAATTCGCGATAAATATGAGAGCGAGGGAAGTGCTTATTTCTCAACTGCACGAATCTGGGATGATGGAATAATTCATCCTCAAGATACTCGTCGTGTTTTGTCCTTAGCGCTTTCAATCTCTGGGCTTTCGCCTTTACCTGAGACCTCTTTCGGAATTTTTCGGATGTAATGGTGTTTTCAAAAGTTCTCATTGCCAACCGAGGAGAAGTTGCACTTCGAATTCATTCTACATTGGAGAAACTTGGAATTGAATCAGTTGGAGTTTTTGTACCCGACGATTGGAACTCTCTTCATGTACAACGAATTTCACATAGCTACTTACTTGATGATTTACAGGGAAGTGGTTATTTAAATATTGAGGCGATAATTACAGCGGCGTTGCAAAGTGGCGCAGAGGCGATACATCCCGGGTATGGATTTTTGGCTGAAAATGCAGGATTTGCACAAGCGTGTATTGATGCCAATTTGGTATTCATCGGCCCACCTGCCTTTGCTATGGAAGCGATGGGCGAGAAGATTTCCGCTCGACATTACGCGATCAGCGCAGGAGTTCCAGTTGTGCCAGGTGCAGGAAGTTCAGGAATGGGAAATGAAGAGTTGCTCGAGGCCTGCAGTAATTTAGCTTTCCCTCTGCTTGTAAAACCTGCAGCCGGTGGCGGTGGCAAAGGGCTACACGTTGCAAGGAATATTGATGAGTTACGGGGAGTACTTCCAATCGCCCGTCGTGAGGCGAAGAGTGCATTCGGTGACGACAATCTACTCGTAGAGAAATACATAGTGAATGCGCGTCATATTGAGTTTCAAGTTGTTGCCGATAACCACGGAAACTGTATGCACTTAGGTGAGCGTGAGTGTTCACTACAACGACGCCATCAAAAAGTAATAGAAGAGGCACCAGCACCAAACATGTCAAACGAGAGCCGTAAAACAATGAGTGAAGCTGCGTTAGCGCTGACCTCTGCGATTGGATATCAGAATTTAGGTACGATTGAATTTCTTGTCGATGCGGATTCACCCGAGGTTTTCTACTTTATGGAGATGAATACTCGGCTGCAAGTCGAGCATCGAGTTACTGAATTGATTACAGGTTTAGATTTAGTCGAGTGCCAACTACGTATTGCCGCAGGTGAGAAATTAAAAGATGTAATTCCACAAAGAGTTTTACAAGGGCACGCCATAGAAGCACGCATTTATGCCGAAGATGCTTACAACGGCTTTCTTCCAACTGGTGGAATTATTGGAGTGTATAAAACTCCTGATACATCTGGCGCAATTATCGACTCTGCAATCATTAAAGGAACGGTAGTTTCATCTTCATTTGATCCGATGCTGGCTAAAATCGCATGCCGGGGTGATGATCGAATATCTGCTTTAAACAAGTTACACAATGCTCTGTCAAAAACTGTTGTGTTAGGCGTAACAACCAACATTGACTTTCTGATCGAGCTATTGAATCGCGCAGAGATTAAAGATTTTCAATACAACACAAATTATCTCGAGTCACATGAGTTCAAGCGAATGAATCCGCCGGTCGAGATCTTGGCGGCGTACTCAGCAATTGCAACGTCGGCATCAGTACATGGGTCTTGGCGCTCGGATGGATGGCGGATTCACGGCTCGCCAACCTCGACGATTTCTGCCTATATCGATGGGGTGCGCTATGGGGTTGCAGTCGCGAGTAGCTCAACGGTAGAGGTCGATTCATATCTCGATGATGCCGGTTACTGGATTCACCATCGATCTTTTGGTACTTGGCTAATAAAACAGGTCAATGAGAGAAGAGGCTTGAGTGATTCGTTGAGTGAAGGGATCGTCAGTCCAATGCCGGGGATGGTTATCGCCATCAATGTCTCACAAGGAGATCTGGTGAAAATCGGTGACCCACTAGTCGTCATAGAAGCAATGAAAATGGAGCATATAGTGCGTGCAAAGCGTCCAGGACACGTTATTAAATGCAATGTCTCCAGTGGGTCTAAAGTGCGTGTGGGACAGGTATTAGTAGAGGTGGTTGGAGATGTTTGATCGAAGTGGCTTACCTAAGGCCGTCACTGTTTATGAAGTGGGACCGCGAGATGGTCTGCAAAATGAAGCTCTGACTCTAGCGACTGACACGAAGGCAGAGTTAATAAGACGTTTAATTAACTCAGGTATTCCAGCGATTGAGGTGGCAAGTTTTGTTCGACCTGACACTGTGCCGGCGCTAGCCGATGCCGACGAACTTCTAACGCAGTTAACTCCATTGTTATCTTCTCATCGCATGAGCGCTTTAGTTCCAAATCAACGCGGGCTAGATCGTGCACTACACACAGGTCTGCGTGAAGTAGCCATTTTTGCCAGTGCCACCGAATCTTTTGCGAAAGCGAATTTGAATAACAGTGTCGCAGGTTCACTTGAAATATACAGCCATGTTATTAAAACAGCTGTTGAAGCTGGACTTCGCGTTCGTGGATACATATCAATGTGCTTTCGCGATCCATGGGAAGGCACAGTCGCAGCCGGGAAAGTAGTCGACGTTGCAGAGAGATTACTTGCAGATGGAGTAGCGGAGATTTCACTTGGCGATACCATCGGCACCGCGACACCGGGTGAGGTTATAGATCTAATAAATGCTTTGGATTCTCGCGGAATTTCGCGCTCGCTCCTTGCCGTCCATTTTCACGATACTTATGGCCAGGCGCTATCTAACACGTTAACGGCGATGTTGGAGGGAATCACAACCATCGACTCTTCAATCGGTGGGCTTGGTGGATGCCCATTTGCTAAGAGTGCCACGGGAAACTTGGCCACTGAAGATCTTGTATGGCAACTACATGGACTTGGGATTTCGACTGGAATTAATTTCGACGAGTTATTAGCGACAAGTAAGTGGCTGAGTGAAAAAAGTGGATTAAAGATTAGATCTAAGAGTGCAATAGCCCTAGTTGGTAACAGTAGATTGGTGGAGAAATAATGGATTCAGTCCTTAAGCAGTTATCGTCGGAGCATCAATTACTCGCAGAAACAGTGCGAGCCTTTGCCAATGAAGTTGTTGCACCTGTAGCCGCACTTCATGACCAAGAACAGTCCTTCCCTTATGAAATCGTAAAAGGAATGGCGGAGATGGGTCTGTTCGCACTGCCATTTCCAGAAGAAATCGGAGGAATGGGTGGTGATTATCTATCGCTGTGCCTTGCAATTGAAGAGTTAGCAAGGATTGACCAGAGCGTTGCCATCACACTGGATGCTGCAGTTGGTCTCGGCGCTATGCCAATTTATCGGATGGGAACCGAGGAGCAGAAAGAAAAGTATTTAAAACCACTCATTAGCGGCCAATCACTGGGTGCATTCGGGCTTACCGAATCCGACTCTGGAAGCGATGCGAGTGGTCTGCGTACAACGGCAAGGTTGGAAAACAATGAGTGGGTAATCGATGGAGCTAAGACGTTCATCACCAACTCAGGCACATCGATTACATCATTAGTGATCGTTGCATGTGTTACTGGCGTAAAGAACGATGGATCAAAGGAGATCAGCACGATAATCGTGCCAAATGGAACGCCAGGTTTTACCGTTGAACCCTCATATAGCAAAGTTGGTTGGCATGCATCCGATACCCACCCACTCTCATTTAACAATGTGCGAGTTCCCGCCAGCAATCTCTTAGGAGAGCGTGGACGGGGATATGCCAATTTCCTGCGGAGTTTGGATGAAGGCCGCATCGCAATTGCGGCCTTATCGGTGGGAGCGGCACAAGGCTGTCTTGATGAGTCACTGAAATATGCCAAGGAGCGTAAAACTTTTGGAAAACCCATAGGCCAACACCAATCAATCGCATTTAAAATAGCTGAAATGCAGGCACGAACACATATTGCACGGCTGGCCTACTATCACGCTGCCGCTCTTATGGATTCCGGGAGAGAGTTTAAAGCTCAGGCATCTATTGCCAAACTAGTTGGAAGTGAAGCGGCGATGGATAATGCACGCGAGGCAACTCAAATCTTTGGTGGCTATGGTTTTATGAATGAGTACTCAGTTGCACGACACTACCGAGACTCAAAAATTTTAGAGATCGGAGAAGGGACGAGCGAAGTACAGAAGATTTTGATTGCCCGAGACCTTGGCTTGAAGGCCGAATGACTTCTAATAGCCAACTTCTTTATGAAGTCTCCGATTCAATTGCGACGATAACAATAAACAGAGCAGATGCTCGGAATGCCCTTAACGCAGCGGTACGAAACGGAATTCGAGAATCACTTGAACTCTTTACTCATGATGAGAGAGCTAAAGTTTTAATAATTACTGGAGCCGGAGATATTGCTTTTAGCGCAGGGGCGGATTTAAAAGAAATGTCTGATCAGCGACTTACAGTTCCTGAGGATGATTTCATCTCCGATTTAAAGACCCCAAAGCCAGTTATTGCCGCGGTAAACGGTCTGGCATTTGGTGGAGGTTTTTATTTAGTTCAGCAGGCCGACTTGGTTATCGCAGTCGAGCATGCAACTTTTGGAATTACAGAGGCAAGACATGGACGAGGCGCACCCTGGGCAGCACATTTACCTTTATTAATTGCACCTCGTGTCGCACTGGAACTTCTCTTAACTGCCCAGCCAATTTCGGCCTCAAGGGCTCTAGAAATAGGTTTGGTTAATAAAGTGGTTGCCTCAAAGGCTCTTATGGAAACTGCTCGAGAAATGGCAGTTCAAATTGCCGCCAATGCTCCGCTTTCTGTAGCTGCGGGTAAAGCTATGGTTCGAAATACAATCGAATCAACTCTTGGAACTGGACGCTTGCGGGCCAATGAAATTTGGGATTCGGTTTACAAAAGTGCCGATGCCCAAGAAGGACCACGAGCATTTAAAGAAAAAAGAGCACCAAAATGGCTGGGTTACTAAAACGTTTTTAATTAAGGCGCGATAAGTGCAGAAGGATCTTGTAATAATTTTGCGATAGCGGTTAAAAATTTAGAACCTTGCGCCCCATCGACCAAGCGATGATCAAATGATAAAGAGAGTGTGCAAACTTGCCGTGCTAATATCTCAGAACCCACAACCCAAGGTCGGGTGACAATTGCACCTAAGCAGAGTATTGCCGATTCGCCAGGTGGCAAGATTGGAGTTCCAGTTTCAACTCCAAAGACACCGATATTAGTAATCGACATAGTGCCACCTGTTAACTGGCTTAACGATGCTTTCTTTGTACGAGCAGCGTCAACAACTTCTTCTATTGCCTTTGCAAGATTTTTAAAACTCAATTGTTCAGCGTCTTTAACGTTGGGCACTAATAATCCCCGATCGGTTGCAGTTGCAAC
Source organism: Candidatus Planktophila sp. (assembly GCA_030681675.1). NCBI lineage: Bacteria > Bacillati > Actinomycetota > Actinomycetes > Candidatus Nanopelagicales > Candidatus Nanopelagicaceae > Candidatus Planktophila > Candidatus Planktophila sp. The sequence goes on from JAUXRP010000040.1 coordinate 156,336, forward strand.
TCCGAGATTTATGTAGTGTTTAGTAACTACCTCTTGTGATTCAGCATCCCAAAAACTATTTACCTCAGGTGTATTAGGCATTGCAATGCACATTGCACGTGCCAGCAGTGACAAGATGGAGAGTCGGATTCCGGAAAATTCAGGTGAGGTTCGAAGTCGATCTAACAATTCAATCGCACTGGTCACATCTACAGTGATAAATTCGGTTACGTGAGGTGCGGTAAACGCACTTGCTACCATAGCTTCAGCCATAACTTTCCGGACTCCGTGAATTGGGGTACGAGTCTCTTTTAAATTACTAACGCTTTTATTTTTTAGATTAGCCCCATTTTTTATTTGGTTGGCAGCGGCCAAAACATCTTCATGTGTAATCGAACCTTCGGGACCGCTGCCTATTAAAGAGAGTAAATCCACTCCACAATCTCTAGCAAGTCTGCGCACCGGAGGTTTCGCCAATGCAATTACCCGCCTATTTATTGAATCTGGAGCCTCTAATGGTTGTACAGGCACACTAAGTATTGAAGGTTTTGGTATCGGAGGTTTTGGAGCATCGGAGCGAACTGCTCCTACTTTGATTCCATAGTTTCGAGTAAGACGTTTCCGGTGCGAAGTTTCCTCATTTCGAGGTCCAGAACCGACCAAGATTTCGGTGCGCTCAGATTTTAATTCGGTGGTTTGTGCAACCGACGGCTTCTCTGTATCTAACTGGATGCGAATGATGGGCGTTCCTACATGAACAACTTGGCCCTCGTGGACCAGAAGTTCAAGCACCGTGCCAGAGAAAGGAGTTGGAAGTTCGACTAAAGCTTTTGCTGTTTCGATCTCAACAATAAGTTGATTGACCTGAATTTTTTCTCCCGCTGATACTTTCCATCCTACAATTTCGGCATCTTCCAAACCTTCGCCCACATCGGGAAGTAGAAACTCAAAAACTGAACCAGAAGTTTCCATGACCTTAATAACCCATCCACTTTTCAACTGCGTCGAGAATTCTCTCGGCATCTGGTAAGTAATCATCCTCTATTCGACTTGGAGGATATGGAACGTCATAACCTGTCACTCTCATCACAGGTGCTTCTAGTTTATAAAAGCACTCTTGGCTCAGGCGTGTAGCTATTTCTGCACCAACTCCTCCGCTGCGAGAAGCTTCATGAACTATGACGACGCGACCAGTTTTATTAGCAGATTTAATTAACACAGGCATATCTATTGGACTTAAAGAGCGTAAATCAATAACTTCAAGAGTGACTCCATCTTCAGCTGCAAGTCGAGCAGCTTGCAAGCATGTAGCAATGGTCGGACCGTAACCAATAATTGTGCAATCTGAACCATCGCTTAAAACTCTTGCTTCATGCAACGCCGATATTTCGTTGAGATGTAAATCAGTGTCGACCTCACTCTTTTGCCAATACCGCCGTTTTGGTTCTAGAAAAATAACGGGATCATCACTAGCAATGGATTGTTGGATCATCCAGTAAGCGTCATTTGAATTAGAACATGTAACGACTCTTAAACCAGGGGTTGCAGCAAAATACCCCTCTGGAGATTCACTGTGATGTTCAACGGAGCCAATGCCACCTCCGTAAGGAATTCTTATGGTGATGGGGAGGCTCAATGCACCGGCCGAGCGAAAGCGCATTCGTGCGAGCTGCACAACGATCTGATCAAAAGCTGGGAAGACAAAACCATCAAATTGAATTTCGACAACGGGCCGAAATCCGTAGAGCGCTAAGCCAATTGCCGTTCCCACAATTCCAGATTCAGCTAATGGAGAATCAATCACACGCTCGTCCCCAAAAGATTTTTGAAGTCCTTCGGTCACGCGGAATACACCACCTAGCTTGCCAATATCTTCTCCCATGAGAAGTACCTTGGAATCAGCATCCATTGCGCGATGTAGACCTTGATTGAGGGCATGAACGATACTGAGTTGGGGCATTTTAATTATCCTGAGATCTAGAGAGAATTGTTTCGACTTCTCTCCTTTGCTCATCGATATTCAGATCGGATTCAGCATAAACATGGTTGAACATCGATAGTGGATTTGGATCTGGAAGCTTTCGACACTCATCGCGCATTCTTTCGCTTAATGTGGCAGCTTCATCAGATATTTCACTCTCTAACTCTTTATTGAGAACGCCTTTCGCGCGCAGGTAGACCTTTAATCTCTCGATTGGATCTCTATCTCTCCACAGTTCAACGTCGCTAAAAACCTGATATTTGGTGGGGTCATCTGATGTTGTATGTGCGCCCATTCGATAAGTAATTGCTTCAATTAAAGTCGGACCTTGACCTGAACGCGCTCGATCTAACGCCTGCTTGGTAACTTCATAGCAAGCAATGACATCGTTTCCATCTACTCGTATGCCGGGAATTCCGAAACCTGCGGCACGGTATGCAAGGGGCACTCGACTTTGACGTCTTGTTGGTTCAGAGATTGCCCACTGATTATTTTGACAGAAAAATACAACCGGCGCTTGGTAAGAAGCCGCAAATACAAAAGCCTCATTAACATCGCCTTCGCTCATGGCGCCATCACCAAAGTAGGCCATTACTGCTTGATCTTTTTCCGCATCGCCGGTTTCAGTGTTCCTAGAGAGGTAAGCTCCCATGGCATAACCAGTTGCATGTAATGCATGGGCTCCAATAATAATTTGGTAACCATAAAGGCGATATTGATTTGCATCCCATCCTTGATGCTTTGTTCCCCGCCAAAAACTAAGCATGTCAACTGGATCTACTCCGCGGCACCACGCAACCCCATGTTCACGATATGTTGAAAAAGCAAAATCCTGTTTTTTCATAGCGCGGGCGGAACCAATTTGTGCCGCCTCTTGTCCAAGAAGTGGTGCCCACAAGCCAAGCTCACCTTGCCGCTGCAGCGCCGTTGCTTGCTCATCGAGGGCACGAACTAAAACCATGTCTCGGTAAAAATCAATTAACTCTGAATCGCTCAATGTTGAAATGTATTGTGAATCGTTAGAGAATGAGCCATTGCTATCTAGCAGTTGAACGACGGAATCGGATTGATCCATCGGACCTCCGTTTATGAGGGAGTGAGTCAAGGACGAAAAACTTGTTGTACTAAGCTCAATGATTCTAACCATAGCGAGCCCGAAGGTACAAGCGTTGCAAAAAACTTTTCCTGAGATATATCCTTCAGACTCAGATTCCAGGAGAGGGATATCAATGAGTGCAGCGGGCGAGAGCTATGAAGAGACACTAAATATTGCAGTAAAACATTCTCAAAAGTGGCTCAACTCGATTCCCACCCGCGATGTTAACCCGGCCAAAACGGCCGATGAGATAAAAGAGGCATTAACTTCGTTTTTACCAGAAGGTCCAACAGATCCTTCGCTTGTTGTAGAAAAACTTGCGAGCATTGGCGAAGCAGGTTTGATGGCGATGGGGTCAGGTCGTTTTTTTGGTTGGGTTATAGGAGGAACCCTTCCAGCCGCTCTTGGGGCTGATTGGTTGGTGAGCACATGGGATCAAAATGGTGCAACAAGAGTTGCGACACCGACCACTGCGGCGGTAGAAGAGATTGCCGCAAAATGGCTCTTAGAGATTTTGGGTCTTCCACTAACTGCCGATGTTGGCTTTCCAACCGGTGGAATGATGGCGAATTTCACTGGATTAATTTCTGCCAGACAAAAAGTTTTAACAGATGTTGGTTGGGACTTAGATCGAAAAGGTTTGTTTGGTGCACCTTCCGTTCGTGTTCTAGTCGGTAAGGAGAGACATGACACGGTCGATCGCGCTCTTCGCTATCTTGGATTAGGTGAACCGATTGAAATTGACGTTGATTCGCAAGGACGCATTCGAGTGGACTCACTTAAGTCGGAGCTTGAGAAAGAGAGCGGTCCAACAATTCTCTGTTTACAGGCAGGAAATCTTCACTCAGGTGCATTCGATCCATTTCGCGAAGCGATTGAACTGGCGCATAAACACAACGCCTGGGTTCATGTCGATGGAGCCTTTGGTCTGTGGGCTTTAGCCTCGCCAACTCTTCGCCCAGCTTTGGATGGAGTCGAACTAGCTGACTCATGGGCAACAGATGCACATAAAACATTGAATGTTCCCTATGACTGCGGAGTAACAATAGTGGCGCACCCCGCCGTTTTACGTAGCACGTATGGAGTGCATACAAGCTATTTAATCCCGACAGAAGGGGATATGGGGGAGCCATCGGAAAAGGTGCCGGAGTTTTCACGGCGCGCTCGCGGCGTTCCAGTCTGGGCGGCATTACATTCACTTGGCCGGCGTGGAATCGCTGAATTAGTAGATCGCTTGGTGGCAAATGCAAGGTTATTGGCGAAAGAGTTGTCGAAAATTGAAGGCTGCGAGTTACTCAATGACATCACTTTTACTCAAGTCTGTTTTGCATTTGAAAATGATGCTCGCACAAATGAAATTTGCGCACTATTAATTGATGATCCTTCAATGTGGATATCTGGTTCGAAATGGAAAGGTCGTAGCGTGCTTCGTGTTTCAGTGAGTAATTGGTCAACTACTTCTAGTGATATTGCGGTAGCAGTTGAAGCTATTCGAAGGGCTGCCTCTCACTAAGTAAGTGAAAAATTTACGATAAGCATCAATTATTTTCATATAAAAATTAATTGACTTCAAAGCAAAAATACCTTCCATTTAACAATTTAATGAGGTATGTTCATAATATCCTTAAGGAGGATAAATAAATGTCACTTCTCTATGGCAAGACAATGAAATTTCGACTATTAACTGGAGCGTCACTTATTAGCCTTTCTTTATTATCATTCTTCTCACCCCCGGCATCTGCCGCAGGTGGTTTTAATGACAATGGATATAACTACAAGGCAAGAATTTTCTCAGGTCCTGCCGATGGCGTGGACAAAGTTTTGGATGGAAAAGTTTGGGGCGATTCAACATACGCCTCCGACCACTTAGTAATGAAGTGGAACGCTGCATGGGATGCATGTAAAGCAAACGGTTATGACAATCCAAAGTACTGTGCCGGAGCGTGGGATACAAATGAATGGAATGGAAATGTTGCCGGAGGTTCTGGTTGGAGCGAACATATAAAAATTATTTGGGTCGGTTCTGCAGCCGAAAAAAGTGTGTACTGGGTTGATGGCGGATACTCCATTTGGGGAAACTATGAAGTTATCTCAGATAAAGCGATGGATCCGGATCATATGAAAATAATCTGGGCGGCCGGAAGTCCGAGTGGTTTAGGTTTTTCTAAATAGCGAACTCTAAATAGGCGAGGCATTACGCAGTTTTCATCCTTGCGTAGTGCCTTTTCTGTGTGGCAATGGATCTTTCTTTCACACGGTATTCTTAGCAATCCAGCGCGCGTAGCTCAACGGATAGAGCATCTGACTTCGGATCAGAAGGTTGGGGGTTCGAGTCCCTCCGCGCGCACAGTGTGATGTCTCGGACAAAAATGTTTTTTTAGGAGTTTATTGACCACAAGTTAATTATCTCCTGGGCTTTATTCGCACCGAAAAAAATCGATACCCACGCTCCTATTAGCAAGTAGGGGCCAAATGGAATTAGCGTTTTTCTGTTGGCTTTTTTGCTCACCAATAAAATTAGCCCACATGCTCCCCCCAAGATAAAAGCCACAATAAAACCCATGACTAATACGGGCCAACCAAAGGGAGCAATTAATGCCCCCAGCATTATTGCGAGTTTTACATCACCCATTCCCATTCCGCCGCGCGAGAAAAGATAAAGCACTAAGAAAGCACTTCCCGTAAGTAGGGCAACACTCAAAGTGTGTATTACTGGTCCGAGACTGCTTTCCTTTATAGCTAGAATTATTGAAACTCCAAGACCTGCAATGAACCCCGTAGAGGTAAACGAGTTTGGCAGTCTGTGCTCTTTGATATCTGTAACCACAAGAGGCACAGTTACGGTAGCTAGTGCAATTAGGGATAGTAACTGGATAGACCAGCCAGTAACTAAGTACGAAGCCACATATAATAGGAAAGTTGCAGGAATCACAATTTTAGCCATGGAGTCGAGCGTATCGCACCACTCAGCGACACTTAAGAGTCAAATTAAATGAAACGCTTATATTTTCAGCCAATCACCCATACACTTACCATTAAGGATTACGAATTACTCCCAAATTCGTTGGGAGTTTCCCCTTGTCGCCTTTAGGAGGGTGCGTATTATGACAGGCTTTATTGTTAAAGGGATTATCACGGCCAATCAGGTTCTTGAAGGATTGAAAACTAAAGTTGAATCCATACATTCTGATGAGCGTGGAGTCACTGCTGTTGAATATGCGCTCATAGTTGGTTTGATCGCTATCGTGATTATCGGTGCGGTTACATTACTTGGAACAAGTGTATCAAATCTATTTGCCAGGGCACGTTGCGCAGTAGTTGGTGGGGTTTGGACTGCCGCAACGAATACCTGCAGTATTTAAGTTTGAATTCTAGCTTTCGAAAAGGTTCTTCCTTTCGTGTTAAACATATTAAAAATACAAGGAAGAACCTTCTCTGACACTAAAGGCGTAGCAGCAGTTGAATTTGCACTTGTATTGCCCTTACTTCTACTACTTATAGTTTCACTCATAGATTTTGGACGTATTTTTTTCGTCCAAATAAGCATTACGAGTGCGAGCAGAGAGGGAGTTAGGTTGAGTTCGTTGTATAGCAATGGAACCCCTACCCCTCAGAACGTCATAGATTTAGTAAATTCAAGTGCTCCAGGAGCTGCGGTTTTATCTCAACTTGCAAACGTAGCCGCTTTGACTGTAGTCCAAACGCCCTGTTCAACAACTACTTTAAATGAAAATACTACGGTTGATGTTTCGACTAATTTCAAATGGTTACTACCGGTCGGGGTATTGACGCTTGTCTCCCCAAATTCAACACTTGCCAATGACTTCACAATTCGATCAAGAGGAGTTATGAGATGCGTTGGATAAAGGGTAAGAGCGAATCAGGAACAATCGCTCTTATTGTCGCAATTCTTGTTTCTTCTTCGCTAGTTATTGGAATGTTTGTGATCGTGGCAGATACCGGCTCTTTATTTTCAGAAAGGCGGGTAATTCAAAATGCCGCAGATGCTGCAAGTTTGGCACTTGCCAGAGAGTGCGCCAATCTCGGAAATGGTGTCATAGATGGAGTTAGTTCTGGCTACTCAGGCCCGGTTTGTACTAGCCCTATAGATGCTAAAGATTTTGCCCAAAAATACGCAAACCTTAACTCCCCAGATTCACTTACAGATGTAATTGAGGTGTGCGGGCAATCCCCACTAAATTCATGTTCTAGTAATTCGGGGGCGATATTTGACTGCAAAACTGTTGATCTTAAATATTTAAACTATATTCGAGTCACTACTTCAACTAGAACAACGCAAGGTACTTCTATAGAGAATGTTTTTTCCAATATTTTAAATCAAAATGACGCTGGTACAACCGTTCCTGGCTGTGCACAAAGCGCCTGGGGTAAATCTAGTTTTGCTCCAATTTTTTTCCCAATGGCTCTTCCAATCTGCGATTACGCATTGGGAGGGACGAGAATTATTAAAAGCTTTTCCTCTAATGACCCTGTCGTTACTGGTGGATGCACAGTTACAGATTTAAATGGGGTCAATTTTTATTATGCCTCACCTACAAAAGGCTTCAGTTTGTTAGCAAATATTGGCTGTCCGGGTGTGACTTCGCAGCAAAGTGTCAGGGTGGCTGACTTACTGACTTCCGAACCCTCGCTCTTACAGGTGGAGAAGCCATGTTCAGATATCGGCTTAAATTTTTATTCCCAAGTTTCGAGCTTCATCAATGTAACTCTCTTCGTACCAGTAGTTACAAGCGTTATATGTTCAAGTACAAGCGTCAACTGTCAAGGAAGTTACCAATTCGAAGTTGCAAGCTTCTTTGCATTCAAGCTATTGGGTTTGAGATTCAAGAACTCTGGATTAGCAGGGGTAACTCCTGCATGCCCAACTAATGAAATATGTGAGAGCAGCACGAATTATTGGCCTTCCTACTGCGATAGCACGGCCTTCTGTGTTTACGGTACATTTGAACGTGCAGCTGCACCCGGTGCAGATGTTTCGACAGATCCAAATTTTCCATCAATCGGAGCTCAAGCAATCCAACTACTTCCATGAGAAAAGGAAATTGCTAGATGAAAAAAGTGATATTCAGTGCAAAGAAGGGCAATCTACAACTACTCGGAATATTGCTACTTTCAGTACTGACTGCCACCATCATATTCGTTTACACAGCAGGTATTGAATCCAGAATTACATCGCAGCAGGAATTAATTCCAACTCTTATAGTGGGGCAACCCATCCCTGTTGGGACATCGTTAGGCACTGCATTTAGCAGTGGGTTAATTCAGATTACGCAAGTTCCGCGCCAATCTTTGCCCCCTTTTGCCATAACAAGTGTCAATGATTCAAATGGAGCACTTGTAGCACTCAATGAACTTCATCCCGGCCAGTTTGTGACCACGCCAAATTTTGGTGAAAAAGCTACAAATACCTCAGCTCTTAAAGTCCCACAGGGAATGCTTGCAGTAACTGTGATGATTGGAGAACCTGAAAAAGTTGGCTCTTTTCTACAACCAGGTTCAGAGATTGCAATTTTTGGAACTAAGGAGGGTACTTCTGGGGCAAGAATCACAAGTGTTCTTTTTCCCCAAATTACAGTTCTTGCTATTGGGAATCAAATTCATGCCGATACTTCCGGTCAGGTCCCAGCAACCTCATCGGTATTGATTACAGTAGCAGTTACTCCTGAACAGGCACTAAAACTAATACACGCAACAAGAACTGAAAATCTTTACTTTGCTCTACGCTCAGATGGAGTTGAGATAAAGTGACCATAGTATTGACAGATGGAACTGATGATGTTCAACGCTATCAATTCACCTTAGGAGAAAAAGTCGATGTGACGGACTCAGTCACTGAACTATACGATTTGATTTCCAAGAAGCCAGAAGAAAAATTAATTATTATTGGCCCAAATATTAAATTGGATACAGCAAGATCTATCGGCGTACATTTTAGGCTTGAACGCCCTGACATTGGTGTAATTCTCATACGCAAGAGAATAGAGATCGGTATTCTTACAGAGGCACTTCGGGCTGGGCTGCGGGAAGTAATTAGTAGCGAGGATGCTGGTGCATTGGTTGCAGCATGTAAACGATCACTCACTATTTCACAACAGATTATTGAGAACTCCACGCATGAAGGGCCGAGCACGACACAGGGAAAAGTCCTTATTGTTTTCTCTGCAAAAGGTGGGTGTGGGAAAACAACAACGGCTATAAATTTGGCGTATGCCTTAAGTTCGGACGTCAAAGCGAAAGTAGTGCTACTTGATTTTGACCTTCAATTTGGCGACGTTGCTATAGCTTTGCAAATTGATCCAAAGAAAACTATAAGTGATGCAATAAGTATGCAGAATAATATAGATGAATTAGGAATTCAATCACTACTAATTAATCAAGAAGACAACCTAGATATTCTTTTAGCGCCAACCAATCCAACGGATATAGAATTTATTAGCGCAAAATTGGCTGAGAATTTAATAGATAAGCTAAGACAGAGTTACGACTACATAATTGTCGATTCCCCGCCCGCCTTTACCGACGTTATACTACAGGTCTTCGATATGGCAGATCGCTGTTTCCTACTTACTACATTAGATATGCCAGCAATAAAAAATTTGAGATTGGTGAAAAACACACTTGAAGCATTAAGTATTCCTAAATCAAAACTTGAGTACGTATTAAATAAAAGTGACTTGAGAGCCGGCCTCGGAATCGCAGAGGCAGAGGAGATGATCGGAGCACCATTTTCAGTTCAAATTCCATCTAGTGTGGAGGTTTCAGTATCAACAAATAAGGGTGTTCCAATCGTGCTAGACAGTCCACAAAATCCGGTGAGCAAAGCTTATATTTTCCTTGCTAGAAGCACAGATCGCCGTTTCCGCCGCAATAAAACTGTCGAGAAACCCAAATTCTTCTTAAGGAGAAATCGATGAGCCTTTCCAAACGCTTACAGCCGGGAGATCCAACTGAGGCAAAATCCTTTCCGAATATTGAAACATTGAGAGAAAGAATAGAAACTCTTCCTATCGAAGAGGAGGATAATCAACATCTTAAAAACCGGGTTCTTGAAAAACTAATACAATCTCTCGGTCAACAGCTTTATTCTGGACAAATTGAAGATGCAGTCCTTGAACAGCACGTATATGAAGCCATTGCTGATGTTTTCTCAGTTAGCGAACGCTCTCTTACAAGTTATGACAGAGCAACTCTGGTGCAGCAGATTACCGATGAGATTTTGGGACTTGGGCCATTACAATCATTACTCCGAAACTCAGAGATAACTGAAGTGATGGTAAAGAGATTCGATCAGATTTTTATTGAAAAAGGTGGTCGAATTTTGCAATCTGAACTTAAATTTAGTTCGGAGGAACACCTGCGCCGGACAATCGAAAGAATTGTAAGTCAGGTTGGTAGAAGAATTGACGAATCGAGTCCAATGGTTGATGCTCGCTTACAAGATGGAAGCCGAATAAACGCAGTTGTACCACCAATTGCAATTGATGGTTCAACAATCACAATTAGAAAATTCTCACAGGATCCATTTACCAGTAAAGATTTAATCGCAATTGGAACTATAAGTATCGACGCAATGAATTTTCTGGCAAGTTGCATACAGGCAAAGTACAATATTGTGATTAGTGGAGGAACTGGATCGGGTAAAACAACCACTCTCAATGTTCTCTCCTCTTATATAGGTAAAGACGAAAGAATTATTACAATTGAGGATGCTGCAGAATTACAGTTACCTCAGGAACACGTAATTCGTCTTGAGTCTCGCCCTCTTAATACCGAGGGGAAAGGCATTATTACCATTCGAGATTTAGTGAGAAATGCTTTGAGAATGCGCCCAGATCGAATAGTCGTAGGAGAAGTTCGTGACGGAGCGGCCTTAGACATGCTGCAAGCGATGAACACGGGCCATGAAGGATCATTAACAACTGTGCACGCAAACACTTCTAGGGATGCACTAATGCGTATTGAAACTATGGCACTTATGGCCGGTATGGATCTTCCAGTGGAGGTGATCCGTCAACAAATAGTGGGATCGATTGACATTATTGTTCAACAAAGTCGCATGCGCGATGGATCGCGCCGCATTACTCAAATAAGCGAAGTAGTAGGTCTAGAGGCCAACGTGATTCAGATGCAGGATCTCTATACCTTTAAACACAATCAAAATCCAAAATCCCCACATCCGGGAGAGTTAGTGTCTACCGGTTTATTAGTCAATCAAGGAAGTCACAGATCTGTGATTAACTCAACTCCCACAAAGCAAAGCGATAATGCGTAAAAAATATCGGTTTTTTATCCTCTCTCTTTTTCTCGGCATTATAATGAGTGCAGGTCTGCCACACATCCATGCAGTGGAGCACAACAAAAATTCTATATTTTTTTTGATCGATGTAAGTGGTTCCATGAACGGGACCAAAATCAATGCAGTTAAAAATGCAATTACATCGATTATTACAGTTCTGCCCACCAATGTAGATGCAGGAATTATTATCTTTAGTAGAAAGGCAACTCTGCTCGTTCCGCTTACCAAAAATCGGCAACCTCTTTTGCAAGCAGTAATAAATTTAAAAGTGCAAGGTGAGACGGCCTTATTTGATGCAGTTAAGCTTGGTTTAGAAAGCGCTCCACAGGTAGGTAAGTCACGCATAATTCTCTTAACCGACGGGGAGGATACGGTTAGTAAAGAAAGTGCAGGCAATCTTCTAACTACATTGGCGCTTCGAGGGATACCGGTAGATTCAATAGGTTTACAAACCACTTCACAGCAAGGCAAAACCTTACAATCAATATCTGACTCAAGTGATGGAGTTTTCTATCCATTAAGTGAGGTGAGTAAATTAATAGAGGTTTACCAGAAAAGCCTCACTACAATTCTAAAACCAACTCTCACACCATCGACAGTAACGGTACCTATTGAGTACACTGGGACCAATTGGCGTTTCATCCCATATTTAATTTCGTTTTCAATGTTTTTTCTCACATTTCTCTTTCTTCTTCTCATTCGTAAAAATTTAGGTGACAAGCGAAATCGCCGAAACCGTTGGGGAGCCCTTGAAACTCATACAATTCAAAAGGTAAGTAATCAACATATTGCAAAAATTAGGAAAAATTTAAATTTTGATGCTCTCCCTCCTAGATTTGTACGGTGGATAAATATTCGTCTTGAACTAATTCACAGCGAGGTATCCTTTGAGCGAGTTGTAAAAATTCTTTGCGTACTCTCCATTGTATTATTCTTTCTAGGGTGGTCCATATTTTCCAATGTGTTTGTTGCCGTAATCATGGCCATACTTTTAACACCATACCTCTTTGCCAAGTATGTAAAGAGAAGACATAAGAAACAGATTCGACTTTTTGCAGAAGAGCTCCCTGATTTACTAAATATTGTGGCAAGTGCCCTGAGATCAGGGCTAACTCTTCAACAAGGACTTGAGGCTTTTACTCTGGATAACAAGGGAGAGGTAGCGCGGCAGATTCGACGAGCCACTTCTGAGATTCAAATGGGTACAACGGCGGAGGATGCCTTAATGAGTATTGCAGTGCGAATGAATAACGAAGATTTAAAGTGGACCGTAACTGCCTTATCAATTCAAAGAAATGTTGGTGGAAGTCTCGCAACTATTTTGGGGACTACGTATACGACCGTAAAAGAGAGAGCAGAAATTAGACGAGAAGTTCGTACTCTCTCAGCTGAGGGAAAACTTTCAGCATATATATTGATGGCATTACCTATTGGAATATTTAGTTTTCTATTTCTAACAAAAAGAGAGTACGTGAGAATTTTCTGGACAGAGGCGGTTGGTCTTCTACTTTTGGGAGTAATAGCATTAGCTTTATCAATTGGTTGGCTGTGGATTAAGAAGATTATAGAGATAAAAATATAATGAGACTGCAGAGCTTCCTAGTCAGTTTTGTTGTCGCTGTCGCCTCATTTACTGTGGTGTACTGGGGGCTTACGTATTTTTCAAAAAATTTTTCGGCAACACGTTTGAGGATACGGCGTAAGTACCTGATTAATGCTTATGTGGTGGGCGATAAGCCACGAAGGATACAAAAACCTCCTGTACAAATTTCAACAGCCATAAAGCTATTTGAAAACTATGGTAACCGAATTATTAGGGACCAGTATAAGAATCGACTCCAAACTTTGATTACCAATTCAGGTGTTATTGGAAGCGAGGGTTTCACTTCCTTAGTCCGCCGTAAATTGGCTTTCTCATTGGTGGGCTTCGGAATTAGTTTCTTACTTCTCTTATTTAAAACGACCTCAGCCATCCCGTTAGTTTTGGCTTTTTTTGTTTTCGGGTATTTTTTGCCAAATTTGGAGGAGATCGGCAAACGGATTATTTGGCGAGAGTATAAGACAAAACTGGAAAATCTGTTGAGTAGCGCGGGCGATTGGGAATCTAGCCATTACTTTACTTTAATTAAGCGAAAACTTGTTTTTTCATTTTTTGCCTTAATTATTTCATATTTCTATCTACTGACCAAGAGTCAGAGCTTTAGTGTTTTACCCCTTAGCCTTTTTTTGATTTCTTTGGGGTTTTTTATGCCGGATATTCTTTTGCAAAACAGAGTTTTAAAGCGTAAGGAACTCATCGCCCAATCGTTACCTGATGCAATTGATATGCTCTTAATGTGCGTCAGTGCCGGATTAGCATTTCCGGCTGCCCTTACTAAGGTGGCTGAAACACAGTCAGGGCCAGTGGCTGATGAGTTTTCGCGCGTTACCAAAGAAGTGCAACTAGGTCAGTCACGCACTGACGCATTAAATGCAATGGCGCAAAGAACTAATGAAATACACGTTCAAAGATTTGTAGGCGCTATGGTTCAAGTTGATAGGTTTGGTATTCCGGTATCGAGTGTTCTAGAAGAACAGTCGAAGGAAATGCGTGCGGCCCGCCGAGAGTCAGCGCGAGAGCAAGGCCAGAAAGTGCCGTTGAAAATTTTGGCACCAATCATGTTATTTTTTTTACCATGTGTTCTAATTATTATTCTAGGTCCAGCCATATTGGGAATTATTCGCACATTTTCAACTTAATCTAAGAATATTTGGAACCTCAATACGCCAGATGGTGAAGTAACTGAGATGCCCAACCTGATCGAAGACAGTAAAGGCGAACTTCATTCATCAAGAATCAGGCGAAGGATTACAGGATCAGACGTTAAGCCCTCGGTGCCATTCACACCGGGGGCTTTTCTGCCCCCTAAGTGATATCATATGATATCACTTAGGGGGCAATATGGCCGATTTATTGATTCGCAACCTCAGCCTTGAGGTTTTGCAGGATCTCGATATAAAGGCGGCTAATCTGGGAATTTCACGTGCTGAATATGTCCGACGAACATTGACGCAAATAAGTGCTTCTTCCATTGAATCGGTGACTGAACAGCATCTTAAAAACCTCATTGCGTTATTACCCGATTTAGCTAATGAGGAGATTATGGATGGAGCATGGCGGTAACAGGATGGCTCATTGATAAATCGGCGCTTGTACGTCTGGGTTCTTCCCCCGATGCCAAACTGTGGGCTTTACGAATAACTGCTGGAGTTGTCCATCTCTCCTCAATTACTCGATTAGAGATTGGCTACTCAGCTAGATCTTCAAAGGAGCTTGTCGCATCCATCAATAACCCGCCAATTTCCACAATGCCAATTGAACTGCTATCACCTGCAATAGAAGAGCGTGCGTGGGAGGTATTACGTGAACTCGCGCGAGTAGGAAAACATCGTGCGCCCTTAATCCCTGATTTATTATTGGCGGCAACTGCCGAAAAATGCGGACTTACAATTTTGCATGTAGATAAAGATTTCGAATTGATCAGTAAAGTTACAGGTCAACCGCAGGAGCGTTTGGTCTACAGTTCTTAAAGAATTTTTCAATGATAAGAAAGAAAATCTATGCCTGAATAATTCTGATTCCATTGAGAAGGATGATTGCTATAGCTATTAAAATTCCGAGTTGACGTGCGGGAAGCCTGCCTACTAAGCGAGCAGCAATCGGCGCGGCAAGAGTTCCTCCAAGTGCCAATCCTCCGACGGTGGACCAGTCGAGATCAATTCGATTGAAATTAACAAGGAATCCGATACTTGCAGATACGGCTACGACAAACTCAGCGGCACTAACGGTGCCAATTACTTTTCGCGGCTGTGTTGCAGTTGTTGAAATGAGAGTTGGAGTGACCAATGGCCCCCAACCACCACCACCTGAAGCATCTACAAAACCACCCGAAAAACCTAAGAAAGTTAAGAAATTTGGATTCTTAATTTCGATCATATTGACCTGAGACTCTTCTTTTACGACATTTCGATATAAGAGTAGAAAGCCGAGAAATAACAAGAGGGTCGAGATAAATATCTTTGATGTGGATAGATCAATGAATGAGAGGAAAGTTGCACCTAAGAATGCGCCAATTCCACCAGGAATTGCGAGTCGAATAAGAATTCGTTTATCAATATTTTCGGCGTGCCAGTGAGAGACGCCGGAGGCAAGTGTTGTTCCCATCTCTGCCGCATGCACAGCCGCAGATGCAACTGCAGCACCGGCACCCATAGTCACCAGAAGAGTTGAACTAGTTAACCCAAAGCCCATTCCCAGCGCCCCATCAATTAACTGAGCGAAAGCTCCGATAAAGGCAAAAGCTATCCAATTCACAAGAGCTCCTTCATAATGAGATCGACGTTTTCGTTAACCAGTTTTGTTCCATCTAGAATCAAATTTGGATGAGCCGGGCGCTCGTAATCCTGTCCAACTCCAGTGAAATTAGGGATTTGGCCTGCCGCCGACTTTTTATATAATCCCTTTGGATCGCGTGTTCGACAAATTTCGACCGGTGTGTCAACAAATACTTCAAGGAATTCACCATCTTGAAAAATTGATTTCGCCCGTTGGCGATCAACCTCAAATGGACTTATGAGCGCCGTAATAACGATTAACCCTGCATCAACCATCAATTTTGCAACTTCAGAGGTTCTACGTACATTTTCAGCGCGATCCTCAGGCGTGAAACCAAGATCCATATTTATACCTAACCGTAGATTGTCGCCATCCAGGACGTATGCGTGAGCTCCTTGGGCAAGCAATCTCTTTTCAAGCGCGTTTGCAATGGTGGATTTACCTGAACCAGATAGGCCAGTGAGCCAGACGGTTCGAGATTTTTGATTCTTTTGCGCCGACCTAATAGTTTTTGTAATTTCATAATCTTGAAGGACGACGTTGGAGGCACGGCGCAGTGAGTGTAGAATCATTCCTGCACCAACTGTTTTAAGAGTTAGACGATCTATGAGTATGAAGTTTCCGAACTCTCGTGACTGGTTATAAGGCTGCATAACCATTGGAAAGTCAGTTGCAATTTCAACTAAACCAATTTCATTCATTTTTAAAGCATCAGATGAAATATGCTCTCCGCTATTCACATCGACTTTATGTTTAATCTTTGTGATTATTGCCGGAGAAGTAGTTGGTCCAGAAACCATTAAATATGAACGGCTGTGAATGAGTGGGTCTTCATTTAACCACACAACGTGTGCGGCAAATCGATCTGATGGGATTAAATCCGCAGGGTTCTTAGCGACTATATCTCCGCGTGTCGCATCAACTTCTGGCTCCAAGACAAAAGTGATTGCATCATCTTCCACAGCCTTCTCAACATCTCCAGTAAAGGTTGCGATTCTTGCAATTTTTGCCCTCTGATTGCTTGGGTAAATGACAATCTCATCTCCGGCGCTAAATGAGCCGGCTCGCACGGTCCCTGCTACCCCACGAAAATTCTCAGCTCTAGAGATCATTTGAATCCTCATTAAGCCATCTATCTCTAAATCCTTAGGAGCGATCCAGCTCTGGATAGCATCTTGCAGAGTTGGACCGACATACCACGGCATATTCTCACCTGGGAATACCACGTTGTCGCCAGCTAATGCGCTGATAGGCACAATGTGCACATCGGATAGTTGTAAACGATTAGTGGCAGCTGTTATTGCCTGTGATATTTCATCGAAAATCTTTTGTGAATAATTTAGGGCATCTAATTTATTGATAGAGATTATTATGCGGTTGACACCCATCAATGAGCAGATTGTTAAGTGGCGAAGAGTTTGAGTTCGTACACCTTTAGTTGCATCAATTAAAACGAGCGCAATATCTGCCCTTGATGCGGCTACAACCATGTTTCGGGTGTACTGCTCGTGGCCAGGAGCATCGGCAATAATTAGCCGTTTACCGTTCAGAAGCGACATGGAGCGGTACGCGACATCGATAGTTATTCCCTGCTCGCGCTCTGCCTCTAAACCATCTGTCAACAAACTAAAGTCAATTTCCCCAGCTGGAATTGTGGATCCAGTCCTGCGTACTTTTCTCGCTGCGCCAACCGTGTCATGTGGAACGCTATCGGTTTCAACAAGAAGGCGGCCGATTAAAGTGCTCTTTCCATCATCAACACTGCCACAAGTCAGTAGGCGTATAACAGAGGTAGTCATCAGAAGTAACCTTCCGTCTTCTTCTTTTCCATAGAATCCTCCTTGTCGCCATCGATGAGTCGCGTTGCTCTCTCACTGAGTTTTACATGTAAGACTTCTTCAACAACATCCTCAATTGTTAGCGCATCTGATTCGACAGCTGCAGTCAATGGGTAACAACCCAAAGTTCTAAAACGAACTCTTTTCATAACCGGGGTTTCATTATTAACCAATGGGAAACGTTCATCATCGACCATAATTAATTGGTCACCGCGCTGAACCATTGGTCTCTCTTTTGAAAAATAAAGGGGATTAACTTCGATATTTTCCTGATAGATGTAGCGCCAAATATCAGTCTCAGTCCAATCTGAGATAGGAAAGACACGCATCGTTTGTTCAGGCAACAATCGCGTATTGTAGGTTCGCCACAGTTCAGGACGCTGCTCACGCGGATTCCATCTGTGGCCTGGATCTCGCACGCTAAAAATTCGTTCCTTAGCTCTGCTCTTTTCCTCATCTCGACGTGAACCACCAATTGCGGCATCGAAACCATGAAGATCCAAAGCCGCCTTTAGCGCCACGGTCTTCATAATTCTCGTGTATTCAGAGGCGTTTAAGGTGAAGGGATTTACTCCAGCTGCGACGCCTTCCTCATTGGTATAGACGATGAGCTGAGAGTTTGTTTGAGCGACGATACGATCACGGAACTCAATCATCTCCTTGAATTTCCACGTTGTGTCAATGTGTAGCAAAGGAAATGGTACTGGAGAAGGGAAAAATGCTTTTCTTGCTAAGTGCAACAGCACCGAAGAGTCCTTACCAATGGAGTACATCATCACAGGTTTACGAAAAGAGACTGCCGCCTCTCGGAATATTTCGATAGACTCATTTTCTAACTCTTTTAATATTTGATTTTCTATGCGCATCAAATAACTTCAATCTTCTCAAAATCAAAATCCGAAATCTTTTTCCCACGGTTCGCCAAATACTTATCCTGAACTGTACGAGAAGAGTCTTGTTTAGCCGTTGTCGGAATTTTTGCTAACTTGTTAAAATCTGTAAAGCCTTCCCATGCCGAGAAATGCTGTATCGACTCAATGGTTTTTGTATCCTGTAACATTTCATAGTCAACATCCAATATTGCACACTGATGGGCATTAGCAAAGTGAACGTACCTACTGTAAAATTTTTCATATTCATTAATGAATTTACTAAGTTCAGTTTCATCAATATCGATTTCCACGCCTTCGGTAGAAGCTGTGTGCCACTTACCCGTTTTATTAGCTTTTTTATGCGAAACAAAGCGATCAAGATGATTTCGGCGTAAGAAAATAATATGAGGATTGTGCTCGGCAATTATCGACTCTAAAACCGGGTCCGAAAGGTGTGTAGGGAAAACCTTAATAATATGAATTCCATGAATTTTCTTCATTGCCCTTATTGTCCTAGTTGCACATAAGGTAGATGACTCAAATCGGTACGTACGCCATTTTTGCCTTTGAGTCTTAAAATTCAAATAAAATCGAAAGGAGAAAAATGGGTAGTAACGATTGAGTCGTTCAATCACTGAACTCCAATGATTAAATGCAAAGAACTCTCCGTGGTACCTAAACCCAATATTTTCCTGCGAAACCAGACTACCCAAAGCATGCGTACCTGAGCGCGGGAAAGAGATAACTAAGACCAGCTTTGATTTCACTGGTTTTACCTTACCGAACCGCTCTTTTACGAAATAAATCCCGGACTTAGGCAGAGCCTTACAATTCAAAAGAAGCTTTTTTAGGGTCGTGAGGCTTTGATTGTTTTTCTTGGGGGAAGAAACTCCTTGAGACATGTCAAAATCTTAGCAGGATTGGCCCAATCTTCATGAGACGAACACCTTTGCATGCATTATTGGTAATCTAGCCAAATGTATTCAGGTGAGAATAACTCGTTGGATCGCTCAACAACATTTTCTCAGGAAATTCAAGCGATTTTAGAACTTCGTTTATCTCGCCGTAAAAAAATGAAAAAATATCCAACGGTATCTGTCGTGCTTTCTACGGTTAGATCAGATGATCTAACCTCTATACTTTCCCAAATTAAGTTACAAACCTTGAAAAACTTTGAATTAGCGATTGGTCTGCACGGGATCCAATTGAATGCGAGACACAAATTATTAATAAGTGAATTAAACAAACGAGGCGTAAAAGTAAAAGTCGAAAAATTTACCAAGACGGCAACTCTTGGATTTGTTTTAACAAACCTTGCTGATAAAACATCTGGAGATTATGTTGCCAAAATGGATGATGATGATTATTACGGAGCAGAGCACTTACGTGATCTAGTAGATGCAATAGTTGATAAAGGGGCAGACGTTGTTGGACGGGCAATGAACTATGTTTATCTAGAGCCACTCGATTTAACCGTTCGCCGCTTTGGAGTTCAAGGCACACAAGCAGTTGAAATTTGGAGTGATTGGGTCTGTGGTGGAACTATTTTAGTTTCGCGCTCCGCTGGAGAATTGGCTGGGTGGTTTGGGAGCGGCACAACTGCTGTTGATAGATACTTACTTGGCCGTGTCACTGAAAATGGTGGGAGAATTTGGCGAACTTTTGGTGCTGGCTATATATATAGGAGAAGCTTCACTTTTCACACGTATGTCACTAATTATTCGAAGTACCTTAAAAATGCCAATCAACAAGTAGTTGGTCTCTGGCAGGATAAAATTTTTGGTACACAATGACCGATAAACCTATATTTAGATTTGAGAGACCGGCAAATCTCTCTCTGGTTAAAAGCCCCACTCTCTCAGTAGCAATCATTACAGCCTGCCGAGATGGTCAAGAAAAACTCGATCTGCTCATGGTATCTCTCGCCGCTCAGACCTACCCAAAGAACTTAGTAAGTGTGCATGTAATCGATGACGGCAGTGAAATACCAATAACAATTCCCGTAATTGCTCCCAAAAAGAGCAAGGTAATTCGATATAGAAATACCCAGAACCGCTGGGGCAAAACTGCGGCAACCAATGATGTGACGGCAACAATTAAAGCCGATGTTTACTGGTTTGTAGATGCCGATATGGTTTTTGAGAAAGAGCATTTGGCGCACCATATGAAGTGGCATCACGATAGTGATGATTATGCGGTTTTGGGTTGGAAGCGTTTTGTCCAGAAGTGGGATTATTCGCCACAAGCTGCTTTTGAAATGATAAATTTCGGAAAATTTGCGGATATGCATTCAGAGAGTTGGAGTAAAGATCTCTGGGAAAAGCGTATTGAGCGAACGTCAGATTTATTACACCCAGCCCTAGAGGGATATAGATCTTTTGTTGGAGCAACTTTTTCAATTAAAAGCGCACTCTGGAAAAAACTTGGGGGTTATAGGCGAAATTTAGTGACAGGTGAAGATACGGAATTGGGTTGGCGCCTATTTATGGAGGGTATCCGTATTGTTCCCGAACGATCAGCTCTCTCCTGGCACTTGGGTTACAGCACTGTTGAATCAAATAAGGATTTGATTGACCGACACAATCAACCGTCGCTAGCCCAATATATTCCGGAGATGAAGAAAACTCGTTCGCGTGCCACTAATTCGTGGGTGATCCCAACATACGAGGCGATTATTGACGTAAGAACCTGCAATTTGCAGCAATTAAAGGGTATTTGTTCACGTTTAACTTCACTTCCAGGAACCCAAGCTAACTTCATTTTGCTTGGTAGTTGGAGCCAATTAAAGAAACGTTACTCACCTGTGAGTGATAAGCACGCAGATTTACGCGAAATATTAAGCTGGTTAAAGAGTGAAAGTAACGTCACTTTCGAAGAAGTAGGCGAAGAAAATCTAGAGATTGCTAATATTTTATCTCGATTTTCTAATGCACCAATCCCATTTCATCTCTTTATTGAAGGGGATTTCGATGGCGATTTCGACGGGAAACAATTGTGCGACTACCTACTTGCCACAGAGTACGGAATGGTCGGTTTAGCGACCAAAGCGGATAGAAGGGCATTTGCGCTCTTTCAGCCTGCTTTAGCTCGCTCAATCTCAACACCAGGATCGATTTACCAGAATCTTTCAGCTACGTGGGGGGTTTTATGGCTAACCCACGAGAGCTTCATTGAAATACATAGTGGAAGTAAATTTAGACGTGCGCGGTTCATAAACTTTTTAAAACGTGAAGGTAAAAAAGTTAATTCACCACAACAACTTCTGATTTTCATAAAGAAACTAATAGGCATCTTGCTTCTCAAAGCTCTAAAGCGATCGTAAGTAAGGCGTATTTAAATTAAATAATTCGTCCAAGGCCATATAAGTATTGAAGATCAGTGCTACTCATATTTGGTTGATCAGACTTTGAATTTGATCGTGAGCTCTTATGCAGACATCCATTGTATTTGTTATTTTTCATTTTGCTTATTTCCTCTCCTGGTTAATTTCTTGCTAGATTAAAATTGCCACTTATTGTGGAGGTTTTTATTCTTACTACTTTGCTGCTGCCCGTTGATAAGTCATTAGAACCATCAAGTGAAATCTCAGAGTTCAAGTCACCACTTACTGAGTTTCCATCAACGTCAACCTCTAAATCCGGAGCAACATGAACTTTTATGTCACCACTAATACTCTTTAATGTGTAATCGCAGGCTGAAAAAGTGTGTGTCGCAATAGAACCTGATACCGTTTTGACAATGCATATAGTCGCAGGGTTATGACTAATCTCGACGTCACCTGTTACAGACTTAATCTGTAGACTTTCAAGAGTTTGATTAACTTCGACATCACCGGTAACTGTTTTGATGCTGACTTTAGAGCTACGGGGAAGCGCTATTTCGGCCGAGAGGCCTTTTAATAAGTCCTCACTGATACCTAAAAATCTACGTCCCTTTTTATGGAAGCGCACATTCAACTCGCCCACCTCTGCGCTAATCTCAACAAACTCGGCCTCTTCTAAAGCTTTCTTTGAATTGGCAAGGATCTTGACGTGACACAGACCATCGTGTGACTCGTTAATTGTAATCTCGCTTGAAATACCTTCGAGAAAAACTTCGGGGTTCTCAATCTCGAAACTCTCTTCTCTTGCCGTAAAAATCTCTTTTTGGAATTTCATTAGCTCTTTCCCTTTCCTCTTAATTGTCGTTTCCCGATAGTGATGGAGAGGCTGTTGCGGTCACTTGCCTTGAGTAGCCATGAATTCAAAGAGATGCCCTCATTCGTGGCCGCACTTTCAATTCGAGATTTCAAATCCTCAGGAAGCCTTAAGGTGATTCGGGCATTTAGGTCGGCTGGGTTCTCCCTGACTGTGGAGCTATCTTCGACGTATATGAGCTCGATTTCATCGCCTTGAACCCGAGCCTCTAAATGGGCACCGGGGAGTTGCTCGCTGAGCTCTTCTGCGATTTCAGTAAGAGCCTCTAATAAACGAGTGCGTAAAACCGGTGCAAGTGTAGGAATTAAGCGTGAAACCGCTGAATCTAGTTCTTGGCCACCGAGCTTACCCAGGGCCTTAATATCACTCGATAAGAGCTCTATAAACTTTGACATCTTCATGGTGTCATTATGACATCACTTTGGCATTGCTGTCAAGTACCTAATCCTTAGGCAGCACAAAGCCACCTGAGGCCGGTGGCTTACAGATGGCTTGGTGGGAGAGGCTAGGCGCGCAAGGTTTGAGCAAACAAACGGAAGTCTTCAACGAGAAGATCTACCTCATTTTGTCCATGCGCTAAGGAGATTAACCACTGCTCATCTAGGCCTGGAGGCGTAATGATTCCGCGATTCAGCGAGAAAAGCCATGACAACTCGGCAATCGCAAAATCTGTGGCTTTGTAGTCACGGTAATTGCGAAGCGGCGTCGTTGACCAGGTAATGCAGCCTTTAACACCAAAGCCAACAGTGTGTGCTGGCAACTGGTACTCATCGATTATTTCATTAATGCGATCTAACGCTTGTTGGTTGAATGCCTCAGCAACTGCGAGAGTTTCCTTAGTACATATTTTATCAACGGCGCGAACACCTGCCATGGCAAGTGGATTGCCGTTGAAAGTACCAAAATGTGCCATCTTGCCATTTGTGACAAAGTCCATGTACTTCTTCTTGCCACCGAAGGCGGCCAAAGTAAGCCCGCCGCCGATAGATTTTGCGAGAGTAATCAAATCCGGAATGACTCCTAAGCGCTGTGCTGCGCCTTGATGTCCAGCGGTTAATCCTGTTTTAACTTCATCGAAGATTAAAACAACGTTGTACTCATCGCAGAGTTCGCGAACGCGCTCCAGATAACCCACGTCTGGCAAGATAATTCCAAGGTTTTCCATTACAGGTTCGATGATAAAGCAGGCGATCTTAGAGGCGTTTTCTTCAAAAATGCGCTCTAGTGAATCGGCATCGTTGAAGGAAACTACGTAAACATCTCCAGGAACTATACCTGCCGGAACATACGCAATTGGATCACTAACATCACCAATCACATTAATTGGTGGTTTGGCTGAGACTACAAATGGGTCGTAACTACCGTGATAGCCGCCCTCAACTTTGACAATCCCATTTTTGCCGGTTGCTGCTCGAGCAGTGCGAACGGCATACATTGTGGATTCAGTTCCGCTATTCGTGAAGCGAACTTGATCGATGACAAAGCGGCGACAAATACGCTCAGCGGCATCGGTAGATATTGGAGATGGGGTTACGAAGAGCATGCCTGTCTCAAGAGAACTCTTCACTTCCTCCACAACCGTTGGGTTTAAGTGACCGGCGAGCATGGCGCCAAAACCCATGGATAAATCCAAGAGCTTGCGACCATCGACGTCAGTCATCCAAGCCCCTTTAGCGCTAACAATTGAGATCGGATATGGATCCCAGTGTTGGAAACTCGAGGTCACTCCCAAAGGAAGTGATTTAAAAGAGCGCTTACTTTCTTCGGCACTTTTCCCGGTTTGCTTGGTAAATAACTCCCATTCAGATTTCAAAAGGGCGGCAACTCTTTCAGGTGGAATTTCGACTGAAGTTGCAGGGACGAATCTAAAAGTTTCCTTGTGATTGGTTTGTGTAATCATTGTAAAGCTTGTACGGCAAAGGTTTCAGCGTTTGAAACTCGTTTGAGAAGTACTCTCCCGGTTCGTTTTTTAGTCCTTTCGAACTAAGACCTAAGTATCTCATGCCAATTTTTTTTTGCAACCCCCGAAACTCCGCGTGTTTACGCGGGAATTTCTTTTTTATTTCATAAAAAGAGCATTTAATCGCTTAGTTGTAAAGAAAAGTCCGCAAATAATCATAATTACAAAATACATTGCATGGCCGACTAGTGCTATATCTATATATCCTAAACACAGACCGCGGACTAAATTAATGGCATGCGTGAGTGGGAGCAGATTTGCAGTGAACTGCAGCCACTGTGGAAAAACGCTTAAAGGGAAAAAAGAGCCAGAAAATAGGAACATCGGAAGCAGTAACATGTTTACTATCTCTAACTGTTGAAATGATTTCATATAAGAAGTTAATGCCATTCCACAGGATGCAAATCCAAATGCAATCAACACAGCGGCAGGAATAGCTAGAACCCCCCAAATACTTGGAATTAAACCAAGAGGAATCACAACAACCATAAATGCACATGCATAACTAAATCCCCGTAGAAGTGCCCAACCAATTTCGCCAAGTGCAACATCGAGTGGCCCCATAGAAGTGGCAAGCATTCCATGGTAGATCCGGTCATGAGTTAGTTTAAAGAAGACGTTCATTGTTGAATCGTAAATAGCGCCATTCATTGCACTCGTTGCAAGCAATGCTGGTGCGATGAAAATAGCGTATTTTATACTCTCTCCACCGCTTTCAATCGTAGGTAAAAGCATTCCAATTCCATATCCAAAAGAGAGCAGATAAAGAACTGGCTCAACGAAACCAGATAAGACAATCATCCAAGTTGAGGATCGAAAGACAATAAAGCCACGCTCTAAAAGTTGTGGCACACGACCTGAGTAATAGCGCTCCCCCCTCTTACCGATTCGGGCTTCGGCGATTGCAACGGCCATTGGAATAAACATCTACTTGGCCAATCTCTTCGTGAAAATGCGAGCCGAGAGATAGAGACCGCTGATTAACATGATTACAAGGAGCAGGAAGTGAACCCACAACATCATCGGGGAAATAGCGTGACCATACGTCAAATATCGCCCAAGTTCAGTTGCATGCCACAAAGGTGAAATCCAACCGATCCACTGCAAGAAGAAAGGCATTGACGTAAGGGGAAAAAAGGTTCCAGAGAATAAAAACAACGGCATCATAATAAAACGGCCCAAAATCACAAAGAAGATATTTTCATTCTCCAATCGCGCAGCTAATGCCTGCATGAGTGCACCAAATGAGACCCCAGCTAGTATCGCCGTTGGAATTGCTAACCATGCCGCAGGTGATTCAAGGGCACCAAAAGCCCACATAACACCGAAGTAAAAAAGAACTGTATATACTGTGCGAAAAATCGCTGCCAGAAATACTCCTATTGAGATTTGTACTCCGCTCAATGGTGTTGAGTTCATAGAGAAGAAAGTCTTATTCCATTTGAAACCTTCAATAGTTGGATAAACAGTTTCCTCAAGCGCACCTTGTATCGCAGCCTGTGCTAGCAGGGCAGGAGCTAAGAAGGTCAGGTATTTAACGCCATCAACTCCGGTAGCTCCGACACTCTCATCTATCAAACCACCTAGACCTATTCCGACGGATATTAAATACAAAACTGGGTTAGCTATGGCTATACCAATAATCAGCCAGATCCATTTCATCATGGCACGAATGCGTGCCTCTGCAACATATAAAGCTCCGCGTAGTTTGACCTTTTCTGAATTTACAAGTTGAGCAGAGCCCTTTCGAATAGTTGTCATACTCATCATTCAATCAACGTTCTTCCAGTCAAGCGCAGAAAAACATCCTCTAAAGAACTTCGACGTACTAAAGAGGTCTTTGGGTGTAATCCACTTGCATAAATCTTTTCTAGCAGCGATTCACCATCATCGGTGTACATCAAGATGCGATCGGGAAGCTCCTCAATCCGTTCGCAAAGAGAGTTCAATGTGTCAGCTACACCTTGATTTCGATCCGAGCCAAAGCGGACCTCAAGAACTTCTTTGCTTGAGTATTCTTTTATAAGCGATGCAGGACTTCCCTGCGCCATGATCCTGCCTTTATCCATAACAATGAGTCGATCGCACAACTGTTCGGCTTCATCCATGAAATGTGTCGTTATGAGAAGTGTTACTCCCTGCTCCTTTAATCGGAAGAGACGGTCCCACAAAATATGCCGTGCCTGTGGGTCTAGCCCAGTTGTAGGCTCATCCAGCATCAATATTTCAGGCTCACTTACAAGGGCGCGGGCAATTGTCAAACGGCGCTTCATACCACCACTGAGTGATTGGACTTTAGCGTTTCGCTTTTCCTCTAACTGTGCAAAGGCCACAAGCTCTTCAATCTTTGCCTTAACAAAGGCACGGGGTAAGCCAAAGTAACGCCCATAGATGTAGAGATTTTCAATAACGCTTAACTCTGTATCCAGATTATCCTGTTGTGGCACAACCCCTAAATGTGCGCGGATTTGAGGTCCCTGCCTGTCCGGATCCTTTCCAAGAATCGTGAGAACCCCGGCATCACGTTGGGATGTGGCACCAACCATGCGCATAACCGTTGACTTGCCTGCTCCATTTGGTCCGAGCAGGCCAAAGGACTCACCTTTTGAAACATCAAAGTCAATACCGTCCACAGCAACTAAATCACCAAACTTCTTCGTCAGACCACGGGCGGAAATGAGGGATTCAGACATTTGTTTATTCTACCTGAGTATAGTTTCGATACGTGCGCTATATAAATAACCCAACCCACGACCTCACATATGACGATGTATTCATGGTGCCGAGCGTTTCAGAACTATCTAGTCGGATGGATGTTGACTTAACATCTAACGATGGATCAGGCACATCCATTCCTATAGTTGTTGCCAATATGACGGCAATTTCAGGCCGGCGAATGGCCGAAACAATTGCGCGTCGCGGGGGCATCGCCGTGATACCTCAAGATATTCCTCACGCTGTGGTCGACAGCGTCATAAAGTGGGTTAAAACTCGGCATACATTTTTTGATACTCCAATTACGTTGAACCCTGAGCAAACTGTTGCCGATGCCGTGAGCTTGTTATTTAAGCGTGCACATGGTGCCATCGTGATCGTTGATGACGGTAAACCGGTTGGAATAGTGACCGAAGAGGATTGTAAGAGTGTTGATCGCTTTACCCAGCTCCATAAAGTTATGAGCAAAGAGCTAATAACAATGGCAGACACATTGGATGCAAGAGCGGCTTTCGAGTTCTTAAACTTCCACCGCCACAAACTCGCTCCCGTAGTTTCTGCTAATGGCGATTTAGTTGGCATAATGACTCGAATTGGTGCCTTGCGTGGGACTTTGTATTCGCCCGCACTTGATAGCAATAAGAGATTGCGTATTGCAGCGGCCGTTGGAATTAATGGCGATATTGCCGCCAAAGCTGCTGCACTGATCGAATCCGGTGCAGATGTCTTAGTCGTTGACACGGCACATGGACATCAAAAGAAGATGATCGAGGCGCTACATGCGATTAGATCTTTAGGTGCATCAATTCCCATCGTTGCAGGAAATGTTGTCACAGCCGATGGCACACGCGATTTGATAGAGGCAGGAGCAACGATTGTAAAAGTAGGAGTCGGTCCTGGTGCGATGTGTACAACTCGCATGCAGACTGGAGTTGGGCGCCCTCAGTTTTCGGCAGTTCTTGAGTGCGCAGCAGAGGCGAAAAAATTAAGCGCTCACGTCTGGGCCGATGGAGGTGTTCGTCACCCGCGCGATGTTGCACTTGCCCTAGCCGCTGGTGCTTCACAAGTAATGATTGGCTCTTGGTTTGCAGGCACATATGAATCTCCTGGAGATTTACAGAGCGATGTAAATGGGAAATTGTTCAAAGAATCATTTGGAATGGCTTCGGCGCGCGCAGTTGCAGCACGAACAACAGGTGAAGATGCCTTTGATCGTGCAAGGAAATCTCTATTTGAAGAGGGAATTTCAACTTCACGCATGTATTTAAATCCTCAGCGCCCTGGTGTTGAAGATTTACTCGACGAGATTATTGCTGGTTTACGTTCATCATGTACATATGCTGGGGCGAACACGCTCGATGAGTTTGCACAGCGCGCAGTTGTTGGAATTCAATCTTCAGCAGGATATTCCGAGGGTCGCCCACTTCATACTTCATGGGTTAACTAGATATAAAGAGAGTTAAAAGCGCCCGCCAGAGGTTGAGTCTTGACTCAGACGTTGAGACAAATAGATAGGAAGAATCGAGAGAACCACCAGAGTTGCAGCGACAACATTTACGATTGGTGCTTGGTTTGGACGAAATAGATTATTGTAAATCCAAATTGGCAGCGTTTGAATTCCTGGACCTGCAGTAAATGTAGTTACGACGATTTCATCAAAGGAGAGACCAAAAGCTAGCAACCCTCCAGCAAATAAAGCCGAAGCTAGATTCGGTAAAGTGATTAAACGAAAAGTCGTAATGCCATTTGCCCCTAGATCCATCGATGCCTCTTGCAGGGATGTTCCCATTCGACGCAATCTGGCAATCGCATTGTTGTAGACGATGACGATACAAAATGTTGCGTGACCTATTACAACCGTAAGTAATCCAGTAGACATTCCTAACTGCTTAGTGAAGGCGTTATTTAGTGCTATTCCAGTTACAACACCAGGCAATGAAATTGGAAGAACGACAAGTAAAGAGATAACTTCGCGGCCAAAAAAACTATAGCGACTTACAGCAAAGGCCAAAGTTGTACCTAGTAGTAATGCGATAAAAGTAGCCGCTAAACCTGCAAAAAGGCTCCATTTCAACGCCTCACGAACACCAGTATTTTCAACGGCTTTAGACCACCACAAAGTTGTAAAACTAGATGGTGGCCATGAAAAGGTCTTACTTGCATTAAAAGAGTTGATAACTACAACTGAAAGTGGAATATAGATAAAGGCAAGCCCGACTCCCATAAGTGCCATGAGAGCATATTTGGCGCGAGTAGAAATAGTCATCACATGCTCGCTAAGGCGCCAGTTCGGCGAACTAGATAAAGATAAATTACCATAATAGTGATAGGTATCATCGATATAGTTGCAGCGAAAGGCAGATTAATACTGAAATTTTGGTAGACAACATTTCCCAACATCTGTAGTTTCCCACCGAGAATCTGAGCGGTAATGTAGTCTCCAAGGCTCAATGAAAAAGTAAACATAGAACCTGCCACCAGCGATGGAAAGATTAGAGGCAAAATTATTTTTCTAAATGTATAGAAATTATGTGCCCCTAAATCCCCAGATGCATCTAAAAGGTTATTGGGAAGTCTTTCTAAACCAGCGAAAATTGGAAGAATCATGTAAGGAAGCCATAGATATGAAAGCCCAATAATAATTGCTGGTCCTCCAAAACCAGGAGAGTGAATTCCGAGAGAGCCAAAGAGCCAGTCAACCACGCCCGTATTGGGTTCTAACATGGTGCGCCAGGCATAGATTTTTACTAAGTATGAAGCCCATAGCGGAGTGAGAACGAGTGCTACTAGGAGCTTTTGTGACTTCGGTTTTGCAATTTTTGCCATATAAAAAGCCATAGGAATTGCCAGAATTGAACAAATAACTGTGACACCAATAGCTATTCCAAGTGTTCTTAAAACTACGTTTTTATATGCGGCATCGGTGAACATGTCGTAGAAATTCTCAAGGTTAAATTTTTTGACAACATTTCCTGTGAAGCTATCAATTGTGAAGAACGCTGTGACAAGTAGTGTGGCTAGTGCGCCTAGATAGGCAACTACTAACCATAAAACAGGTGCAGTTAATAGAACCGCCAATCGAAGACGTGGCTTACGGTGCATCGAAGTTGCGAGTGAATCCAACATCTTTGCCCCTTATCTAATAAAAGGCCGGGTATGAGGTAATACCTCATACCCGGCTTAGAATTTATGAGTTACGTAAACTAGACCAGGCTTTCACCCATTCAGAGTACGGAACGCACTTCACATCTTTCCGGCCATCAAGGCAGGCTTCAGTTGCAGTATTCCAGTAATAAACATCTTCCCAGTAGGCATCATCTGCTGCATGGAAAGTTGTGCAGTGATTTGGATCAGCAGTTAAGGCACATGATTTAGCGTTAGAAGGAGCCTCACCAAACCATTCTGCAACTCCAGCATTTGCTTCAGGAGATGCAATGTGGTTGATCCACATGTAGGCACAATTAGGATTCTTAGCTTTACTGCTCACCATCCATGTATCTGACCAACCCGTTGAACCTTCGATTGGTTTAATTCCTTCAACAGGAGTCTTTTCACCCTTAGCTAAATTAATGTTTATTTGCCAAGTAGTTCCAAGAACTGTTCCGCCAGATTTGAGAGAGGCAACGTGCTTTAGGTAGTCGCCCCAATACTCACCAATGAGCGGCTTTTGGACTTCAAGAAGTGCAATCGCAGCATCAAACTGTGCCTGATCAAGGGCGTAGGGGTATGTAATACCAAGATCAGGTTGGGTTGCCATTAAGTACAAGGCAGCATCTGCTATATAAATCGCCGAGTCGTATGCAGTTATTGTGCCCTTATATGGCGAGTTAGCGTCGAAGACAGAACTCCAAGATGTAGGAGCAGGCTTGACTATATCGGTGCGGTAGGCCAGTAAATTAGCTCCACGTCCATGAGGCACTCCATAAGCAACACCATCAACTGAGTTCCACTGTTGCATCTTCAAATTCTCAAAGACATCAGCATAGTTTGGAGTCAGGTCAGTGTTTATGGGTGCAACATCGCCGCCATAAATTAAACGAAGAGAGGCATCACCAGAGGCAGATACAACATCATATTCACCGGTCTTCATCAATGCGACCATGTCGTCAGAGGATGTGCCATTTTTTACATTTACTTTGCAACCAGTTTCAGTTTCAAAACCAGTGACCCAGTCAACTGCTGGATCGGTCGATCCATTCTCGACATACCCTGCCCAAGCAACAACATTAACTTGACCTTCACCTGTGCCAAGCTCCTGCATCATCTCTATTTCAGGCAGAGCTCCTTCGGATGCAGAGTCGCTACCTGAACTGCATCCAGCGAGAATAAGTGCTGCAACGGATGCAACAGCAATTCGTGAAAACAGACGCTTCTTTTGCATCTGTACCTCCATCTATACAGTCCACATTCAGCGGTTGAATGTGGTTCTTAGCTCTTCATTGAACTAAGAATTCCTTTTCCTTATCCCACGACAGGGTAACGGATTCACCAATTGAGATATCCTCTGTCGGATTTGTTGAAATCATTGTGCTTCCAAGAGTTGTATCAATTAAATATCGGGTTACGGCACCTACAAAAATCGCATCTCTCAAGGTTCCTTGTATCGAACAATCACCAAAACGCGTGGTTTTTGAAACCGAAATGAATTCTGGTCGAATATTTACCTTCCTACCCTCAATTTCAATTTTATTAGTTTGTCCCACAAATTCTGAAACAAATAAACTTTGGGGATTTTCGTATATTTCACGTGGTGATCCTAACTGTTCAATACGCCCGTGATTAAACACAGCAATGCGATCACTCATTGTTAATGCTTCCTCTTGATCGTGAGTAACAAATATAAAAGTGATTCCAACTTCGCGCTGCAACTCTTTGAGTTCAATCTGCATCTGCTCCCGTAACTTCAAATCCAGTGCACCTAAAGGCTCGTCGAGAAGCAGAACCGATGGCCTATTCACCAACGCACGAGCTAGTGCAACTCGTTGCCGTTGACCCCCAGATAACTGCGCGGGCTTGCGGTTTTCATAACCCTCTAACCGAACCTGCTTTAAGGCTTGTATAGCCCGCTCACGTCGCGATGATTTATCAACACCTTTAACCCGTAGGCCATATTCAATATTAGAAATAACATCCATATGAGGAAAGAGTGCATAGTCTTGAAAAACCGTATTTACGTCGCGATCATAGGGCGGAAGTTGAGAAACATCTTTACCTCCAAGAACTATGGATCCCGAGTCTGGTTTTTCAAAGCCGGCAATCATCCGCAACACGGTTGTCTTGCCTGAGCCTGAAGGTCCAAGCAGTGTAATGAATTCACCTTCAAATATATCTAAATCCACTCCAGCAACTGCACGAATATCTCCAAAAGATCGAGTAAGCCCTCGGATTGAAACAATTACTGGCTTAGTCACAACCGATACTGTACTTAAAAACCCCTTGTTAAGTAAGCAAAAATCGCCTTAAATTTAAGCTTCCCCTGTTCCTAATTTCTAAGTGCATTTGGCTAGGCTAAGGCTCATGGCAAAACCAACAATCATTCTCGCCACTAGTAATGGTGTGGGAATGGGACATCTTGCCCGTACTACTGCAGTTGCGTTGGCGTTAAAAGAATTTGCCAACCCAATTATTGTTTCAATGGCTGGTGGAATCGCTGAAATCCCAGCTTTTATGGATATTCGCTGCGAATACATACCGGGGCGCGATCGATTATGGATGCCGCGAGAAAAGTGGGACTCATACCTTTGTGAGCGATTACTCGCTCTTATCGAAGAAACCGGGGCAAGCATTTTAACATTTGATGGTGTCGTTCCTTATCCAGGTGTCTTTGCTACCAAAATTAAAAATGGAAATCTTTGTCTTGTTTGGATTAGGCGAGGATTCTGGCAGAGAAATCTCTTAAGATTTGTTTTGCCTGTCTATTCAAAAGTTATGGATATTGTAATTGAGCCAGGAGATATTGCTAAAGCTTTCGATTTCGGACCGACTTCAAAACGTAAAGAAGCGATTTTAACTTCACCGGTATCACTATTTGAGAGAGAAAGTGCAATGTCACGCGATGATGCACGTCGAGCTTTAGGTTTAGATTTAGAACGACCAGTTGTTCTTGTTCAGCTGGGTACGGGAGACGGTGATGTTAATAGCAAGATGACCGCTGCTCTAGAAGGTTTAGTCGGCTGGAAAGAACTTCAGATTGTTCTTACTAAAGAGCCAATAGATAAAGATGGTAATTCACTTGCTCCGGACGGCCTGGATATTAAAGTTGTGCGCTATTTCCCGCTCGCAAGGGTACTAGAGGCATTCGATGCAAGTATTTGTGCAACTGGATATAACGGAGTTCACGAGCTATTACCAGCACGAATTCCGAGCGTCTTTGTGTCAAATATTCGTGGAACCGATGATCAAGAGGGAAGAGCGAGGTGGTGCCAAGAGTTTGGATATGCCCTAAGGGCAGATCACAGCAATTTAGGTGACATAACGGCAACCGTGAAAAAATTACAAAACCCTAAAGTGCGCGAGCAACTTTCAGCAAAATGCTCAGAGCTTCCAGGCACGACGGGCGGAGCTGAAATTGCAAAAATATTATTTAATTTATCTCTGCCGGAGAGGCCAAGCAAGCCTGCAGGTACTTCCCAAGTATTTCGCAAACTTGTTTATGTAAGTATTCGGCGAATGAGCCTTATATATCGTTATTTAAGGCCACATGCGGTTAGGCAGTCAACTGTGGAGGGATTAGCAGTCTTTGCAGATACAACTAAACCCAGCGAGATTCGCGAATTTATCACCTCAAAAATCCGCTTTGAGCATCTCATTGCAGGTGCATCTCCACATTATCGCGCACGTCGAGAAAAGATTGCCAATTCAGCCTATGGTAAGTCGAGTAGAAGGGAGGCAAGAGATGAATTTTCGACGGTGGATTAAGAAAACCCGAGCTGGACAAGTTCTGTGGAAGGTTTTCATTGGGGTTCTCGGGGGAGGAATAACTGTCCTTGGTGGTATTGCACTTATTGGTCCAGGACCTGGTGTATTAGTTGTTCTCGCGGGGTTAGGAATCTTGGCTACAGAGTTTGCGTGGGCGGGTGATGCAATGATGCATACGAAGAGAATCGCCAAGAAGACAGCCGATCGAGCGGGACTTCCAAAGTGGGCAAACTATTTCTTAGTATCAGCTGCAGCCTTAATTTCAATAATTTTTATTTTAATCTATTACTCCCGCTAATATATTTCCATACGTAATTAAAAGCGAGAGCGGATCTCCCAAAGATCCTTAAAAGCTGGATTGAAAAGCGTGCTCGACAGATACTCAACTCCAGTAGAGCCACCAGTACCAATTTTTCGGCCGATTGTGCGCTCAACCATTTTCACATGGCGATAACGCCACTCCTGAATTCCTTCATCGATATCTAATAATCGTTCACATACCATGGCGCTTTCTGGATCATTGCGGTGGATTTCGAGTAGAACATCTTGCACGCGAAGATTTGCTTCATAAGCACTGGTGCGGTCGCGGGTGAGCACGTCAGTAGGAATTGAATGCCCGCGTTTTGCTAAATAGGCAAGAGCCGAATCCCACACGGAGTTTTCTGAGGTAATGAGGGCAATTTCGGCTTGGATTGCTGGTGGCAAATGACCGGCCATTTTAGTATCTCTACGCCCTAGTAGCGCTTCAACTTTTCTAAATTGGGCAGACTGGAAACCACTAGATGATGATAAATATGAGCGAAATGCGTTGAACTGCAATGGCGTCATTGTTTCCAATATATCGATTTGGGTGACACAAACTTTCATGATTGTTCGGATTCGACCTAGTAGGGCAAGAGAATAATGTGTATCGCCGGCCTCCATTGCTCGTTGGGCCTGCACAAACTCATGAATCAGCTGCTTAAACCACAGTTCATACGTCTGATGGATAATAATGAAGAGCATTTCATCATGTTCAGGTCCAACCGATAATGGACGCTGCAGACTTAAAAGTTCATCAACGGCTAAATATGATGTGTAAGTGATTGCAGACTCGAAGTCATTTTCTTTCATGTGACTCGTGAACCACCTTCTTTTACCTCTTTATAGCGGCCCGATGCCACTAAATCGCGCATACGTTCAAAGCCATCCCAGACTTCAACATAAGAAGTTGGTAACGGAGATATTGCAAGACGAATGGAGTTAGGGGTTCGGTAATCAGGAATTACATTCGAAATTTGGCGAAGGGCAATACAAATTTGTGCCGCATCTGGGTGTACTAGCGAAATGTGTCCACCGCGCTCGTGAGATAGACGCGAAGTATTTAACTCTAAACCAAGAGGAGCGAGCCACGCATCGTAGAGTTCAATCATCATCTGGGTTCCAATTGCCGCTTTTTTTGCAATTGCGTTGATGCCCGCCTTATGAATCATTGAAAAAGCAGTCTGCACGCACCGGATTCCCATCAAAGTGGGGCTGGCAATCTGGAAGCCACGAATTCCTTGGGCTTTTTCAAAGACCGGACCCATTTCAAATTGAGCACCTTGGGCAAACCAACCTTGAATTGGCACTTGTAGTTTGTCTTGGATTTTTTTGTTGACGTATAACCAAGCTGGTGATCCAGGCCCAGAGTTACCGTATTTATAGGTACACCCCACACAAAGATCGACACCATTGTCATCTAAATTTAATTCGATTGCACCTACTGCATGGCTCGCATCCCAAACCACTAATCCGCCAATAGCTCCAACTTGATCTGTAATTGCTTTAATGTCAGTTCGAGCTCCTGAGCGATATTGAATAACCTCGAGAGTTACTAAAGCAACATCATCATTGAGGTATGGGGCTAAAACATCGGTGGTGATTCGCTCATGAGTAGCAATTGAGGGGTTTTCATTGTCAATAATGACAAGCTTCAAACCAAACTGCTTTGCTATTCCATCGAGAATATATCTATCTGTTGGAAAATTTGCTGCATCAGTGATTATTGTCTTTCGTCCAGGGCGAGCATTGATTGCAGCTAAACATAATTGATAGAAATTGATTGAAGTTGTATCGCAGACCAGCACCTGCCCTGGTCCAGCACCTAATGCAGCCGCCCCCAATAAATCACCGGTGGGTTGCGCTTCATCTACCCAATGCCCCCAGCCCATAACCACTTCTGGACCCCATTCGTCAACCATGAAACTATTGAGTGCAATCACCGTTGCTTTAGGTAAACGGCCGAGAGAGTTTCCATCCAAATAACACATGTCGGGATCACTGACTACAAACTGCGATTTAAAATGAGCTAAAGGGTCATTTCTGTCGAGTTCCAGTGCAAATTCGCGGTCAGTGACAGTCATGGATGAAAGGTACGCTCTCCCATCATGGCGCGCAATGTTGTAAATATCGAAGAGGTTTCAAAGGCCTTTGATATTAAAGAGCTACTTATCTCGGTTTCTCTTGGTGTTTCCGAAGGTGATCGAATTGGAATCGTCGGAAGAAATGGATCTGGTAAAAGTACTTTAATGAGAGTTATCGCTGGCATAGAAGCCCCTGATGCTGGGCGCGTTACAAAATCAAACGCAGCACGCATCGGCATTCTCTCTCAAGTTGATTCTGAAAACCCCGAGAGCACTGTTGGTGAAGTGGTTTTAGGAGATACTGCAAAACATGAGTGGGCGAGTGAACCGAATATCCGAGAGGTTTTCACTGGGTTATTTGGGAGCTTTGATGACCATATCTTTGACCGCAAATTTGGTCATCTATCAGGTGGAGAACGACGACGTGTTGGTTTGGCAAAGCTTCTGATAAATGAATTGGATCTGATTCTGCTCGATGAACCGACAAATCATTTAGATGTCGAGGGCGTTGCTTGGCTTGCAAACTATTTAAATAATCAAAAAGCTTTAGCGATTACGGTTGTAACTCACGATAGATGGTTTTTAGATGCTGTGACGAGTCGGACTTGGGAAGTTGTTGGTGGAAATGTTGAAGAGTATGACGGTGGTTACAGCGCTTTTGTTTTAGCTAAGGCCGAGCGCGCTCGCCAGAGCTCTGTCATGGATGCGCGACGTAATGGATTGATTCGTAAAGAGTTAGCTTGGTTGCGCCGAGGGGCACCGGCTAGAACTACAAAACCAAAATTTCGTGTCGATGCTGCTAACGTCTTAATCGCTGGAGAGCCTGAACCGCGCAATCAAGGAGAACTTCTCAAGTTCGCACTTAATCGACTTGGAAAAACTGTGTATGAAGCACATCATCTAAGTATTAAACTCGGTGATAATGAATTAATTAAAGATCTCTACTGGAATATAGGTCCTGGCGACCGCATTGGCGTAGTGGGAGTTAATGGTGCAGGGAAAACAACTTTAATACGTACGTTAATTGGAGAAATTCAACCAACATCCGGAAAGCTGGTCACTGGAGTGACTGTTAAGCCAGCATTTTTAACCCAACATTTAGATGAGTTAAATCCCACATGGCGTGTATTGGAAGCGGTAGAGAAAATTGCACATCGCGTGGAGCTAGGTGGCGGACGCGAACTTTCAGCGTCGCAACTGTGTGAGCGTCTAGGTTTCAATCGAGAATCACAATGGACACCAGTAGGCGACTTATCCGGCGGAGAAAAAAGGCGCTTGCAGCTGACCCGCTTATTAATGGATAGCCCAAATGTGCTCTTGCTCGATGAACCAACAAATGACTTTGATATTGAAACATTGACTGAGCTTGAAGATTTACTTGATAGCTATGGTGGAACATTGATCGTGATCTCACACGATAGATACTTCTTGGAGCGAGTGTGTGACCGATTTGTGGGATTGCAAGGTGATAAATCCGTGCGTGATTTACCACGCGGAGTAGATGAGTATTTAGAGCTTCGTGAGGCGAGCATTAATCAGTCGGCTGGGGCTCAGAGAGTGAAAAGAAGTTCAAGCGCCGCCGAAGAGCGCCAATTAAAAAAGGATAAAGCCCGCCTTGAACGACAGCTAGAGAAGGCAAATGCGAGAATTTCGGATTTAGAAATCGAACTCGAAGCGGTGTCATTGAAAGCTGAGGAGCTTCTTGAAATAACAAAGAATTTAGAAATCGAGAACAATCTTAGGAACAATTTAGAGGAAGAGTGGCTCCAGATCACACTAACTCTTGAAGATTGAGTTAAAATTTCCGCATGAATCGAATATCAAGCAGCATAGAAGCAATTCTATTTCGTTCCCGTTTTCTCCTAGCTCCTCTCTATCTTGGTTTAGTTGGGGCACTCTTTCTATTGACTTACCGTTTTCTAATTGAGTTTTACCACATTGCCATACAAATAGGAGAGGCAACGCCTCAGAGTTTTACACTTGACTTGCTCGCCTTGTTGGACCTAACTCTTCTTGCTAATCTGATTCTGATGGTGATTTTCGCAGGGTATGAAAACTTTGTTTCCAGAATCGATATTGCTACCGAATCCAAGGATCGTCCTCACTGGATGGGAACGATCGACTTTAGTGGATTGAAGATTAAATTGATTGGCTCGCTGGTTGCTATATCTGTCATTGAACTTCTTAAAGATTTTATTGAATTAGCAGGCCAAGATCATGTGGGTGGCGGCACAAAGTGGCGAATTGTTATTCATCTTACTTTTGTTGCCTCAGGTGTCTTATTTGCACTTATGGATTGGATTGCAGATAAAAGAGAGTTCCACGGCACTCATACTTAATGAGACTAGATCTCCTTGCCGCACTCTCTGGCGTAATGATTGCATTGCAAGCTCGAGCCAATGGTGAGCTCTCATATCGTTTAAACAGTGGTTTACAGGCTGCACTTGTTTCATTTGGCTCAGGCTTAATCATTATCGTCGCAATTTCACTGTTTAATCCTGCAATCAAAATGGGAATTTCCAATATTCGCAGCGCAGTCAAAAACGGCGAAATAGCTCGTTGGAAACTACTAGCTGGTGCACTTGGTGGAAGTTTTGTTGCAATTCAAACTCACATCGTTCCGCTCATTGGGGTTGCCATCTTCTCAGTGGCATCGATAGCTGGTCAAACAGCAACCTCTTTACTCGTTGATCGAATTGGATTGACAGGGGGAGGCAAAAAGGCGATTACCAAGCGCCGAATTACGGCAGCGGTGTTGACCGTCATTGCAGTCTTAGTCTCAGTTTTAGATCGCATTGATGCTAAAAATCTATCTATGATTGCGGTAATTGCAGGTTGTATTGCGGGTGCAGTAGTTGGAGTTCAACGTGCACTGAATGGTCAGATAAATGAGCACTCTCATCAAAGCTTTACGACCTCGTTATTGAACTTCATCACAGGAACTTCACTTCTACTAATTGTGTTTCTTATTGCAGTCGCAACGCATCGCACAAACTTCGTCTCGCTGCCACATGGACCATGGTGGATTTATACGGGGGGATTGATTGGGGTAATCTATATAGCTTTTACCTCAACAATTGTTCAACATTTGGGAGTACTAACTTTCACTCTCTTTAGTGTGGGCGGGCAGCTTGTTGGCTCACTCGTGATTGATTTAGTTTCTCCAACGGCTGGTGTGAAAGTTAGCTCCTACTTAGTCACTGGCATTGTTATGACGTATGCAGGGGTAATCGCAGGTGGCATAAGTAGTTCACGAGTGCAGAAACCAGCGAGGCATAAATGAAGAATGCTGCAAGTTCGATCATACTGACCTTTTCACTGCTGCAGCGACAGCTTTAGTTACATTGGGATCAAAAACACTAGGAACAATAAATGAAGCATTAAGTTGTTCAGGAGATACGCAATCTGCAATTGCTTCAGCCGCTGCAACCAATAATTTATCGGTTATTTTGTGTGCATTTGCATCTAATAAACCACGAAAAATACCGGGGAATGCCAACACGTTATTGATTTGATTTGGCTGATCACTTCGGCCGGTTGCAACAACTGTCGCATATTTGCGTGCAATCACTGGATCAATTTCGGGATCTGGATTGGCTAGAGCGAAAATAATTGAATTCGGTGCCATCGATGCAACATCCTGCTCTATCAAAACATTTGGCGCACTCACTCCTATAAATACATCCGCATCCTTCATTGCACCCGATATTTCCCCGGTATAATTATCTGGATTACTATTGTCTATAAACCAATTACGCATCTCATCATCAGAGCGAAGCAAAGATTTTGAAATTACTCCATCTTTGTCAAAACCAACAATTTGTGATGCCCCGCGTAAAACTAACAGGCGCGCAATTGCAGTTCCAGCAGCGCCAGCGCCGCTCATCACAATTTTTACATCTTTGAGCTCTTTATTGACGAGCCTTAAGGCATTGCGTAATGCGGCCGAAACAACTATCGCAGTACCGTGTTGATCATCATGAAAAACTGGGATATCTAAAAGCTCTCTTAATCGACGCTCAATTTCAAAGCAGCGAGGGGCTGAAATGTCTTCCAAATTAATCCCTCCATATACCGGAGCGATTAACTGAACTGTGCGAACAATTTCATCCACATCCTGAGTATCAAGACAGACCGGCCAAGCATCAACATCGGCAAAACGCTTGAACAGTGCAGCCTTGCCTTCCATCACTGGAAGCGCGGCAGCGGGGCCAATGTTTCCAAGACCTAAAACCGCCGAACCATCGGTTACGACGGCAACGGTGTTACGTTTAATAGTTAAGCGTCTAGCATCGGCCGGATCATCAACAATTGCTTGACAAATTCGTGCGACACCTGGGGTGTAAGCACGGGATAAATCATCGCGAGTCTTGAGCGGAACTTTAGAGGAAATCTCAATCTTTCCACCTAGGTGCAATAAGAATGTTCGATCACTCACCTTGCGAACAGTTAGACCTGAATTCTTTGAAAGAGCGAGCGTAATTTCTTCGGCATGTGCCAGGTCTGTGGTATCGCAGGTAATATCCAGAACAACTTTTTCTAAATGTGACTCAACTACATCAAGAGCAGTAATAGTTGCACCTGCACCTGAAATAATCGTTGTTGCTAATGCGACGGGTTGAGCAGAAGCTGGACCCTCAACACGGATTGTGATTCCGTAGCCAGGAGATGTCGAGGCCACCTACACAACACCATATAAGCGATCGCCAGCATCGCCAAGTCCTGGAACGATATATCCGAGTTCATTCAACTTTTCATCAAGTGCGCCAGTGACGATTGTGATAGGTACCTCACTTGAAGCAAACTCCTTTTCAACTGCAGCAATTCCCTCGGGGGCTGAGAGAATGCAAATTGCGGTAATGTCATTTGCTCCTAAATCAATTAAGTAATGAAAAGCGGCAATCAAAGTACCGCCAGTTGCAAGCATGGGATCTAACACAAAAACCTGGCGCCCAGATAAATCATCTGGCAATCGATTGGCGTATGTGCTGGCCTGAAGGGTTTCTTCATCGCGAACCATTCCAAGAAAACCAACTTCAGCCGTTGGAATTAGTTTGCTCATGCCTTCAAGCATTCCAAGGCCAGCGCGCAAGATGGGAACTACAACGGGTCGTGGTTCGGCCATTTTCAACCCATTAGTTTTAGTAACTGGTGTTGTTATCGCCACGGCGTGCGTACGAACATCTCGCGTGGCCTCGTAGGCAAGAAGAGTTACAAGTTCTTCTACTAAACGACGAAAGGTCGGTGAATCGGTACGTTCGTCGCGTAAAACCGTTAATTTATGGGCTATCAGTGGGTGATCTGCAACATGTACCTTCATACCCCTTACCTTACAGGGGTTTCATTCCTTTCCAATGAGTGGAACTATAAGCGCATGCCTGAATTCGACGATGACCTCGACGATGACATCGAAGAATTCGATGTCCAAGACGAAGTCGGCGTGCCAGAGACCAAAGAAAGTAGCCCGCCTAATGAATTGGACATTGCAGTGGCGGCTTGGCATGAAGACGGCCGCTGGACCTTAGGTATATTGCCCGACCCTACGGATATTGCGCAGATAATAACAAGTCTTAAATCACAGCAAACAAATGGCGGAGCAATTGCGTTGATTTCAATAGACGAAGAGTTTTTCATTATTATTCGAGTTCTTGGATCGCACATTTCTTTATTCTTAAGTGACTCATCATGTGCTTTTGATTACCCAGTTGCCGAAGAGTTATTAGAGATTGCCGATCTACCAATGCCTGAAGATGACGATGATGCAAATCCAATTGGTCATATTGAAATTTTGTCAGATCTTGGAATGAATGGCATGGAAATCTCTGCTCTTTGCGATGATCCCGAACTATTTCCAGATGAACAACTTGAAGCTATAGCAAATCGGTTGGGTTTTGGAGATCAGTTTGCCGAACTTTTGCAACTGTGAACGATGAGGAGTTAATGCGTGTAGCAATTGATGCGGCGCGCAGTTGTCATGTAAGTGGAGACGTTCCTGTCGGCGCATTGGTCATCAATCAAATTGGTGAAATTATTTCAATAGGCCATAACGAGCGTGAGCTTCATGGAGACCCCACAGCTCATGCTGAGATTGTTGCTCTGAGGCGAGCAAGTGAAAAAACTAAGACATGGCGCTTAGACAATCACACTCTCGTGGTAACCCTTGAACCTTGCTCGATGTGTGCAGGAGCAATCGCTCAAGCTCGTATTTCGACGCTCATCTTTGGGGCTTGGGATGAAAAAGCAGGTGCAGTTGGCTCTGTCTGGGATATTTTGCGAGATCCTCGTTCATTATTTAAAGTTGAAGTCCGAGCTGGTGTTTTAAAGGATGAATGTGCTTTACTTCTTAAAGATTTTATACAAGGAGTTCGTACGAAGGATTAAGAATGACCATCGATCCATTTTCTTCCCCGACCATACCTTCGGCACGTAATTGGGATCCAACTTCGAGGCCAGCAATATCTCGTCGACCCAAGAAATGGAGCGAGACCCCACCCGTTTCATCCCAAATCTCTACTTGCAAAGTTGGTGCTGCCCCACGTGGTGCGGATTTAATTGATGTTACTTGACCTTGAACTTTGGCACGCTTTCGCCATTGAATTTCACCGATTAACGTAACGTTTTTAGTGTGGTGGCTTATTGGTTCACTATTTTCGGGTTCAGTTTTCTTGATAGGCGTCTTCATCACAATCGAGGAATCTGGCTTTACTTCATGAGATTGGTGAATTTCAATGTTGGACATTGAAGTGATGCGGTCTACATCGAAGGGAACGATAGTTGCAACGACTTTAGGTAATTGAGAAATCGGTGCAGCAATTTGTTCTGCGGTCTGATCATGTAATAAACGGCCTAAGAATCCAGAGTAGGCACGACGAGGTAATAACAAAGTCAATTCAACATCGCTGCGCTCGGTTGTACGAATTGCGTAATCAAGTGCTGAATTTGCCAGGCGTCGATCCGGACAGTCGATTAATTCGAGGGCAACATCACTTACCGCCTCGGACGCGGCCCAGGCTTTTTGAATATCTTCTGCGCGTCGATCATCAATTACGAAGTGAACCGCGGCCAAGTTACGGGGATTAAGGCTTCGGGCATATCGAATCGCACCAACTGTGGCGATATCGAGGCTATCGACAAAGACAGTGACATCATGTCGGGTAATTGAAGTTGCCCGCTTTTGATGCTCTTTGACTGAGAGTGCTTCTTGCTCGCTAACGTACTGCTTGCGTAAACGAAGGAAAGTTACAACCAAAATTGGTGCGGTAACCAAAACCAACCAGGCACCTTCCGTGAATTTAACTACTGAAAAGATAATCACAATGAGGAAGGAAATTGAGCCGGCTAGAGCATTAATAAAGACTTTATATCTCCAAGCGCCTTCTTTGTGTCGCAATGCATGGCGAGTCATCCCAAAGCCAGCTAAACAAAAGCCAGTAAATACACCAAGTGCGTAGAAGGCTACAAGGTGTTCAACCGATCCTGCAGTAAATAGAACTAAGAATATTCCGCCACCGGCTAAGAGAAGAATTCCATTTGAAAATGCCAAACGGTGGCCACGCTTGGTCAGCTGTCGAGGCAAGTATCCATCAGTTGCAACGAAGTTACACAATAGCGGGAAGGCACTATACGTTGTATTAGCGCCAGCAAACAAAATTAACATAGTTGCGAGCTGCACCATCACGAACATAAAAGAGCCAAAGACACCGTCGCCAACGATAGTCTTTGCAATCTGGGAAATAACAGTCGGTGTACCTGATTCATAAGGCATCGCATAAACTTTGTGAGCAAACCATGAAACCCCGAGAACTAATGTTCCGAGCAGTCCACTCATTATAAATAAAGTGCGGCGTGCGTTAACGTGTTCAGGCTGCTGGAATAATGCCACACCATCAGAGATAGCCTCTAATCCAGTCAGAGATGAACCACCATTAGCAAATGCGCGGAGCAGAATGAATATCGCAGCAAAAGTTAGAAGACCTTGCTCTTGGCCGACTTCAACGGCACCAGGAAGGTTAGTCGCCAGTTGATCGAGAGTTCCATTA
Source organism: Candidatus Planktophila sp. (assembly GCA_030681675.1). Classification (NCBI taxonomy): domain Bacteria; kingdom Bacillati; phylum Actinomycetota; class Actinomycetes; order Candidatus Nanopelagicales; family Candidatus Nanopelagicaceae; genus Candidatus Planktophila; species Candidatus Planktophila sp. The sequence continues at coordinate 201,006 of JAUXRP010000040.1, forward strand.
AATTGACGGTAAAGACCCATCGAAAAAACGATAAACATGCATGCGATGAAGAAGTAAGTTGGAAAGGCAAAGGCTTTACCTGCCTCTTTAACGCCGCGGAGATTTCCATATGTTAGAAGTACAATCACTAATAAAATCATAGGAATTTTCCATGAATGGAGCCCTGGAAAAGTTGAAATAATTGCGGCTACTCCTGCAGCAGATTGAATCGCAACAGTCACAATGTAATCAAGCATTAATGCAACGGCCGCAATTTGTGCAACGACCGGGCCAAAGTTATCTCGAGCGACAATGTAAGCGCCGCCAGTTTTGGTATACACATTGATTACATTGCGGTAAGAAAGCGTAATAATCGTCAAGATAACGAGAACGACGGCCGTCATCGGCATCAAAATTGCAAACGCCGCTAACCCAAATGCTGGCAATAAGGCAATAAGAATCTGTTCAGAGCCATATGCTGAGGATGAAATACAGTCAGAGGCTAGGATTCCGAGTGCGAAACGCTTTTTTAATCGCTGATGAAGAAGCGTGTGCCTATTTAGCGCATTTCCTAAGAGCTTTCGCTTTATTTTGTATGCAAATGTATCTTTCAGATGTGCATGATCCTGCAGCACAACTGGTGTGGGCGCATCATCGGTCCACGCTTTTGGCACTCTCACTCCTTAATTAGTCGCGAAAAACGCAACACAATTGCAATGACCCTATCGTAGAGCGCGCAGACTTCAACTTCTTGCAGGCTGAGCGTATGCTCGCCCCATGCATACACAGTTATATATCGATGGCCAATGGGTTGATGGAATCGGTACAGTCGCCGTCCATGACCCCAGTGATGGATCAGTTATTGCCCAAGTTTCACTCGCTAGCGATGCCCAATGTGAAGCGGCGGTGGCGGCTGCTGATGCCGCGGCGGTGACGTGGGCCAATACAGCGCCTCGATATCGCTCGGAGATACTTCGTAAAGCATTTGAAATTATGAGCAGTGAAATTGAAGCGATTGCTACGTTAATCTCTCGCGAAAACGGCAAAGCAATGCCTGATGCTCGTGGTGAAGCTACTTATGCCGCTGAATTTTTCCGCTGGTTTGCCGAGGAAGCTGTGCGTACCCCAGGCGATTTCCGTAAATCTCCATCGGGGGACAAGAGGATATTAGTAACACATCAACCAATTGGTCTCTCAATTCTCATTACGCCCTGGAACTTCCCAGCGGGCATGGCCACTCGCAAAATTGGTCCGGCTGTGGCAGCTGGCTGCACGATGATTTTAAAGCCAGCGACCGAAACACCACTAACTGCGATGTACATCGTTGACATTATGGAGCGGGCTGGCCTACCAAAAGGTGTTTTGAACTTGGTACTTCCAGAAAAGACTGGCCCAGCAATTTCAAAGATGTTACACGATTCGCGCGTTAAGAATCTTTCATTTACTGGATCAACTGAAGTGGGCCGAGTACTTTTGAAAGAGGCGGCAGACAAAATCATTCGTTGCTCAATGGAGCTTGGTGGAAATGCTCAAGTGATTATTCATGATGACGCCGATCTAGCGATAACTATTCCGCAATTGCTTCTAGCTAAAATGCGTAATGGAGGAGCGGCATGCACGTCAGCAAATCGAATTTATGTTCAGCGTGCGATTGCGGACAGGTTTATTGCCGAGTTTACTAAATCCATGTCAGCCTTTGTTATGGGTCGCGGAATTGATGCAACCACAACACTTGGTGCAAGTGTTTCAATGAAAGAGCGCAATAAAATCGCTGAGATTGTTGATGAATCGATCGCCGCTGGCGCAAAAGTAAAGGTTGGCGGAACTAAACCCGATGGCGATGGCGCTTTTTATCCTGCAACGGTTTTGACAGTAGAAAAAGATAATCCAATTCTTCACCATGAAATATTTGGACCAGTTGCGCCAGTTGTAATCTTTGACACCGATGCAGAAGGCATAGCATGGGCAAATGACACCGATTTCGGTCTCATTAGTTATGTGTTCTCTAAGGATCTAACCCGCGCTTTACGCACCGCCGAGGCAATGGAGTCCGGGATGGTCGCCATAAACAAAGGCGTAATTTCAGATCCTGCAGCCCCATTTGGTGGCGTTAAACAATCTGGCTTGGGCCGTGAAGGCGGCTTTGATGGAATCCATGAGTTCTTGCAAACTAAATATATCGGCGTTGAAATTTAGTGAGTTAAACTCGACCTGCATACGGCATCATCCCATCCATCCCGTACATGTCTGAATAACGAAGACCGGATTTAGTAGATCGCGCTTCCCAAACCATTCCATTTCCGGCATAGATAGACATATGGTGAATTGTGCTAATGGTTCCCTTATAGGAGTAGAAAATAAGATCGCCTGGTTGAATCTCACTTAACGGGATCTGTTTTGTATATGTGTAATACAAACCTGAGTTAAGTCGATCCCAAATTGGCCAACCCAATCCTGCATATTTATATGCCGCATAGACCAAACCTGAACAATCGAATGAGTCCGGACCTTCATCTCCCCAGACGTATGGCTTATTGGCAAGAACTTGTTTTTTTGCAAACTCTACTGCTTTTAATCTCTGAGCCTCTGTGGTTCTGAAAGTGCTTTTCCCGTTTGGTCCTCCAGTTTTCCAAATCTTCGCTTGGCCTTTTACTTTGCCAGCTTCGATCGATCTTGCCTCTTCCAGGATTGCTAGTTGGCGCTTCTGCTCTAATGTGATTCTAACTTTCTTAGCCGAAGCTAAGTCTCTCTGTAATTGATCTTGAACCGCTTGAAGCTTGTCAACCTCTTTTTGTTGCTCAGCTTCGGCCGCATCAGCCTCCATTTTCGCCGAAGCAACTTTAATAGTTATTAATGCCTGCTTTTCCTTCGCAAGATTGGCGGCAATTTTTGCCCGCTGTGCAACTTCCTCGGCTGCCTGAAACCTATTTAGCGCTGTCTTGTTTCCTGATCCAAGGTTTTCAAGTGTTGAAATCCGGTCCATCATTTCCTGGGGTCCGCTTGCACTAAGAATTGCCTCAAGATCTGTGAACCCACTACCTACCACATAGGCGTTGACAGCTAATTTTCCAATCTGGCGATGAGTTTCACTCACCAAGACAGAGGCCTTGGAATATATCTTTGCGGCACGGGCTGACTGCTTTGTAGCTACCTGGAGCTCATTTTTCGCAGAGAGATACTTCCATTTTGCAACCAACGCGAGGGCAACTAACCTTTTTAATCCCTGCTGTTCTCTCACTAATAGTTTTGTTGCCTCTTCAGTAATTTTCCTCTTCTCTTCTTCGATCTGCTTCGCTGCTTCGATCTGCTTCAAAGTCGGCTTATGTTTACTCGCCCCTGCAAATTGGGGCGTGACTAAACCAGATATTAATGATATTGAAAGCAGTAGTGGAATAAGCGACCTAATCTTTTTCAAAGCCTTCGCGCTCCTACAAATGGTTTATAACCAAATTTCAAAGCGAATGGGACGACTTCAACTTTCTTTCCCGGACGGGGAGCTTGAACCATTTTTCCTCCGCCCGTATAGATGGAGACATGACTGATTGGGTTTCCAAAGAAAAGCAGATCCCCAGGCTTTAAAGATTTATAAGAAACAGATTTCCCGTAATTAATTTGGATGCGAGAAGAGTGTGGAAGAGAAACACCAGCTTGCTGGAAAGACCGCATGGTCAACCCTGAACAATCCCACCGTGTCGGACCAGCTGCTGCCCAGACATAGATATCGCCAATCTGCTGGAGCGCATATTTTAGAGCTATCGAGCCCCGCGTGTTATCTCCCTTATAGCCCTTTGCATATTTCTTAGATGAAGTAAAAATCTTTTTCTCTCGAGCTTTTTCTGCTCGAGCTAAACGTGCCCGATCTTCCTTCTTCATTGATTTCAGAATTTTTTCTGCTCTAGTCAAAGCCGCTCTTGCGCTCAAAACCTCGGCATTAAGTCTCTTTTGTTGCGCCTGTAATAATGCAGTTTTATCGCCTACAACTAGCTGGCTGGCCTCAAGTCGTTGTTGGGCTGAGGCAAATTTACGGATAGAAGAGGAGTACTTTTTGCCGACCATTTCCAAAATTGAGGCATCGGAAAGGTATTTGCTCGGATCACGAGAAAAAAGGAGCCCAAAACCTTGGCTGAAACCATCGCTCTTGTACTGGTCAATGGCCATTCGGGCAAGAGTATTACTAGCTTCATCGCGTTCGTTTCGAGCCATCAATTCTTTGACTTTCAAAATGCTTGTCTCTTTCTGCAGCATTCCTACCTTGATCTTTATCTCATTTGCTGCCTCGAATTTTGTGGCAGCTTGAGTTCGAAGTCGGTTCACCTCTTGTTGCACCGAGGCGGAAGTAGGAGCAGCAGACGCAGTCGGAAGCTGAGTTGCTAAAGCAACTATCAGCATGAAAGAAATAATTCGTCTCATAAAGTCAAACTCACTCAACCAAGTTTTGAGAGCATTTTCTTCATTGTAGCTATCTCACCCGACTGAGCGGCTCTAATATCCTTTTCCAGCTTCTTAGCCTCTGAATTTTTAGTCGCCTTAAGGTAACCAGCCATCTCAAGAGCACCGAGGTGATGTTTAATCATTGCTTCAAGATAAAACTTGTCAAAATCTTTCCCCCGTAGAGACTTAAGAGTTTTCATCTCACTTGCACCAAGCATGCCGTTCATTCCCATATCGTGAGCCATAGCATTAGCAGATTTCGTTGCAGTTAGCCAATATTTCATTTGCAAGATTTCTTTCTTTTGAGCAGAAATAATTGCTTTAGCAAGAATCTTAACCTCTCGACCGGCCCCATTTTTCAGAGCTGTCTTTGACATATCGATTGCCTGTTGGTGATGCGGGATCATTAGTTGAGCAAACATAATGTCGTTAGCTCCGAGATTATTTAAAGATTTTGCATGGGAGGTAGCGTGAACTGGGGTTGCTGGAAAAACTAGTGCCAGGGAAATTAATACAAAGACAAATTTTTTGAACATTTTCAAATCCTTCTCTCAAGTTAGAATAATTGATTTTAGGGACAAGAATTTGTTTAGATTCGAAATACTCCAAGTTGTGGTAACGAAAGACGGAGAACCAAATTTGGCGGACGCGTGAAATTCATGAGTCTCAGACGGTCAATTTTGCCCGCAAGCTCGGAGTGAGTAGTAATTTTGCCGTGTAAGTATTTGCGGCCAACAATAAGCAACAAAAATATTGCACCTATGCAGACATCAGTGATAAGTGTGTTAGGAGCAACATGATTGAGCTCGAGTGATGATCCGGTTGCGGCACTTGAACTAAAGTCGGAGTGCGGCGTGGAGTAAGAGTGGCCTTGGTGCGCAAAAGAGAGGCTCATTGCAAGCAAGAAAAGAGTTAAGATACCTATGCCAACGAATCGCCATGATTTCAATTTGAGTGCTGACATAATGAAAGTGTAGCAAAGCTTACAAATTAGCTGTCAAATCAGAAATTCAATGTGGCGTTTCTGTGATATTACTTAGAAATCAATTGAACCTGCATTATTACATTCATTTTCTTAACTCGGTATCACCGTCATAATCTTAGTCATGAGAATTTCGGTATGATAGGCATTATTCAAATTGTGTAAGAAAGGATAGAGATGCAAACAACTATAAAGATTAAAGGCATGACATGTGGCCATTGTGAGGGAAAAGTTAACACTGAGCTTGGAAAAATCTCTGGTGTAACAGAGGTGAAGGCAGTGGCTGCCGACGGAGTAGCAGTAATTACTTCAAATGAAGCGCTCAATTCGGAGGAAATTTCACAGGCGGTTAAAACGGCAGGTTATAAAGTAATAGCATAATAATTTCCGTTGAAGCCCCCTTCCATTACCTTTAAATTAATTATAAATTCAAGACATGAGGATCAGGCCTTATCTTGCAGTTCTTGCTTTAGTACTGAGTCAATTAATAACCCTTTCAGTTTCATTCGGTGCATCCCCCGAGATTCCCAAGGGAGCTTTCGATGCCACTCTTCTAAGTTTTAAGGCATTAACGCCGAATATGTTTGGTGTGAGTACGGGGCAACCCGTGGCTGATGTCTCTGTAATTTTGTTATCAAATGGAAAACTCAGAGCATATGTCTTCGCACAAAATAAAGGCATAGAGATTGCCGAGTCTTCGGACAACGGGAAAACTTTTACCCGAGTCGGAAATGCATTTGGTGGCGATAAAGGTAATGGTCAACCGCGCGCAGTCGCACTTTCAGATGGAAGAGTTCGTTTGTACACAACTTCAAGTGGAGGGGTTAACTGTTCAATTTCGACTGATGGTTTGACATTCACATTAGAGAAAGCAAATTGTTTGTTAGCTTCGGACTATTCCGAATCATCGGGCCTTGCCGGTCCGGGTGTTGTTCAATTGAGCACAGGTAAATGGAGAGCTTATTTCAGCGGTTTACCTAAAGCGGGAACTGGTCCAGATCCTTGGAAAATGTATAGCGCATCTTCCGATGATGGCGTTGATTGGATCCGCGATGCAGGAGTAAGAATCGGCACCGGTTCTTCAAGTATTAAACGAAGCGCTGAACACCCAACAGCTATACGACATAGTGATAATTCAATAACCGTCTTTTACTTTGATGATGGTGCTGATCCAGAAGGCACTGGAAAAATTTATTCCAATGGAAACGGTTTGCATTATTCGCATAGCAGCGATGGGTTAAATTTTTCTGAGGAAAAATGGTTTGACATGGTGAAGATTGACTCACGCCTGTCGGGCACAGAGATGAATGACCCAGATGTTGTTTTGGATAAAGATGGAAATGTACTTTTATTTGGTGGCGGCTTTGCCCATGATTTCGGTGGCTATATAAATGTAATGGTTTTAAAGCCCGGGCAAGGAACACCTGCTTATACGGGAGATCGTTGCTTGGCCGCAAAAATTCTCCCAGGGGGTCCTCCAAATCCTCCGTGTGGTGTAAACGTTGTTCAACCAACACCAGTCACACAACCAACACCAAATCCGATTGTGAGTTCAGAACCATCACCTACGCAATCACTGGCGACTAAACCATCGGTAAAGAAAATTACGATTACCTGTGTTAAAGGTAAAACTATTAAAAAAATATCAGGCGCTACTCCAAAATGTCCGGCAGGTTATAAGAAGAAGTAAGCGAAAATTCTCAAGTTATCATTTATCATGATGCCGATTTGGTGTCGAGATTTAATATGCTGAAATTAAAGTTTTTTGGTGGTTAGCCATTTCTCGGTTGCCTGCATCCTTTCAAGTGGTGCCTCGATAAAGGCATAGTGTGCCGCTCCCTTTATGCAGTAATACTCAGATCCCTGAACGCGAGCCTTCATAAATCGTTGCATAGCTGGGGTTGCTTCATCATTTTCACCGTTTATAAAGAGAGTAGGCACTTTAATGCGGTGGAGCTCCTTCTCTACAGTCCAATCCTTCAGGGAGCCTCGGACTGTAAATTCAGTAGGTCCCCACATCGCTTCATAAACATGTTTACCGAATTCTCGTTTTGGCTCGTTGTCAATGAGTGAAGGAATCTGTCGAATGTGACGATCAGCAAACTCAGTTTTTGCCGCTAGATATTCTTTGCTTGTGTACTTCCCCAACCTCTCATACTTATAGATTGCAGCACGATGTTTTGCCGGCAATTTCGCCACTAGTTTTCGAGTTTCTCGAACCCATATACGACTAGATGGAAGCGAGTTAGCAATAATTAAACCTTTAAACCCTGGAGGCTTTTTGATTGCGTAATTCAGCGCCAGCATTTCATCCCAAGATGCACCAGCAAGTATGTAACGCATCTCAATTTTGAGATGTTTTAAAACTCTTGATAATTCTTCTTCGAACAGTCCTATAGTCCAATGTGGCCATGGGATGAGATTAAGCCTAAACCCATAAAAAGAGCGGAGGATGTCCGAGCACAATGACTTCAGCACGGGGCACTGGTTCCAGGTTAATTAGTGTATAAATCAATTCGTGATTCAGCTGGAGCGAGTAAAACGAGCGGAGGATGAGGGATTTGAACCCTCGAGACTTTCGTCTACGTGTGTTCGAGACGCGCACACTCGGCCACTATGCGAATCCTCCTGAAGTGCGAAATATATCCTAGAGAGAGTTAATGGATTATCCCCGAAAGGCATCTCACTAGAACCGCAACAGAGACAAAATACACTTAAGCAATGTGGATTAGATTGTGATAGCGCCCAGCACTACACCAAAACAGCTTATTGTTTTTTACTGCATCCTTGGAATTAACTATAGGAATTCTTCTCAGTTTGCGGATGACCTCATTATTTCGAAGCAGCCAGATTCAGGCAGGATAAAGTTCTGAGTCAACTTCACTTATTTATTTAACAAGACATTAGTTTCACATTGCGCAAAAAAGAGTGGTAAATAACTAAGTCTTCCTGATTTACGCCACCCAGTACGCACCCAGGTTTTTTCCCTAAAAGTCTTTCCACCATCTTTTGAAACTTGAAATGAACAGCCAACCCGATCCAATTTGTAACGAACGAAAAATTCCTTTATCTCCAGTTCAATTTTACGATTCTTGACTAGTTCTTGGGTCTGTAGTTCATAGCGCGAAGCATTCTTAACTCCGAGTTCTGCCATGAATTCAAAGTAGGCGAGCTCTTGATCTGAATCTCGCGGAGTTAGAGAACTTTTACTTGGTTCAACCATGAAATTAGTTTAACTCAGGTACCGCATTTAATGGGGAAAATATGTTCTGAAATAGTTCTAGGCGTCTTAAATTGATGTCCTTTGATGTAAGCCTCAGCGTAGGCAATACCGTAATACCGCGAAACTTTCTTATTCGTGCAGTACTCAAAAGTAGATTGATTCTCGATCAAAGAATTGGCAGGGATAAATCCATTGACTTCTGTAGTGTGACTAGTAATGAAGTAGTGAGTGAATCTTCCAATCTTATAAATCTCAACTGTTAGACGTAAATCCTGTATGAATTTGTCGCATTTTGAATCTGCGTTGACCTTGACAGCCCCTTTACCTTGAGTTCGAAGAATATATTTGGATATATGCGCATCATGAATTTGAATGTGACACTTGGTTAAAGGTGGCGTTGCACCTGTTGCCAAAGCCGGTGTTACTGAAACGATTAGTTGCGTGATGATGGCGAATATCGCGAATATGAGTTTGGTTGAAGGATTTATTAATGGCATACCGCAAGGATGACAAGAAGTCGTGACGAGACTTAAAAGTTATCCACAAGGCCGATTGAGGGAGCGGATGATGTCCGAACCAAAAGACTTCCTGTATCAGGCAGGGGTTCCGCGGAAATTTGTACTTGGAGAAATTTGAGCTTTGACCCGAGAGCGGAGGATGAGGGATTTGAACCCTCGAGACTTTCGTCTACGCGTGTTCGAGACGCGCGCACTCGGCCACTATGCGAATCCTCCATGGGAAGCATACGTGTTTATTGGAAAGTTCAGTAGCCAAGCGCCAGATTTCTGATCGATTCAGTGTCAACACGTTTTTCTTGGCAACCGAGATCTAATTGAAGAAAACCAAAATAATATTTTTGTTCTCCAATTGACTGGTCGAAAGGTACCTTGTAAAAGCCGTCGCTCTCTTCGGGATTTTGAGTTAGAAAAATAACCAACCTCTAACTTCTGCCCGCCCACCCGCTCTTTAATGTGAACGCCACCGCCTAGGCGGCGCATCGCTTGTTATCCATTAGCTCATAAATCCTGCTTCACTTTGAGCAAAAAATTCGACTAGTTGTTCAATTTGTTCGGCTCGAGATTTAGGAATGGGAGCTTCGCCTGAGTAACTATTTTCAGTTGCTAAAGCAGGGAGGGCGTGCCAGACAAATCGATCATCCTTAATTTTGTATTTGAGCAAGTAGTTACCGTTTTGACGGGAAAAGGATCCTTTTTCAAAAAGAATTGCGGCTTGCAATTCATATCTTGACCTCTCTACTTGGATTAATCTGAAACATTCAGCAATAACTTCCGACTCCCTAATCTGTTGCGCGGGAGTTAAGAAACTTTCATCGACGCCCATGGAAAAAGAGTATCTTAAGTTCCACAGTCGATGGGATTAATAATGCGTAACAGCACGTGACGTGCGTACTGCCATTTTCCTTCAATAAATGCCTTTGAGTAAGCAATACCGTAATATGAAAATGTAACTTTACTTTGTGGTGAGTGACATCTTGAGAATGCATCTACTTTCACCGCGCGCTTCCCAGTTTTGATCCAAAGGTTCTTTGATATATGGGCGATACTAATTTCGATGCGGCAAGGCAATTTTGTACTTTGTGCCTCCGCGCTGTGATTACCAATTAGGGTAGTTATGACAAGTAATAAAGCAGTTATGAGCGCAGATACTTTTTGTGTCTTCATGTGCGAAGAGTCGCAATATGACGTGACGACTCTCGGAAGTTATCCACAGCTTTTTAATAAAATGACGGAGATTGATATTTGTTGTGTGATTGCCTTCGCCCAGATAAATCCGAAGCGAGTGAAATGAGCGGAGGATGTCCGAGCACAATTACTTCAGCACGGGGCACTGGTTCCAGGTTTGTCCTAACTTGTGACTTCTGTATAAGGCAGGGGTTCCGCGGAAATTAGTACTTGGAGAAATTTGAGTTTTGACCCGAGAGCGGAGGATGAGGGATTTGAACCCTCGATAGGTTGCCCTATACACGCTTTCCAAGCGTGCGCACTCGGCCGCTATGCGAATCCTCCCGAGGGGTGAACTCTATCGGTGGCAATAACTATGATTACGCCAGATCCCTCGTACGGCGCTACCGTGCTGAACTCCCCCAGGGCAGGAATGCAGCAAGGGTAGGTACGCTCTGGCGGGTGTACGGGGGATCCCTTTTATCGTATTTAATGAGTTAGTTTTTAATGGAATAGTCAGGCGTCGATGAGTAGGGATGGAGGAGCGCGGCAATGTCACTAGCTTTGTATCGAAAATATCGCCCCTCTGTATTTGCCGATGTCATTGGTCAAGACCATGTCACCGTTCCATTATCAAATGCATTAACTGGTGATCGCACACATCACGCATACTTATTTTCAGGTCCCCGCGGTTGCGGAAAAACATCGAGTGCGCGAATCATGGCGCGCTCGCTCAACTGTGAAAAAGGTCCAACACCTGATCCATGTGGCGAGTGTCAATCCTGTAAAGATTTAGTTGCAAATGGTCCAGGATCACTAGATGTTATCGAACTCGATGCGGCGACACATGGTTTAGTCGATGATGCACGCGATTTACGCGACAAAGCATTTTTTGCACCAGTTCAAGGTCGTTACAAGATATATATTATTGATGAAGCACACCAACTTGGACCAGGGGCCGCTAACGCTCTTTTAAAAGTTGTAGAAGAGCCGCCTCCGCACGTTATTTTTATTTTTGCGACAACCGAACCCGATAAGTTAATTGCAACAATTCGCTCGCGCACACATCACTATCCATTCCGTTTAGTACCTCCCGGAATCTTGGCTGCGCATTTAGAAAAAATTTGTAACTTTGAAGGAGTAAGTGTGGCTAAGGGAGTTATTCCATTAGTTGTACGTGCATCCGGCGGTTCAGTTCGCGATGCTCTATCAGTGCTTGGGCAACTTCTTGCAGGTGCTGGTGTTGATGGAGTTAGTTACGACATCGCAATTCAATTACTTGGCTTCACCGATGGTGCATTGCTAGATGATGCGATCGATGCAATTGCCGCTCGCGATGGAGCAACTCTGTTTAAAACTATTGATCGTGTCATCGAATCTGGTCACGATGCACGTAGATTTACGGCCGATTTGTTGGAGCGAATACGTGATTTAATGATTGTTGATGCGCTAAAAGATTCAACTTCTAACTCAATTCTTCGCGAAATGCCAGATGATCAGATGGAGCGGATGCGCAATCAAGCTGCACATATCGGCGCAGCCAACTTATCGCGTGCCGCCGATATCGCCGCCGAAGGCCTAACCCAGATGCGTGGGGCGACTGCGCCACGTTTGATGCTCGAACTCATTTGTGGCCGCATCCTTTTGCCAATCGGCGATTCAAGCGAATCCGGAATGTTGTCACGTATTGAACGCTTAGAGCGTGCGGAAAACCTAGCTCCAATGACGTCCGTTCGCTCATCAGAGGCTCACACTGTGGAGCCAAAAGAAACTACAGGCTCCACTCATGCGACCTCTGAAGTCATTCACTCCAAAGTTGAAGAAGCGAAACCAGCTGCTGTTCAGCCTGAGACAAAACAACACGGCGCATTCGACATCACTGCGCTACGTCGTGCATGGCCCGACGTTATTGAAGACGTAAAGAAGCGCCGCAGACTTACGTGGTCACTACTTAGCGCATCGGCTCAAGTATTGGCTGTTGACGATACTGCGATCACAATTGGAATTGTTAACGCCGGCGCACGTGATTCATTTATTCGATCTGAATCCGATGAAATTCTACGGAAAGCATTTATAGATGTTGTTGGCATTGATCGCCGAATCGAATGTGTCGTTGATCCATCAATTGATACAAATACCCCACTAGCAAGAGAGACGCGAACTTCTGAGGCACCAACGGATAAGACTCTGCTAACTGGTGCAGCGTTATTGGCACAAGAACTCGGTGCTAAAGTGATTGAGAAACAATAGATGTCTGGTATGTACGAAGGCGCGATTCAAGATCTCATCGATGCATTAGGTCGACTGCCCGGAATTGGACCTAAGTCTGCTCAACGCATTGCTTTTCATATTTTGCAAGCCGAACCTGAAACCGCAGCGGCGTTAGTTGATTCAATTCGCACAGTGAAAGAGCGCGTTAAATTCTGTACGATATGCGGAAATGTTTCAGAGGAAGATGAGTGTCGAATCTGTCGAGATCCCCGCCGAGAGAATACGTCAATATGTGTTGTTGAAGAGAGTAAAGATGTAATAGCTATCGAGCGCACTCGGGAATTTCGCGGGAAGTATCACGTACTGGGTGGCGCTATTTCTCCTATCGATGGAATCGGACCGGATCAGCTACGCATTCGAGAATTAATGGCCAGACTCAGCGATCCTGAAATCGTTGAGGTAATTTTGGCAACGGATCCAAACCTTGAGGGCGAGGCGACGGCGACCTACTTAGCTCGCATGATTAAGCCGTTAGAGATTAAAGTTTCACGATTAGCCTCAGGCCTGCCAGTAGGTGGCGATCTCGAATATGCCGACGAAATCACGCTCGGCCGAGCCTTTGAGGGCCGCCGCAATGTTTAATCCCACATTGTGGTACATCTAGCGTCTCACATAGTAAGAAATGCAGAGAATCGCTTCGCGCCACGTAATTAATTAGTCCACCATTGAGCCATGGGACTCATTGTTCAGAAATACGGCGGCTCATCGGTTGCCGATGCTGAGGGTATGAAGCGCGTAGCAAATCGAATAGTGGCGGCAAAACGCGACGGAAATCAAGTCGTTGTCGTTGTTTCAGCAATGGGTGATACGACCGACGAGCTCATTGAATTAGCAAAACAGATCACACCAATGCCATCAGGGCGTGAGTTAGATATGTTGCTAACTGCAGGCGAGAGAATTTCAATGGCCTTGCTTGCAATGGCGATTACGAATTTAGGTCATGAGGCCCGTTCATTTACTGGAAGCCAAGCTGGAGTGATTACAACGTCGGCACATGGGCGTGCTCGAATTATCGATGTAACTCCGGGGCGCATCCAAGGGGCATTAAAAGAAGGTGCAATCGCAATCGTTGCTGGCTTCCAAGGAATTTCGCAAGATACCAAAGATGTAACAACTCTAGGTCGTGGTGGCAGTGATACAACGGCGGTCGCATTAGCCGCGGCATTAGATGCCGATGTTTGTGAAATCTATACAGATGTTGATGGTGTATTTAGTGCAGATCCTCGCGTTGTACCAAATGCACGAAAGTTAAAAACGGTCACGTATGATGAAATGCTTGAGCTAGCTGCGAGTGGAGCAAAAGTTCTGCACTTGCGTTGTGTTGAATATGCACGACGCTATGACTTACCGATTCACGTACGTTCATCTTTTTCTACTAACGAAGGAACATGGGTGGTCAAAGATCATCCAGAAGGAGCAGACATGGAACAAGCAATCATTTCGGGTATAGCACACGATAAAAGTGAGGCCAAGATTACAATCGTTGGCGTACCAGACCGTACGGGTGTAGCAGCAAGAATTTTCCAAGCTATCGCCGATGCCGATATTAATATTGACATGATTGTTCAAAACGTTTCTGCGGCAGCAACTGGTTTAACTGACATCTCATTTACTCTTCCAAAAGCTGAAGGCGCTGATGCGACAGGAGTTTTACAAAAACTTCAAGGCGAAGTTGGGTTCGCCTCGATTCAATACGATGATCAAATCGGGAAACTTTCCTTAGTTGGTGCTGGAATGCGCTCGCACCCAGGAGTAACAGCTACATTTTTTGGTGCACTTTCAGCAGCGGGCGTTAATATTGAGATGATTTCCACTTCGGAAATTCGCATTTCAGTCATCTGCCGAGAAGCCGATATCGAGCGTGGAGTAAGGGCTGCTCACACCGCCTTTGAACTCGATGCCGATCAGAATGAGGCCGTTGTATATGGCGGTTCAGGTCGATGAGTAAACCATCTTTAGCAGTAGTGGGGGCGACCGGTGCAGTCGGAACGGTGATGCTTGGAATTTTGTCAGAACGGCCTGATGTATGGGGAGAAATCCGCCTAATCGCTTCTGCCCGAAGCGCAGGCAAAAAACTTATGTGCCGTGGAGAAGAGTTGACGGTTGTTGCGCTTTCACCAGAGGCATTCGACGGAATCGATGTTGCAATGTTTGACGTTCCTGATGAGGTTTCAACAGAGTGGGCACCTATCGCAGCAGCTCGCGGATCCGTTGTCGTTGATAACTCTGGAGCTTTCCGAATGGATGCTGATGTTCCACTAGTGGTTCCTGAAGTTAATCCGCAAGAAGTTAAGAATCGTCCACGCGGAATTATTTCGAACCCTAACTGCACAACACTTTCAATGATCGTGGCGCTCGGTGCGTTGCATCGAGATTATGAATTACAAGAGTTAGTCGTTTCTTCGTATCAAGCTGCATCTGGTGCTGGCCAAGCAGGTATTGATATCTTGCGTGAACAAATTAACCTCGTTGCTGGAACAAACGCTGGAGACATTGCAGGAGATCTTCGCGAAATTGTAAAAGATAACGGTCCATTTCCTGCTCCACTCGCGCTCAATGTTGTGCCTTGGGCGGGCTCTTTGAAAGAAGACGGGTATTCCTCGGAAGAGTTAAAAGTTCGTAACGAGTCGCGTAAAATCTTAGGCTTACCGAATCTGAAAGTCGCAGCAACCTGCGTGCGTGTGCCAGTTTTAACTACGCACTCACTAACGGTTCATGCCGTATTTGCTAAAGAGCCATCGCGTAAAGGTGCTCAAGATATTTTGCAAAAAGCGGCCGGAGTTAAATTGGTCGATGATCCTGAAAACTACAAATTTCCGACACCAGCCGATGTAGTGGGCACGGATCCAACATGGGTTGGACGCGTGCGAAAAAGCATAGACAACCCAATGGCATTAGATTTGTTTGTTTGCGGTGATAATTTACGCAAGGGAGCGGCCTTAAACACTGCTCAGATCGCTGAACTTCTAGCGATAGAGTTCACATCATGAGTATTAAAGAGAGCCTTCGTAGCAATCTCACCGAAGCAATTCGTAGTCGAGATGAGATTACCTCGAGCACTATTCGCATGGTTTTAACGGCGATTACCAATGAAGAAGTAGCTGGCAAAGAAGCCCGTGTTTTAAGTGACGATGAGATTATTACCGTTTTATCACGCGAAGCTAAAAAACGTCGTGAAGCGTCGGAGGCATTTGAAAATGCGGGCCGGGCAGATAAGGCGGCACTTGAGAGGGCGGAGGGCGAGGTAATCGCCAAATACTTACCAGCCCAATTAAACGTTGATGATATAAAGAAGTTGATCGCCGATGCGATTACATCAACCGGTGCAGCCGGACCTGCCGATATGGGAAAGGTCATGGGAGCTGTCAAGCCTTTGATCGCTGGAAAAGCCGATGGTTCCATTGTTTCAACCCTAGTGAAAGAAGCGTTAAATAAATGAAATTTGAATATGCAACAGTCCCTTTACTTTCTCATGCGACTAAACAAATTCTCGATACTTGGGGATCAGATGGTTGGGAACTCGTTCAAGTTATTCCAGCGCCAGGTACTGGCGAACAACTAGTGGCTTACATGAAGCGAGAGATTAAATGAACACAGTCGATGTGCGCGCAAAATTAGCTGAACTTGGTCTAGAACTACCAATAGCTGCTAAGCCTGTCGCAGCGTATGTTCCAGCTATCCGAACTGGAAACATCGTCTTTACTGCCGGTCAGTTGCCACTACTTAATGGTGAGATGGCCGGTGTTGGTAAAGTGGATGGTGAAATCACTCCAGAACATGCCAAAGAGCTCGCCCAAATCTGCGCCTTGAATGCCTTGGCCGCCGTTGAAACAGTTGCAGATATAAATAAAATTACAAAGATTGTTCGAGTTGTTGGATACGTTAATGGTGTGCCCGGCTTTATCAATGCACCGCTCGTTGTAAACGGGGCCAGTGAACTCTTTCTAGCAATTTGGGGAGATGATGCAAAACATGCACGCAGCGCAGTTGGAATTGCCGAGTTACCGTTAAATTCACCGGTTGAAATTGAATTAACCGTAGAGATTACGGACTAAAAAACAAATTACTGAAGTAGATAGTTAACGCGGAACCTCTCACAACTGTATGCGTGAGGTGGCTTCGGTCATTTACCGCGCTTGGATAAGCGCTCGAAATCTGTAATCAATACTGCACGCCCATCTAGTTTTAACCAACCACGACCAGCGAAATCGGCTAAAGCTTTATTTACAGTTTCGCGAGAAGCGCCAACTAATTGAGCCAACTCCTCTTGAGTTAAATCATGATGCACATAGAGACCCTCTGGGTTTTGCTTGCCAAAGCGTTCGCCGAGATCGATAAGTGCTTTAGCGACACGACCTGGAACATCAGAGAAAACCAAATCTCCAACGGCCTCATTCGTGCGGCGAAGTCTTTGCGCTAGACGCTCGAGTAGATGCAGAGCAACCTCTGGGTTTTTTGCTAACCAGGGAATTAACTCTTTATGACCAAGGCTTAGTAATTTTGCATCCGTTACAGCAGTTGCAGTTGATGTTCGCGGGCCTGGATCGAAAAGGCTTAGTTCGCCAAACATTTCGCCAGGACCAAGGATGGATAGGAGGTTTTCTCGTCCATCACCACTTGAGGTACCGAGCTTTAATTTTCCTTCGACAATGACATATAAATGGTCACCTTCATCGCCCTCTGCAAATAACACAGTTCCTTTGGAAATCTTTACGGAATCCATCGATGCACGCAATGAATCGGCAGCTTCATCATCTAAGGCGGTGAAGAGCGGGGCTCTCCGGAAGACAGCTTGTTCTGGGGTCACGGGGAGTACTTTAGCCTCATGCCCGCAAATAAAGAAAGCCGCACGCAGGCACGGACCATGTACCGGATTTTGACCACGACATATCCTGAGATCCGATGCGAGCTAGATTATCAAAACCCTCTGCAACTAACTATTGCCACCGTGCTCAGCGCTCAGTGCACAGACAAGCGGGTCAATAGCTTGACTCCCGCACTATTTAAAAAATACAAAAATGTAAAGGCGTTTGCAGGGGCGGATTTACAAGATATTGAGAGGCTGATATTTCCCGCCGGTTTCTATAAAGTAAAAGCCCGACACATAAAAGGGTTGGCCACGAAGATTCTCACCGAATTCGGTGGTGAAGTTCCGAGCAGCTTAGAGGAGTTAATTACCCTCCCAGGGGTTGGACGAAAGACTGCAAACGTTGTCTTAGGACATGCTTTTGATATTCCAGGAATAACCGTAGATACACATTTTGGTCGGCTCGCACGCCGATTTGGATGGACCACTGAAAAAGATCCAGTAAAAGTCGAAAGAATTGTTGGAGAGTTGATTCCGCGCAAAGAATGGACGAATCTCTCACAAAGAATGATTTGGCATGGAAGGCGTATCTGTCACTCACGAAAACCAGCATGCGGCGTTTGTCCGATGGCAAAGATTTGCCCTAGCGTTGGCATAGGAGAAATGAATATCGAAAAAGCTAAACTACTTGTAAAGACAGATAAGGATTTTCATTGAAAAAAATCGCTGCAGCGCTCTCCTTATTACTTCTCACAAGTTGTGCAGCGCCAACAACTGAAACCGCAGGCATCCTTGTTTCTTGCACAACTTTGCAAACTCAAAATGTTGCCAAGCCCATTGAAATTGGTTGCTTAGATGGTTCAGTAGGTGCTTCAGTAAACGCTTTACGCGGCCCAGCAATTATCAATGTCTGGGGATCATGGTGTGCTCCTTGCAAGGAAGAGATGCCTATCTTGAAATCTTTCTATGCAAAGGGAAAAGGAAAACTGCAGTTAGTTGGCGTTGATGTTGAAGAAGCGTCTATTAAAGATGGCCAAGAGTTTGTATTAAAAAACGGGGTCACATGGCCAAACCTTTTTGATAGCAATGGCAGTACACGCGCTTATTTTGGAATGGGCGTACCAGTTACATGGTTTATTGCCGCCGATGGCAGCGTGGCATATAAACGCATTGGTGTGTTAAAAAATGAAATCGAACTAATAAAGCTCACCTCTAAATATCTAGGGGTGAGGCTTTAATCCTCATCTTTTGCACTCTGTAAACCTTCAGCAATCTTTTTCATGATATTTGGGTCGGCTAAAGTTGTGGCATCACCAACTAAACGATCTTCGGCGACATCTTTCAATAGTCGGCGCATAATTTTGCCACTACGAGTTTTCGGAAGTTCATTTACGATTAAAATTTGTCTTGGCTTTGCAATTGCACCAATTTCTTTTGCAACGTGATTACGAAGTTGTGTATTAAGTTCCTCGCCATCTGCATGTGCGATACCGGCGCGCAAAATAACAAAAGCAACAATTCCTTGACCAGTCATTGCATCTGCAGCACCGACAACGGCCGCCTCGGCAACTGCTTCATGAGAAACTAGAGCGGATTCAACCTCTGTCGTTGAAATTCGGTGGCCAGAAATATTCATAACATCATCAACACGACCAAGGAGCCAGATGGCGCCTTCATCATCTAGCTTTGCACCATCGCCTGCGAAGTAGATGCCTTCAAAACGAGACCAGTACGTTTCTTTATATCTGGCATCTTCTCCCCAAATACCGCGCAACATTGCTGGCCATGGTTGGTCAAGAATTAAGTAGCCACCATGTCCATCAGCTACAGGAGATGCACTGTCGTCAACGACTTTGGCGCTAATACCAGGTATAGGTCGCATCGCAGATCCCGGTTTAGTAACTGTAATTCCAGGTAAAGGCGAAATCATAATCGCACCGGTTTCAGTCTGCCACCATGTGTCAACAATCGGGCAACGATTGCCACCAATAATTTCGCGGTACCACATCCATGCCTCAGGGTTAATTGGTTCACCGACACTGCCCAATAAGCGAAGTGATTCCAAATTATGCGCTTGCGGAAATTCATCGCCCCACTTCATCCATGTTCGAATTAATGTTGGCGCTGTATATAAAATTGTTACGCCATATTTAGCAATAATTTCAAAAATACGACCTTTATGCGGCGTATCTGGTGTTCCCTCATACATTACTTGCGTTGCCCCGTTCATCAATGGTCCATAAACAACATAGGAGTGGCCAGTAATCCAACCAACATCGGCAGTGCACCAATACACATCGGTTTCTGGTTTGATGTCAAAGACAACTTTGTGGGTATAGGCGACCTGAGTTAAATATCCTCCAGTTGTATGAAAAATACCCTTGGGCTTCGCGGTGGTGCCCGATGTGTACAAAATAAATAATGGATGCTCTGAATCAAAGCTTTCCGCAATGTGTTCAGAAGATTGACGGTCGACTATGTCATGCCACCAAATATCACGGTCAGTCCAAGCAATTTCCTGTTTAGTGCGCTCAACAACTAGTACTTTTTCTACATTGTGCTTGCCTTGTAAAGCCTCATCCACGGCTGGCTTTAATGCAAAAGCCGAACCCTTTCTAAATCCACCATCAGAGGTAATAACTAATTTTGCATCGGCATCTTGGATTCGCGAAAGTAGCGCATCGGCTGAAAAACCACCAAAGACAACTGAGTGTGGTGCACCTATCCGGGCACATGCCAACATTGCAATTGCAGCTTCGGGAATCATAGGCATGTATATGGCGACTCGATCGCCAGCACAGATTCCAAGTTCAATAAGTGCATTTGCAGTCTTTTTTACTTCGATAAGTAATTGAGAGTACGTGATAGTTTTTGTATCACCCGGCTCGCCTTCAAAGTGAAAAGCGACACGATCTCCTCTGCCCTCTTCAACATGACGATCAAGTGCGTTGACCGAAGCATTGAGCCTTCCTCCCACGAACCATTTGGCATAGGGCGAGTTCCACTCCAGAACAGTGTCCCATTTCGCGTCCCACGTTAACTCACGTGCCTGCCTATCCCAGAAAGCCAGACGATCCATATTTGCATATGCATATTCACCGTGTTGAGCATTTGCCTGCATGACAAATTCTGAGCTAGGCAGAAAGTGTCGATTCTCGCTGAGTAGATTTTCGAGTGATTCGTGATCCTGGTTCATAAAGTGTGAGGGTACCTGTTCGCTCTAGTTATCAACAGAGTTTAAGCAGTGCTCTATCTCATCTCCGAAAGCCTAGAAAGATGCGGACTCCAACGAAGGGAGAAGAATGAGTATTACCGCATTTATCATGATCTTTCTCAAACTCTTAAGTAACCCAGCTCTGGTCGCCGCCTTTGCTAAATTCTTGAATAATGTGCTTAAGTCCATGATGTAGCCGCTGAACCCAAAGCCCCCGAGCTTGATTTCGGGGGCTTTTTCGCGCCGCTTTTGTGGGAATTGGCTTGGAAGTGAGAGGATTGGCCGTAAGCCTCTAGTTGGTTCAATGAAGCGCTCCTAGAGTTTTACACTAGAGCCAATAGGAGCAAAAATGCCAATTGCAACCCCAGAAATCTATGTCGAAATGTTGGATCGCGCTAAAAAGGGCGCTTTTGCATATCCGGCAATCAACGTTTCATCGTCGCAGACAATCACCGCCGCTATCCGTGGTTTTGCCGAAGCTGAATCTGATGGAATTATTCAATTTTCATGGGGCGGTGCCGAATACGCATCGGGTTCGACTGTAAAAAAAATGGTAGATGGCGCAGTCGCTTTAGCTGAATATGCACATGTCGTTGCTAAAAATTACAAGGTCAATATCGGAATTCACACCGATCACTGTCCAGCTGAAAAGCTAGATGGATTTATGCGTCCACTTTTGGAGTTTGGCGCTCAGCGTCTTGCATCAGGAAAGTCCCCTTTATTTAACTCCCATATGTGGGATGGATCTGCGGTTTCTATGACCGAAAATATGAAAGTTGCAAAGGAGATGTTAGCGATGTCAGTCGCGGCTCGCACATTGCTCGAGATTGAAATTGGGGTTGTTGGAGGAGAAGAAGATGGAGTTGAAGCAAAGCACGATGCAAAGCTGTACTCAACACCAGATGATGCACTGTTGACTATTGAGACACTTGGAAGTCAAGCTCGATACTTAGTGGCGGCCACATTTGGCAATGTCCACGGTGTGTACAAGCCGGGCAATGTCGTTTTGCAGCCAAAGATATTGGCAACTTTGCAGGAGGCGGTGTCTCAGAAACTCGGCCTTCCTGAGGGAAGTAAGCCAATGGATCTAGTTTTCCACGGCGGTTCGGGCTCGCTTCTTTCAGAAATCCGTGAATCTTTGGATTACGGTGTTATCAAAATGAATATTGATACAGATACCCAGTACGCCTTCACTCGTCCTGTTGTAGATCACATGCTGAAGAACTACGAGGGAGTTCTTAAAATCGACGGTGAAGTAGGAAATAAAAAGCTTTATGACCCACGTGCTTGGGGCAAAGCGGCCGAAGCTGGAATGGCTGCCCGTGTAGTGCGTGGTTGTGAGGATCTTCGTTCAACTGGCACTTCATCACTCAAGTAGTTTCTAACTAATCGGAAAGGCTTTACAAATGCCTGCACTAGTTTTGCTCGGCGCTCAATGGGGCGATGAAGGCAAAGGTAAAGCCACCGACCTTCTTGCCGACCGCGTTGATTATGTTGTGCGCTATCAAGGCGGAAACAATGCCGGACATACTGTTGTTATTGGGGATCAGAAGTACGCACTTCACTTGCTGCCCTCTGGAATTCTCTCCCCCAATGTAGTTCCAGTAATTGGAAATGGTGTAGTAATCGATCCAGGAGTCCTGCTGGAAGAGATTAGAGGACTGACAGAACGTGGAATTGATTGCAGTAAATTAGTAATTTCAACTAATGCACATTTGATTACGCCATATCATCGTACGATCGATAAAGTTTCAGAACGATTCTTAGGAAAATCAAAGATTGGAACGACGGGACGGGGAATCGGTCCAGCATATGCAGACAAGATTAACCGCATCGGCATTCGTGTTCAAGATTTATTCGATCCTTCAATCCTGCGACAGAAAATCGAGAGCGCTTTAAAAGACAAGAACCAAGTATTAATTAAGGTCTTCAATCGTAAAAATATTGACGTTGATGAGGTGCTTGAAGAGTATTTAGCCTACGCCGAAATTCTTCGTCCATATGTTGCAGATACGGTATTGCTTCTCGATCAAGCTTTAAAAGCTGGTAAGCGCGTGCTTCTTGAAGGATCACAGGGAACCTTGCTCGATGTTGATCACGGAACATATCCCTTTGTGACTTCAAGTAATCCAACTGCCGGCGGTGCTTGCACAGGAAGTGGAATCGGCCCAACCAAAATTGAAAAGGTAATTGGCATTGTAAAGGCCTACACAACTCGTGTTGGAAGTGGCCCATTTCCGACAGAGCTCTTTGATGAAGATGGAGAGGCTCTACGTCGCATTGGCGGTGAAATCGGTGTTACAACCGGACGAGCACGTCGATGTGGTTGGTATGACGCGCCAATCGCGCGTTATGCAGTCCGCGTGAATGGCTTAACTGATTTCTTCTTAACCAAGCTTGATGTATTGACGGGTTGGGAAAAGATTCCGGTATGTGTTGCTTATGAGATCGATGGAGAGCGGGTTGAAGAGCTTCCCGCGTCACAAAGCGATTTCCACCACGCAAAACCGATTTATGAATACCTGCAAGGTTGGAGCGAAGATATCTCTTCATGCAGATCTCTCAGTGACCTGCCTAAGGCGGCTCAAGAGTACGTTGCATTTTTGGAGAAGATATCTGGTGCGCCAATAAGCGCAATCGGTGTCGGACCTGGTCGCGATGAAACAATTGTCGTAAAGGATTTTATCTAACGATGAAAATCCTCCTAGTCGGAAGCGGCGGTCGCGAACACGCACTTGGACTAGGTCTTGACGCAGATCCTGCCTGCACTTCGCTACATGTTGCTCCAGGTAATCCAGGTATATCGCAGTTTGCTCAGTGTCATCCAATTGATATTTCAAACAATGCGCAAATTGTTGCGCTAGCCCAAGAAATCGCGGCTGATTTAGTTGTCATTGGCCCCGAACTTCCTTTGGTTAACGGCTTAGCAGATGATTTACGTCGATTGAAAATCGCAGTATTCGGACCATCTAAAGCCGCGGCACAATTAGAAGGATCAAAGACTTTTGCCAAAGAAGTAATGTCCGATGCTGGTGTTTTAACTGCACAGAGTTTTACCTGTTCTAATCAAGCTGAATACGAAAAAGCATTAGATACTTTCGGTGCACCATATGTTGTTAAAGACGATGGATTAGCCGGTGGAAAGGGAGTTGTAGTCACCCAGAATCGTCAAGAGGCATTGGCCCATGCAATTGCATGTAAACGTGTCGTTATCGAGGAGTTCTTGGAGGGACCAGAGGTTTCACTCTTTGGAATTAGCGATGGTGTTTCAATATTGCCCATGCAACCGGCACAGGATTTCAAACGCTCGGGCGATAACGATGTTGGACAAAATACAGGGGGAATGGGTGCTTATTCACCATTGCCATGGGCGCCTTCAGACATAATTGAGGACACATATAAACAAGTTCTTGCTCCCATGATTGCAGAAATGAATGCCCGGGGGACGCCGTTCGTCGGTTTGCTTTATGCAGGCCTTGCATTAACCGATCGAGGTACTCGAGTTATTGAATTTAACGTTCGCTTTGGAGACCCTGAAACTCAAGTATTAATCCCTCTGCTTAAAACACCGCTGGCGATGCTCTTATATAAAGCTGCAACTGTTGGTCTTGCCGATACCGTTTTAGAGTGGCGTGATGAATCGGCAGTAGCTGTAGTTTTAGCGGCCGAAGGCTATCCAACTGCCCCGCTAAGTGGAGGCAAGATCTCACCCTTCCCGGCAATAGAAAACGTACAAATATTTCATGCCGGGACTTCCTTTAGTGGAGAAGGTTTAGTCTCATCCGGCGGTCGAGTCCTAACCGTGACCGGAGTTGGATCTGATCTTACCGAGGCGAGAGATCGTGCCTATCGAGCAATCAGTCAGATCTCCTTGCCCGGCTCTTTTTATCGAAACGACATAGCCCTTAATGCCGCAGTGGCAGAGAAGGGCAATTAAATGGCCGATAATTCACCCGTGAGCCTCATTGCAGATAGATACGCATCCGCAGCGATGCGAAAGATATTTGCACCCCAGGAGAAAATTATTCTTGAACGTCGGCTTTGGCTTTCAGTTATGCGAAATCAAGCCGCATTAGGTCACCCGATCGCTGAATCCGTCATTGATGATTATAAAAAAGCTATCTTTACCGTAGATCTTGCTTCAATTGATGCTCGTGAAAGAGCAACTCGTCATGACGTTAAAGCCCGCATCGAAGAGTTTAATGCGCTTGCAGGTCACGAAGCGATTCACGCGGGAATGACGAGCCGTGACTTAACCGAAAACATTGAAGCACTTCAAATCCGAAATGGATTAGAAATAGTCCATGGAAAAACGGTGACACTTCTTGCACGTTTAGCAGAGCGAGCAACAGAGTTTGCTGATCAACCTATTGCTGGGCGTTCGCACAATGTTCCGGCACAAGTAACCACACTCGGAAAACGCTTTGCAACTGCGGCTGAAGAGCTTTTATTTGCATATGAGCGTTTAACTGCATTGCAGGATCGCTATCCAATGCGCGGCATAAAAGGTCCAGTTGGTACTGCGCAAGATTCAATTGATTTACTCGGCTCTTTTGAGGCGCATGCAAGCATGGAGGTATCCATTGCAAATGAGTTGGGTTTCAGCAGGGTTTTGGACTCTGTTGGGCAGATATATCCTCGTTCATTTGATTATGATGTAGTTACGACGCTGGTTCAATTAGCATCTGCACCTTCATCCCTTGCGACATCAATTCGTTTAATGGCTGGCGCTGAACTCGTAACCGAGGGTTTCAAAACGGGTCAAGTCGGTAGTAGCGCAATGCCGCACAAAATGAATACACGTTCTTGCGAACGTGTAAATGGGTTAGCCGTTGTTCTTCGTGGTTATGCATCAATGGTGAGTGAACTTGCAGGTGACCAGTGGAATGAAGGCGATGTTTCGTGCAGTGTTGTTCGCCGCGTAGCTCTGCCAGATGCCTTTTATGCCATCGACGGCATACTTGAAACAGTGTTGACGGTACTCGATGAGTTTGGAGCATTTCCAGCGGTAATAGGGGCTGAATTAGAGCGTTATATGCCGTTTTTAGCGACAACAAAGTTTTTAATGGCAGCCGTTAAGGCCGGCATTGGTCGTGAGGTAGCCCACGAACTTATAAAGGAACATGCAGTAAAAGCTGCGCTCGGAATGCGCGATGGCAAATCCAATACACTCCTTGACGATTTAGCTAATGATCCAAGTTTTCCGTTAGATCTCAGCGCACTAAATAAGTTAATAAGTACACCACTTGAATTTACTGGCGATGCGCGCCAACAAGTTGCTCGAGTTGTTAATCGCATTGACGCGATTACTTCCGCGCATCCTGCAGCAGTGCAGTACAAGCCCGGCTCAATTCGGTGAGTGGTTTTGGTTTAGCTGGTCCACCGCCAGCACCTTCGATACCTGGGTGGACTCATCTGCGTACGGGAAAAGTTCGCGACTTGTACACAAATGAGAAAGAAGAGATTCTCTTAGTAGCATCTGATCGAGTATCAGCTTTCGACTGGGTAATGCCTTCAACGATTCCAGGGAAAGGGGCGGTTCTTACCCAGCTCTCATTATTTTGGTTTGAACTACTTGAAGATATAGTTCCTAATCACATTGTATCTTTAGATGTTCCAACAATTGTTGAAGATCGCGCGATAATTGTTCAACCACTTGATATGTTTGAAATTGAGTGCGTTGCTCGTGGCTATCTAACTGGAAGTGGTTGGAGCGAATATCAAAACAACGGTGCTATTTGTGGAAATTCTCTGCCTGAAGGTTTATTAGATGGCTCTAAACTTCCAGCCACAATATTTACTCCTGCAACTAAAGCCGATGTTGGTGACCATGACATTAACATTGACTTTGAAACTACCGTAAAAAGTATTGGGGCTTCTGAGGCTCAAAAATTGAAACAGCTAACGATCGCGCTGTATGACACGGCTGCAGATTTTGCTAGAGAGCGCGGAATTATTCTCGCCGATACCAAATTTGAATTTGGTCGCAACGCTTTAGGAGAGATAGTTCTAGCCGATGAGGCTTTAACCCCTGATTCATCAAGGTTTTGGGAGCTATCGACCTGGATTCCTGGTGCTTCGCAAGCATCTTTTGATAAACAGTTCTTGCGTGACTACCTAATTTCACGTGGCTGGGATAGAAATAGCCCACCCCCGCTACTTCCGCAAGAGATCATCGAAAAAACAGCAGCGCGCTATGAAGAGGCTTTTTACCGGTTAACTGGCAGCAAGTTCTAACACAGGGAGAAAAATACAATGGCAAAAATCGTGGTTGACGTGATGTTAAAGCCCGAGATTCTTGACCCTCAAGGAAATGCTGTTGCATCTGCACTACCTCGACTCGGGTTTACTTTTGCCAACTCGGTGCGACAAGGCAAGAGATTTGAAATTGAAATTGATGGCGAGCCAACTCCTGCTCAAATGGCTGAAGTAGAAAAAGCTGCAGAAGTTTTACTCTCAAATCCAGTAATTGAAACCTATGAAGTGAGAGTCGAGAAGTAATGCGCATTGGAGTCATAACTTTTCCCGGAACTCTAGATGATCGCGATGCAGCGCGAGCGGTGAATGTAAGTGGAGCCGAGGCCGTTGCCTTATGGCATGCCGATGCCGATTTAAGGAAAGTCGATGCCGTGATTTTGCCTGGTGGTTTTTCTTATGGTGATTACCTTCGCTGCGGTGCAATCTCTCGTTTTGCTCCAGTAATGAAGTTAGTTATCGAAGCTGCAGGTAAAGGTATGCCAGTGCTAGGTATCTGTAATGGTTTCCAAGTTTTGTGTGAATCTCATTTATTGCCAGGTGCGTTGACTCGAAACTCGGATCTTCATTTCTTGTGCCGAGATCAAGAGATCGAAATTACAAATAACGCAACGGCCTGGACAACATCATTTGCCAAAGGCGAGCGAATTACTATTCCCCTTAAAAATGGTGAAGGCTCATTTCAATGTGATGATCAAACTCTCGCCACACTAGAGAGTGAGGATCGAGTAATTGCGCGTTATGTTGGTGTAAACCCAAATGGTTCTCGAAATTTAATCGCCGGGATTACAAATGAGCGTGGAAATGTAGTTGGCCTAATGCCTCACCCAGAGCACGCAATTGATCCATTAACTGGTCCATCAGCTCAAGGCCTAGGCTTTTTTACTTCCATTTTGAAAGCGATGGTTAAGTAATGTCCTTGGATACGGTTGCAATTGCACAATCCACACCTGAGAATAAACAACCTTTTGCTGAGCTTGGACTAAAACCTGATGAGTACGCTCGTATTAAAGAGATTTTAGGTCGCCGCCCAACATCATCGGAGTTAGCGATGTATTCAGTGATGTGGTCCGAACACTGTTCGTATAAATCTTCAAAAGTACATTTGAAACAGTTTGGCGATAAAGCTCCTAAATCTGAAGCATTATTAGTAGGTATCGGTGAAAATGCTGGAGTGGTTGATGTCGGTCAAGGCTATGCCGTTACTTTCAAAATCGAATCACATAACCACCCATCTTTTGTCGAGCCATATCAAGGGGCCGCGACTGGAATCGGTGGCATTGTTCGAGATATTTTAACCATGGGTGCAAGGCCCATCGCCGTAATGGATCCACTTCGATTCGGTCCGGCAGATGCGCCAGATACTCGCCGAGTATTACCAGGAATTGTTGCTGGTGTTGGTGGATATGGAAACTGTTTAGGTCTACCAAATATTGGTGGAGAAATAGTCTTCGATGAAACATATGCCGGCAATCCTTTAGTAAATGCGCTATGTGTTGGAGTCATGAAACACAGCGATATTAAGTTGGCGAAAGCGGCAGGCGCTGGCAATTTAGTCGTGCTCTTCGGTGCCAAAACAGGCGGAGATGGAATTGGTGGAGTTTCTGTTCTTGCCTCTGAAACATTTGGCACCGGAGGATCAACTAAACGTCCAAGCGTGCAAGTGGGAGATCCTTTTGTAGAAAAGATTTTGATTGAATGCTCACTTGAAATTTTTGCAGAGGATTTAGTTGTTGGAATTCAAGATCTGGGAGGAGCAGGTTTATCGTGTGCAACAAGCGAACTTGCATCAGGTGGTTCAGGTGGCATGAAAGTAGCGCTGGATAAGGTTCCGCTGCGCGATCCATCACTTTCTCCTGAAGAGATTTTAATGTCAGAGTCACAGGAGCGTATGTGCGCAATCGTTGAACCTCATAAACTGCAACGTTTTCTCGAAATCTGTAAAAAGTGGGATGTAACCGTTACAGCGATCGGTGAAGTCACTGACGGCGAGCGTTTAGAGATCACATGGAACGGCGAAGTAATCGTGAATGTTCCTCCACGTACAGTCGCTCATGAAGGCCCTGTTTACAATCGCCCGCTCGCCCAGCCTGCCTATATCGATGTAGTGAATGGACAGAAAGTAACCCTTCCGATCCTAAATAGCGCTTCAGATATTAAAGCTGCAGTTCTCAAACTTGCTGGCACACCAAATCTCGCTGATAAATCATGGGTCACTTCGCAGTATGACAAATATGTGCAAGGAAACACGATTCAATCGCAACCTGATGATTCGGGAATGGTACGAATTGATGAGAGTACGCATTTAGGTATTGCAATCTCAACCGATGCCAATGCTAACTGGTCATATTTGAATCCGTATCAAGGAGCTAAATTAGCTTTAGCTGAAGCGGCGCGTAACATTGCAACTGCAGGCGCACGACCACTTGCCGTTACCAATTGCTTGAATTTTGGTTCACCTGAAGATTCAGGAGTTATGTGGCAGTTCGCTGAAACTGTTCGAGGTTTAGCCGACGGATGTTTAGAAATGGATCTGCCTGTGACCGGAGGCAATGTATCTTTCTATAATCAAACAGGTGCGGAAGCCATCTTGCCAACCCCAGTTATTGGAGTTCTTGGCGTAATTCAAGATGTTAGAACTCGCACCCCGATGAGTTTTAATGTGGCTGGATTAGATCTTTACTTATTGGGTGATACGTATGAAGATTTTGCCGGGAGTGAATGGGCTTTTTTAAATGGTGAACGCATCGGACAATCTCCAACAGCTGATTTAGCCCGTGAAATGCAGCTTATAGAGCTACTTCTTGAGGGGCACGCCGAGGGGTTGTTTAGAGCCGCTCATGATTTGAGTCAGGGTGGATTATCGGCTGGCTTAACAGAAATGGTTTTGCGCAACTTCGTTGGTGCAACAATCACATTGGGTAATGTTGGGATTGAATTACTAAGTGAATCACCAGGGCGAGTTGTCGTCGCGATAGATTCCAACACCGCTCTAGCGCTGAATGGATTGGCGGAAAAATATTCGATAACTCTTTCAAAATTAGGTACTACCGGTGGTGATTCGCTAATTATCAATGAGTGCATCATCCCTCTTAGTGAACTTCGCACTGCACATACCTCTACTTTTCCAACCTTGTTTGGGTGATGCAGATGCGAGATCCTAAAATATTAGACGAGGTAAAGAGCACTTTGGCGCTTCTTGCGGCTAAAGCACCTGGTCGTGCGATTGAAGTTCGAATCCCACCCTATGCAGCGATTCAATGTGGAGAAGGTCCAACACATACACGCGGTACACCAGCAAATGTCATCGAAATGGCAGCAGCGACGTGGATTGCCTTAGCTTCCGGTGAAATCTCGTGGAGCGAGGCTTTAAACAGCGGCGCAGTAACTGCTTCCGGCCTTCGTGCCGATTTAACACCGTACTTACCACTTAAGATGACGACATGAGCCGGCGCCCTGATGGGTTACTAAATCACGATATTTTAGATTCAGATAAAGGTCCACAAGATGCCTGTGGTGTATTTGGAGTGTGGGCACCCGGAGAAGAAGTTGCGAACTTAGCTTTTTACGGTTTATATGCGTTGCAACATCGAGGACAAGAGTCTGCAGGAATTGCAACAAGTGATGGAGAACGAATTCTTGTCTATAAAGATATGGGCTTAGTCTCACAGGTTTTTACCGAAAGCGATCTTGCGACATTACCGGGTGATTTAGCAATTGGACACTGTCGTTACAGTACGACCGGATCCAGTACATGGGTCAATGCTCAACCAACGCTACGCCCAACTAAGTACGGAACACTGGCTTTGGCACACAATGGTAATTTGACTAATACGGGAGAGCTCGCTGAGTTAGTCCAAAAACTAGAGCCAAGTACAGGCCGCGACCGCGGAGCAACTACAGATACAGAAATAATGACAGCGCTTATTTCACTTCAAAATGAAAAGAATGTTGAGGCAAGTGCGATTTCTGTTCTACCTCAATTAGAAGGCGCATTCTCAATAGTCTTTATGGATGAGCACACTTTATATGCAGCGCGAGATCGACATGGTGTGCGCCCGTTAGTTCTTGGCAAACTAGAAACCGGTTGGGTAGTTGCATCAGAGAGCGCTGCACTTGACATTGTCGGTGCCGCCTTTGTCCGTGAAATTGAACCTGGAGAATTTATTGCAATCGATATAAATGGTGTCCGCTCGCAACGTTGGGCGGTAGCAGAACCTAAAGGTTGCCTCTTCGAATACGTCTACTTAGCGCGACCAGATACATTGATCGCAGGACAAGGAATTCACGCAACTCGTGTTGCGATTGGAGTGCGTCTGGCTCAAGAGGCACCAGTAGAGGCGGATTTGGTAATTCCAGTTCCTGAATCTGGCACTCCGGCGGCAATTGGATATGCAAAAGGTTCAGGTATTCCATTTGGAATTGGTCTGGTTAAGAATTCATATGTAGGTCGCACATTTATTCAACCATCTCAAACTATTCGCCAACTTGGCATTCGTTTGAAACTCAACCCTTTACGCGAAATCATTGAAGGCAAACGTATTGTTGTTGTTGACGATTCAATCGTGCGTGGAAATACTCAACGCGCGATTGTTCGAATGCTTCGTGAAGCTGGTGCCCGCGAAATTCATGTGCGTATCTCATCGCCGCCAGTTAAATGGCCATGCTTTTATGGAATCGATTTTGCTACGCGGGCTGAACTCATTGCTAGCGGCTTAGAGATCGAAGAGATTCGACGTTCGATTGGTGCCGATTCTCTTGGATATGTCTCTCTCGAAGGACTCATTGAGTCGACACAAATTGATGAAAACAAGCTATGTTCTGCCTGCTTTACTGGCACATATCCGATTCGCATCCCTGCAGATATGTCTGAAGGAAAGATGCGCCTTGAAATTACCGAGGTACATGGTCACTAGATGAGTACATATAAAGATTCCGGTGTAGATATTGACGCGGGTGCTCGCGCAGTTGAGCTTATGAAGGCATCGATCGCAAAAGCTTCGCGGCCAGAGGCGATGGGTGGAATTGGCGGATTCGCCGGCCTCTTTGATGCAAGTGCGCTCAAGAGCATGAAGAAGCCTTTGCTGGCGACATCAACCGACGGAGTGGGAACTAAAACTGAGATTGCTCGCGCATTGGGTAAGTACGACACAATCGGAGAAGATTTAGTTGCCATGGTTGTCGATGATTTAGTTGTGTGTGGTGCAGAGCCTCTATTTATGACCGACTACATTGCTGTCGGCAAAGTTATACCCGAGCGCATTGCAGAAATTGTTGCAGGTATTGCGCGCGGTTGTGGGAAAGCAAATACCGCTCTCATAGGGGGAGAAACTGCTGAACATCCAGGCTTACTGGGCGAGGATGAGTTTGATATCGCAGGAGCTGCTACCGGAGTAGTTGATGCAGACAATCAACTTGGTGCACATCTAGTGCAAGCCGGGGATGTACTGATTGCAATGCCATCAAGTGGTTTTCACGCAAATGGTTTTTCACTTGTCCGCCAAATTATTAAAACTCAAAAACTGTCATTGGAAGCACATGTAAGTGAGTACGGCAAAACTTCAGGAGAAGTATTTTTAACTCCTACTGAAATCTATACTCTCGATTGCTTAGCTCTTATTAAATCCATGTCTGGTTCATTGCGTGGATTCACACACATCACCGGAGGTGGAATCGCAGAAAACACCGCACGCGTTATTCCTTCCCACCTCACCGCAATTTATGATCGCTCAACATGGTCCTTGCCGGTTGAAATGGAGTTCATGGCAAAAATTGGTGGAGTGCCGCAATCCGACATGGAGCGCACATGGAATGCAGGCATCGGCATGGTGGCTATCGTTTCGGCCGATGCGGCCGATTTAGCCCTAGCCTCGTTGGCTGCGCGAGGGATGAAAGCCTGGGTCGCAGGCCTTGTGGAGCCTTCTGGTAATAATGAAAATCGACGCTCATACTTGGTCTCTGACTTTAGGAGATAGGTCGTATGGCTAGTAAATCGAAGTTAGTTCGGCAGCAGGCAATAAAGAAGAGCAATAAAGATAATTTTTACCTAGTTGCCATTCCACTTTTAGCTTTTGCAATCAAATTGATCACGATGACAAACATCAGTGGTGGAGGATGGCTGGGATCTGATGGCGAAAGTTGGCTTGCTGGCGCTGATGGGCTTCTTAAGCAGGGTTATTACTCTGATGCAAGTGTACTTTCGTACATGCCCGCGGGTTATCCAATTTTAATTTGGTTGATTGCGAAAATTTCAGTAGTTCATGGAGTATGGCTACTCTCATTCGTGCAGAGCGCGTTTTATGCCTATGCAAGTTACTTCTTTGTGAAACAACTTCGCGATACAAAACTTCGTCCCTATATCTTTCTCATTGGAATTGCGATCGCTTTTAATCCGACGCTTTCTCTGAGCACGCTTGTGGTTGGATACGAAAGTTTGCTTTCTACAAGTATGTTGCTGATTGTTGGTTTTATTATTAAATCAAAAAATTTAGCGGGAGACGTTAAAATTGGAAAGTTCATTTTTGGAGTGGGAGCAATTTCAGCGCTTGCCACTTTTATACAACCTCGATGGATTTTAACAACAATAATAATTGCTATTACATGGGCACTCATGTTTAAGAATCATAAGGTTCAAGCTGCAATTCTTGTTGGCGTAATCGGAATTATGTCTATTGCGCCAGCCCTAATAGTTCAACGAAATATTCAATCTGTGAATAAGGCAGTGGTTGCATCCATTCTTGGCGGAAATATGGCCGTTGGCGCAGGCGATGAAACCTCTGGCGGATATCCTCATACAGGTGCGGTTGTGCCGTGTGAACCAACTCCTCCTGCGACTGCCGTATCTGATAGCGATATGTTTAAATGTGTAATTAAGTGGTATGCGGGACATCCAGTCAAGGGAGTTCGCTTATTCTTGAATAAAGGTTTTTTCTTCTGGTCCCCATGGTCTGGTCCTCTAGGAGAGGGAACGATGGCGCGTAACCCTTGGCTGAAAATAAATCCCTTAACCAGTATTGCCAAGGGAAGCCAAGAGGGAAGTGATTTAATTAATAAATTGCCAGGAAAAATAATCTCCTTCGCCTGGGTATTGGGCTGCATTTCAATGATGTTTATCGGCTTCTTCTGGCTCCGCTCCATGAAGGGGCTTTATGCCAATATTGCCTACCTGACACTCATTCCGGTCGCCATCTCGTGGTTAGTTACTTTAGGAACGGTGGGGGATCACAGATATCGCATCCCCACAATGCCGTTGAGCCTGTTTCTTCAAGTAATGGGCTATTTTGCCCTACGCCACAAGGCAAAAACTCGCTCATTTGCTATCACTTTGGAGCCTAGCGCCAAGGCACGGTAACCTACCTCTCTGGCAAACATATACAAGTAAGGAGGTCGCACTATGGGTCGCGGCCGATCAAAAGCTAAGCAGACAAAAGTTGCACGAGACTTAAAGTACAACGCCCAAGATATGGATCTCGATCGTCTTACGAAAGAGCTTCATGGCGAAATCGATACGTCGAATAAAAAAGAGGATGACGATCCCTTTGCTGAGGGCAATTACATCCCACGTGCGTGAGACCAACTCCGTACGTAGCCTCTCTTCGTATCTACGAGCCACTTTCGGCCTTCGAACCTGCTGATCGTTTACGTTGGCAGAATATTGATGTTAATTCCGCGAGCTATATTTCTGAAGAAGAGTTAGCACTTCGTCGTTTAGTTTTTCCGGAACCACCAGTGGGTCGACCAGATGGAGTTCACATTCTCGAGATTGATGGTGAACGCTTTGTTTCACCATGGGCAACTGCAACTCGTTGTTGGGCAGCACTTGATAACTTTAAGGAATCTCTACCAAGTACTGTTATTCCGTTTTTTATCACTCCGGCGATGGAAGATGTCATCACAGCTGGAGTTGACTTACTCGAAGACAAAGTCCCACATATTCTCAATGAGACCTGGGTTATTCCACCCCGCTGGTTCTTACTGTTTCAACCTAGCGAGCGGCATCGAGGTGAAAATGGCGACGGAGTATTTACAACTGCACGAACAACTATTGCACGTGCTAAGTCTCGAGCGCAGTCAGCTCACGAAACGGTTGTTAGTGCATTCGGTGAGGGACCAGTCGAACAAGATTTGGAAAATCTATTGGCATGGCTTGAAATGTTTCACCCAAACTCCTATGTTGAATTAGATTACGGCGGTTTAGCCACCTATTTAGAAAAATCACTTCGTGATAATGGTGAAGATGGATTGTCTGCAGATACATCTATTGAGGATGTTTTGCACTCACTATCGGGTTTAGCCGCCTCTGATCGCATGATGGCAGGCCAAGGGTATGAGCGCTTAATGTCACGATGGCGCTATGTTCAGGCTCTGGAATCGGCAAATTAATCGGTTTTTAACTCTTGCTTTAGGCGTGGTAAATCGCAATACTTCACGGCAATAAGGAACAAAGCGGACATGGTGCGATGGGCACAGAGGGGATCCAATGGAGTTAGACCGTGCGCCAGCCCCAGAGGTTTTATTAACCCCCAAAGAGGTAGCTCTGCGCTTTCACGTGAATCCAAAGACCGTCACACGCTGGGCAAAGGCCGGCAAACTTACAGCGATTCGCACTCTTGGTGGACATCGGCGCTATCGTGAATCAGAAGTATTAGAGCGACTTCGCGAGTATAAAGAGAGCTCGAACTAAAGATAGGATAGGTTCATGGCCGATGAAAAGAAACCCGCAGATGATGCCCGTGCGAAGTTTTTAGAGGCGTTGGAAAAAAAGAAGCACAAAAACTCATCACTTCCCGGTGGCGGAAATGCATCTGGCCCAAAGGTCGGTGGAACACAGGCAGGCGGCGCACCAGCACCACGTTTTCAACGCAAGTCAGGTCCTTCGGGCTCTGCAGGTTAAGTGTCCGGGCAGCTCCTTATTGATATTCGGGTCCGCCCTAATGCTTCGCGAAACAAAGTTGGTGGAACCGCAGGTGATCCTCCACGCTTAGTTGTTGCTGTTCAAGCCCCAGCGGTCGAGGGCAAAGCTAATGAAGCGGTAATAAAAGAACTTGCGAAGGCTTTTGATATTCGCGCTCGCGACCTCACAATCGTTTTCGGCGAACTTGCACGCGACAAAAGATTATTAGTGAGTGGGGATATCGACCGACTCTCGCAAAGATATTCGGAGTTACAACAGCCCGCGACGTTTCAACAGCGGCTCGATCTTTGAATCGCGACCTCTGAAGTTTCTAAACATCTGCATCGAATCAATTGAACCGCCACGCCCAAGAAGTGAATTTTTGAAATGCTCTCCATTTTCACGTGTCAATCCACCGTTATCCTTAAACCAATCAACAGTGTCGGCATCTAGAACTTCGGACCAGATATATCCGTAATAGCCGGCAGAATAACCACCAGCAAAGATATGGCTGAAATACGTTGAACGGTATCGCGTCGGAACTGGTTCAAAATCTAAGTCGTAATCTTTAATTGCTTGCGCTTCGAAGGCTTCGACATCAGTAACTCTTTTAGCTTGTTCACTTGAAAGGGAGTGCCAGGCTAAATCTAAAATCGCCGCTGCTAAATAACTTGTAGTCGCATATCCTTCATTGAATGTAGAGGCGGCCTTTAGGTTATCAATCCAATCTTGGGGCAGCCTCTCGCCAGTTTCAAAGTGGCGGGCATAATTTTCTACCACCTCCGGCCACAATATCCACATCTCATTTACTTGTGATGGGAACTCGACAAAGTCACGCTGGACATTTGTTCCTGAGACTCGTGGATATTTAACTTGGGAGAGAAGCCCATGAATTGCATGTCCAAACTCGTGGAACAACGTTGTGGTCTCATCGTAAGTAAGTAAAGTTGGTTTGCCAGCACCAGGTTTAGGGATGTTCAAGTTATTTACAACCACAGGGAGTTGACCAAATAAGAAGTTTTGATCGACAAGGTTATTCATCCACGCTCCGCCACGTTTTGAATCACGTGTGTAGAAATCACCGATAAATAAACCAACTCTTGATCCGTCTTCATTATTTACTTCAAAAGCGCGAGCCTCAGGGTGATACGTCACCAAATCTGGTCGCTCCTTAAATGAAATTCCGAACAGCTTATTGGCGGCGAAGAAGACCCCATCATGGAGAACTCGCTCTAACTCAAAGTAGGGACGCATTTTGGTTGTATCGATGTTGTACTTTTCAAGTCGAACTTTTTCGGTGTAATAACCCCAATCCCAGCTGTGAACTTCTGTGCCCGCTGAAGATTGAAGATCTTCAGCCTCGGCCTTAGCGTTACGAAGGGCTGCGGGAGCTATTTTTCGGAGCATCGCATGGACGTTGTCAGGATGCTCGGCAGTCTGGACGGCGATCACATGTTCTGCATGTGTCTTCTTTCCAAATAATTCGGCTCGCTCTGCACTCAATTTAACCATTTCAAGGAGCACGGGCTTATTGTCATGTGCATTTGGACGGTTAGCTTTAAGTTTTGACGCCTCCATAATTTTCTTACGGAGTTCGCGATTAGTAAGCGAATCCAACACGGGGTTACCAGTAAAATTCACCATTCCAATCAACCATTTATCAACTAGCCCTCGATCACGCGCAGCCGCTGCTGCTGCCTCAATTTCATTAGTGCTAAGGCCATCCAAATCTTGCAAAGAATCTACTATTACAGCTAGGTCATTTGTATCTGCCAAAACGTTTTTTGAAAACTGAGTTTCTAATTTTGAAAGCTGCTCATTGAGCTGCATTAGGCGTTCTCGCTGAGTAGTGGTCAAGTGAGCGCCTGCATAGAGTAAATCTTTGTAGTAGCGCTCAAGTAACCATGAATCTTCGCTATTTAATCCAAGTGATTCACGGTTCTCAAAAAGATCTTTGATTCGTTGAAAAAGGGCAGGATTTAAATTAATAGCATCTTGATGTGCGGCAAGCTTGGGTGCCATTTCCTCTTCAATTGCATCTATGGCATCGTCAGTATCGCTAGAAGATTTGTTGTAGAAAACCAAAAGCATACGTGTCAACATCTGCCCACTTTTTTCAAGCGCAACGATTGTGTTTTCGAATGTTGGAACACCCGGGGTATCGAGAATCGCCTGCACTTCTGCTAACTGTCGAGTACAGCCTTCATAAAAGGCAGGCAAATAATGCCCAACTTGAATTTCAGCAAATGGGGGTAGTTCAAAATCAAGTGTGCTGCGATTGGCAAATGGATTAGCTTCAATGTTGGTCATAGAGCTAATTCTAAGCAGCTACGGCGCTAGCCGTGGTCGTGATTAGTGAGGGCGGCGACGACGCTGACTTGAGTTGGGGCGTGGACGCTTATTGCCTCCATTACGTACCGACTTTTCAACGATAGGCACGATGTACGGGACACCGGATGGCTCCTGTGCGCCAGTAATCTTCATTAATTCAGTACTAAGTGGAGTTACCCCAACGAACCTCGGTGTAACACCAGCGCGAGAAGTGATCCCACCGATTGATTTCTGCTGCCTAGTTGTAGCAATAGTTACAACAGTTCCGGCTTCCCCAGCACGTGCAGTACGACCTGCGCGGTGTAAGTAATCCTTGTGATCTGTTGGAGCATCGACGTGAACAACTAATGAAATTCCATCAACATGGATACCACGAGCTGCAACATCGGTTGCAACAAGTGCGGCATTGGAAGATTCCTTGAAGAGTGCAAGTGTGCGAGTACGTACTGCTTGTGACTTACCACCGTGCAATGCACCAACTGCAACACCTGCGTGAGCAAGTTTATCAGCTAAGCGATCTGCGCCACGTTGTGTCTTAACAAACATAATTGTCTTACCATTACGGGCAGCGATTTGATTAGTGATGTCATCCTTATCACCTGGGTTCATCACAAGAACAAAGTGATCCATTGTTGATACAGAAGCACGATCATTTTGAAGTGAGTGAGTCTTTGGGTTCTTCAAGTATTGACGAACTAAGGAATCAACTCCGCGATCAAGGGTTGCCGAGAACAATAGGCGCTGTCCATCGAGCTTAGCTTGGTCCAAAATCTCTTTAACAACCGGTAAGAATCCCATATCGGCCATTTGATCGGCTTCATCAAGAACAGTTATCTCTAACTGGTCTAGTTGAATTTCACCCTTGTTGAGCAAGTCAATCAAACGGCCAGGAGTTGCAACCAAAATTGCCGTTCCACGACGCATTGCGGTGATCTGCTTTGCATAGGACATTCCTCCAGCGACAACAACTGATTCATGACCAATTGAGCGCGCTAACGGCATCAAGACTTCATCGATCTGCTGGGCTAGTTCGCGTGTTGGTGTAAGTACAAGCGCAAGTGGCTTATGTGGCTTTGCAACACGGCCATTTAAATTATTGAGAAGGGCTAGACCGAAGGCAAGAGTTTTACCAGAACCAGTCTGCCCACGACCCAAAATGTCGTAGCCCGCTAACGCATCAGGCAAAGTAGCGATTTGAATCGGGAAGGGATGAATAATTCCCTGTTTAGCAAGGGCATTAACTAATGGTGCTGCGATTCCTAAATCACTGAAAGTTGTAGTTATCTCAGTTAATGGAGTTGCATCAATTAAATTAGCGTCAGCTAAATTTGCCGAAATATAGTTATCATCTGCTCCAAAATCGACCGCGGCATTGGTGTGCGTCTTAGATGAATGCTTGAAATCATCACGGGCATATGCCGGTGATTCATTGCGACGATCACGAACTGGACGCTCTGCGCGAAAGTTTGCCGCGCGTGTATCTGGAGCTTCAGAGCGTTTCTTCGGGCGAGTTGGATCAAATTTTTCAACTTTGCGCGGAATAAAGTTAGGGCGGCCATCATCAGTGCGCGAAACCTTTGCAATTGCTGCATCGCGGCGATTTGTTGGACGTGTATCTGATTTTTTGTATTCGGTCTTTTTGAAATCTATTTTCTTATCCAATGGACGCTTAGCACGCTCAGTGCGCTCTGCAACAAACTTCTTTGCGCGGCTTTCGGGCTTTTGTGAAAGTTCAATACGGGCTTTGCGCTCTTCAGGCGCTTCAAGTGGGCGTGGACGAGAAG
The DNA here is from genome assembly GCA_030681675.1 of Candidatus Planktophila sp. Classification (NCBI taxonomy): domain Bacteria; kingdom Bacillati; phylum Actinomycetota; class Actinomycetes; order Candidatus Nanopelagicales; family Candidatus Nanopelagicaceae; genus Candidatus Planktophila; species Candidatus Planktophila sp. Next base: position 240,858 of record JAUXRP010000040.1, read on the forward strand.
CTGTTTTTTTTTGGAAGCGCTGTGCGCGCAGTTTTGAACGGTCAGTCAAGCGAACCTCTTTTTTCGAAATTGTTGATGGATCGGAATCTGAATAGCGGCGCGTGGTGGCTGCCTTCTTTGATTTAGTCACAACAGATTTACCCACAGCGGATTTATTGAGGGCAGCTGCGCCTTTGCGCGCATTCTTTTGGGCAGTTGTGTGGCGAGCTTTTGGATCTACCGCGTTAAACTCAGCGGCCTTCTTCGTGCGCTTAGGTTTTCCTACAGATGCTGCCCGACGTGCTTTTCCGGGCGCGGTTGTACGTGGTTGTAGAGACATAGAAATGCATACCAATCGAGACGACAAGCGCGTCTCGGGTTTGACTGGCGCTCAAAGGGGCCGTCAAGATAGTGATAAGACTCGCAAGTAGCGCGGCTTCTGCTGCGCTTAGGGGAAGTTCCTTGATGCGGTTGCATCAACGTGGGCAATTCTACCGTGGATTATTGTTCATCTTTACCATCGATATCGAGTGTGATTCACATGTATCTTCACGTTGTGGATGGTGAGAAGAGGTCTTGGATCGGCCTCTATCTCGCTTTAGGCGTTGTTTGGGGCTGTTCCTTTATCTTCATCAAATTAGGTCTTGAGTTTTTAACACCCATCGGAGTTGCCTTTGGTCGAGTATCAATGGGGGCGCTGACCTTAGTTTTTTGGGCTCGATTTAAAAAAATCCCACTTCCAACAGGCAAAGAGATCTGGTTTCATCTTTGGATTGTTTCGCTGCTTCTCAATGTCATTCCGGGTGTTCTCTTTGCAGTTGCTGAAACTGAAGTTACTTCGATTTTGGCAGGGATTATCAATGCAGTAACTCCGCTAATGACTTTACTTGCAATCATGATTGTTTTTCGTGAAGAAAAGCTCAAGAACTATCAAGTGCTAGGTCTGCTTCTTGGCTTCATTGGTGTACTTACTGTCCTCGGCGCATGGAAGGGTCTCGGCGAAAATCCTATAGGGGCGGTGCTCGCACTTCTACTCGCGGTGACATGCTATGGATTCTCTTTTCCTTACTCACGTAAGTTTGTATTACCTAGAAAATTACAACCTGAAGCCTTAGCGGCGATGCAAGTTTCAGCCGGCGCTCTCACACTTCTACCTTTCTATTTAATAGATGGAATAGCCAAAGATGAATATCGGCCTGGTCCGGTGTTTGCCATGATCGCCCTCGGTGTATTTGGAAGTGGCTTTGCCTATATTTGGAACTTTAAAATTATGGAAGCTGCGGGAAGTGCAATCGCTAGCACCGTAACGTATGTAACACCAGTAGTGGCTGTGATAGTCGGAATAATTTTCCTTGGCGAAAAAGTTGCATGGTACGAACCTGTTGGTGCTGGAATCGTTTTATTAGGTGCAGCCATCGGGCAACAACGTTTAAAGATTTTTAGTCGATCTTAAATCCATCTTTAATCGGTCCAAGGTCTATGCCGGCCGCAGTGTGATTGCTTTGTTCTCCACGAGCTTGTTGAGCCTCATGAGCCTTATTGTGCCATCGCTCTTCGATATTGCCGTACTTCCAAAGCAGTAAAGCCACAGCCCAGACCACTACGAATGCCCCTACGATGAAGTAGCCAGCGCTATTTAAATTAAAAGCAAGTGCATAATCCCAAAGTCCACCCTTTAGATTCAACTGTTGGGCGACAATTTGGAGAATTTGAAGCCCGCCAACAAAAAGTGCAACGGCTACAGAGAGACCAGTAATAATAATGTTGTAGTACACCTTGCGAACAGGTTTTGAAAATGCCCAACCATAAGCAAAATTCATAAACGATCCATCAATAGTGTCAAGCAAACTCATTCCACCGGCAAAGAAAAATGGTAATGAAATCATCGCCCACCATGGCAGGCCTGCAATTGTTGATGATCCCGCTAGAATAAGTAGCCCTACTTCGGTTGCAGTGTCAAAACCCAGTCCAAATAAAATTCCAAGAGGATACATCTTCCATGATGTATCGATTCGCCGGGCGATTGGCCCGAAGAAACGCATTAATAACCCACGAGAGTCAAGATGTTTCTCTAACTCTTCCTCGCTATAAGCTCCTTTGCGCATCTGAATAAAGACGCCAACTATTGAAATTAAAACTATTAAATTTAAGATTCCGATTAGCATCAAGAAAGTACCACTGACTGAAATTCCAATTAACCCCGTATAGTGCTGCAGCGCCGAATTATCATCGTTTAGCTGTGATCCCAGAGTCTTAATTCCAAAGCCAAGTAATATAGTGAGTAGGAAAACTACTGATGAGTGACCCAGTGAGAAAAAGAAACCAACCGCCAATGGACGTTGGCCTTCAGACATTAACTTTCTAGTTGTGTTATCAATGGCACTGATGTGATCGGCATCGAATGCATGGCGCATGCCTAAAATGTAGGCAAGGGCAGCCGTACCCCAACCAAAGAGTGAACCGTCCCCGAGTCTGTAGTTGCCCGTCGTGGCCTTCCACATCAATAGCGCCCCAGCAATGTGTAAGAAGAGAATGACGCCAAACATTGCGCCCATTCGGCGCCATTCATCAGCGCTGAGGAGTTGGCGTAGAGGTGTGCGCTCACTCTTTTTAATGACGGCGTTCATGATCTCTCCTCTGCTGCCCCTCTGCTGCCCCAGGTCGCCCTAAATGGCCGCTAGATGCGAATCATTTGCAAGTAGAAAGCGTAAGGCCGCTTCTACCCCTTGTCTATTCGAACGAAGAATTAAGTATTTGCGTATAGAGTCGCGTAAAGAACCTGCACGGGAGAGGCGGTCTGCGTGAGCGAAGACGATGATATGGAAGATATAGTCACAGAAGAGATGCTCTGGGATCGGATTCCTGAAGTCGATGGCGAAGAGCGGGCTAGCACATATTACGAACTCAGCGCCAGAATCTATGCACGGGGACAGTATGACGAAGCCTTAGCTCTTGCTGAAACTGCACGGGATATCTATTCAACTTTAGGAGCTAGTGCATCAAGTGAAGGGTTAGCTCAAGCATATTCAGCTATTGGATATAACCTCAATCAATTAAAGCGTATGGATGAGGCTGCATCTGCAATGAGCAAGGCCGTTGAAATTTTGAGAGAGAATAAGTCGCCCATTGCATTGGAGCTTGCATGCACGTTAGGCGAATGGTGGTACACGTCTAAACAATATGAAAAAGTTGTATTGACTATGGGTGAGTGTGCTCAAGAACATTTAGTAGATGGAAATGAAATAGGTGCAGCTAACGATCTTCACTTAATTGGCTGTGCCGAGCGCGAGTTGAAGAACTATGAAAAAGCCATTGCTGCTTTCAAAGAGGCGAGAATTTTATTTAAACACAACAAAGAAGTTATTCACGTCGCTCGCTGTGATCAAAAAATGGCTTCTTGTCTTATTGAATTGAACGACGGTGAACTCGCACTTATAACAGCCCGAAAAGCACTTGATGTTTTTGAAACGGCTCATGATCATCGACGTGAAACCTTTGCACTTTTTGAGTATGGCAAAGCGCAAATTCTCTTAGAGAAGTTCGATGATGGTCTCGCAACACTCGAGCAAGTGCTCGCAGTTGTTAGCGATGACGAACCTAAGGATTTTGAATTCATCATTGATGTGGAATCCAGGATTGCAAAAATAGTACGTATGCAAGGACGCATTGACGAAGCCAACGAAATCGAACGGCGATTGAAGTCAGTACAAGAGATGCTAGAGGATGAGCCAGAGGTTTGATTTCGCACTTAAAAAGCCTGCCAGAGGTACGAATCACAATGGTCTGCATGGGAAATATCTGTCGTTCTCCAATGGCCGCAGCAGTTCTTGCTAACCGAACTTCCGAATGGAAAAGCCCTAAAATCATTGTCGAAAGCTCTGGCACTGGGGCTTGGCATATCGGTCAAGGCCCACACCCAACTTCAAAGAAAGTTTGGGAGAGCGCGGGCTATAGTTATAGACATACTGCGCGCCAATTTCAATCTAGTGATTTCCACGCATTCGACTTGATCCTCGTTATGGATTCAAGCAATTTCAGTAATGTAATTAAGCTCGCAGATAGTACTGAATCGGTAAACAAAGTATTTTATCTACGAAGTTTTGATGCTTCTCTCTCAGCAATTGACCCAGCATCAGAGCAGTTTTATAAGCTCGAAGTGCCAGATCCCTATAACCAAACGATTGCAGCGTACGAAGAAACTTTGATTATGATTGAGCGCGCCGTAGATGGTTTATTGCAAGAGTTATCGAACCCATAAGCGCTCCGACGGCGGCAATAATCAGAGGCCATTGAATATCTCCACTGCTCCATAAAGCACCACCCCAAATTCCAGCACCAAGCACGGCGAAATTCATTGAGGCTTGATACACGCCTTGCGCGCGACCGCGATGGTTGTCTTCACTCAACGAGGCTATCCATGCCTTACCTACACCGTCAGTAAAAGCAGGAAACAAACCATAAACAACGAGTGCGATTAAGGCGAGTGAGTGGTTTTGGGTTAATCCCAATGTTGCATATGCTGCGGCGAAAGCAAGCAGTCCAACAGCATAGACAACCCTAGGTGAAAACTTGTCGGCAATATAACCACCAGGAAAAGCTGCGAGAACGGTCACTCCGCTAAATAGCATGTATGAAAGAACTACGCCTTGTGTCGAAAAACCAATGTCATGCAGACGCAATAATAGAAGCAGGTCCGGAATGTTAGTCAATTGAATCAATACTAAAATTGCAATTGAACGTTTTAAGGTTTTGGGTAAGCGTGGGTGTTGCTTTTTCTCTGCTTTAACTCGTGGAACTTTTACAAAACTCTCCTTAAGCAAAAGAGTCAAAAACCCCGAAATAAGCGCTGGAATCAACGCCCATTTTGCTACAGCCCGGACATCGCCATCGAGCATAGCGAGCCCTATAAGCGCAATGGCCGGGCCAATCACCGCGCCGATATTGTCGCCAGTGCGATGGAAACCAAAGGCGCGTCCTAAGTGGGCTTTGCCTACTGAATCTGAAATCAAAGCATCCCGTGGTGCACTTCGGAGACCTTTGCCAATTCGATCCGTAACTCGACCTAAGAAAACCAATGGCCAGTTCGTTGCAACCACAACCAGAGCTTTACCTATTCCAGCCAATGTATATCCCGAGATGACGAAAGGCTTTCTACCTAAACGATCACTAGATGTGCCACTAATTAACTTAGTAAAACCCGCCGCAGCTTCAGCGCAACCCTCGATAAGTCCAAGTGCTAAGGGCGCAGCTCCAATAACACCTGTCAATAAAATCGGTAAGAGTGGGTACAACAACTCACTTGCTGCATCTTGGGCTAGCGAAACGAGCGTTAAGAGGATTAGATTTCGGGTGAGCCAGATTCTTTTCATTTAGGTAGGTGCTGCATTGCCCAGTGATACATAGCGATGGCACCGGCGGCAGAAGCATTCATTGAACGCGTAGATCCATATTGGTTAATTTCATACACAATTTCACAGATCCCAATCCCTTCTTCAGACATTCCCGCCCCTTCTTGCCCAAACAAAAGTACGCACCGTTCTGGCAGTTGTGCCCTCTCTAAACGTTCTGAACCAGGAACATTGTCGATTCCAATAATTGGCAAGTCATTTTCTGCACACCAGATTGCAAACTCTCTCACTGTTGGATGGTGATGGACGCTCAAGTATCTATCTGTCACCATGGCTCCACGCTTGTTCCAATCGCGTTTTCCTACGATATGTACGCCAGAGACGTTAAATGCATTCGCAGTCCGAACAATTGAGCCGATATTCAAATCATGTTGCCAGTTTTCAATGGCAATATGTAATTTATGCCGTTTTGTATTTAAATCGGCAACAATTGCATTAACACTCCAGTATCGGTAATGATCCAAAACATTGCGGCGGTCACCATTCAGTAATAACTCAGCATCGTATTGGGGGCCTTGCGGCCAGGGCTTTTCATGAGGTCCGACACCAACAACTGGAAAAAACTCACCCGGACCAATAGTGCCGGGCGTTGTTGGTGTAGACATGGATGCACTCTAAACTGATTCCATGGCCACTATCAATACAATCCTCTATATCCTGCATGTTCTCAGCGTTGTAGTGATACTTGTATTGCTTTTGCAGCAATGGAATAAGGATCCGCGAAAACTCAACCCGGGGATTTTACATGCAGGACTAACCGCTCTTATTGCCGGTTTAGCGATGGTGGGAATGTTTGCAACTGTTAACCCAGATGAAGATCTGAATCAAACAAAAATTGGAGTTAAACTTCTAATTCTGATTGCAATTCTCGTTATTGGTTTTCGCAAGGTAAAGAAACCCGTACTTGCAAAGAACACATGGTTAGCACTAATTGGATTAACGGTATTAAATATTCTCATTGCATCTCTATGGTAAAGACCTATGCAATGCGACACAAAGTAATTTTTATATTACTTGCTCTGGTTGTCGCACTAAACGTTGTTCCGAGCAATGCAGCTTTATCACCATCGGCAATACCTGCTGTTTTTGACAAACTCTTAGCAGTTCCTGCTCTATCCAATCCAGCGATGATTCTCATTGACGGAACTACCGGAGAGATTGTTTATCAGAGGAAAGCTTATTCACAACGCAAACCTGCCTCCGTTATGAAATTACTTTCAGGGGTTGCAACACTGAAGTATTTAGATCCAGAGTCGATTTTCTCAACTAATGTTTCAGTTGGAGTGGACAGCAGAACTCTAGTGATTCAAGGAAGCTACGACCCTTGGATCAGTACCAGTTACATCGCTGCTCGTAAAATGAATCGCGCATCTCTGCCTAGCCTTGCAAATAGATCCATGGCTATGCTCAAGAAGGCCAATGGAGGTTCTCTTGAGGAAATTACGGTCATATATTCGAAATTGTTTTCACAGGATGTTTCAAATTTTAAGAGTTTTTGGGCCCAGCGAGGTTTCAAACCAGAGATGAGGGCCGTGAGTAGTGCCGAAAGTTTAGCTGAAGCGAGCGAAATTACCGCAAGTGAAGAATCACCAAAGCTTTATGAGATTTTGGAATTCACACTTCTATGGAGTGATAATCTCTTGGCCGAACGTTTAGCTAGGCTCGCCTCTCGCGCTGCCGGGTATACCTTTAACATTGAAGGAGTAGCCCAAACTTTTGCTCAAGTGCTGACAGATTTAGAAATAGATCCCACTAAATTGAGGGTTTTGGATGGCAGTGGTTTATCTAAGCAGAATCGAGTAACAGCGTTAATGGTAGGTCAGTTACTTTTTAAACTCCGCCAGGACGAGAAGTTTAAATATATTTACGATTCTCTTCCAGTCGGTGGTATTTCCGGCACCTTGGAATCTAGATTTTTAACAACAGCACCAGTTGCGGTTGGTTTAGTTCGCGCTAAGACTGGAACTCTCAATGGAACGGTAACTTTGGCGGGTTTTGTAGAATCAGTTGACCGTGAATATGTTTTTGTAACTTTAGCTGATGACATCCAACGAGGCGTTCGAGCAAGCGACAAGGCTCGTGCTGCCATAGATCGAATCCTCGGACGAATTGCGGCTCCAAATATTCCAACTGAAATCTCTGAGGTTGAACCTACGCCTTAACTACTTATTATCAAAGACTTTAATTGAACCACCATAACAGGCAACCCATGTTCGTTGAGTCGGTACATCAAAGGTGACACCTATGGGTTCATTACACACCTTAATAGTTTGAATTAACTTCATATTGCTCGTACGAACTTTGGAAACTGTGTCACTCACAAAATTAACTACAAACAGTGCAGAACCATCACTTGATATAGCCAATGACCGTGCCGCTTTTCCAGTAGTTACAGACTTGCCTGGCTTATTGGTGAGTAAGTTCCAAGAAGCAACTTTGCCCGATAAGTTCATAGTTACGTACATTGTGGAGTTATCAGGTGAAAGGACAATCGCACGCGGATTTCTACCAATAGGAATATAAGAGCGTGAGAAATCTTCGAGGTCTATAACATGTATTCGGTTACCTCCCATTTCTGCAATGTAAGCATGTTTACTATCACTACTTACGGCAATTCCACGAGGATATCGCCCAATATTTATTGTTTTCATCGTTTTTTGAGTATCCACAGATATGACTTTTAGATCATATGAACACCAATTCGAAACAAGAACGTATTTATTATCCGGAGTCACTTCAACTACTTTTGGAACTGAACCCACTGGATAGACGGCATCAATTTCGTAACCGCTTAAGTTGATTCGATACAGAAAACTAGAATCGTAGCGAGAAGCTGGTGAGCACGTGTCGTGGCCCTCTCGTTTAAAACCCCTTCCATACATTGCATAGTTAGTGACATATAAATACTTTCCGTCAGGAGAATAAGCACCCTCTACTGGGGCACCTTTAAAGTAAGTTGAGTATTTTGATGCGCCAAACTTTGAAAGCTGGACTGAATCAGAGACTGTCTTTATGAGTTCAAAAGTATTGGAATCATAAATTGTGACACTATGCCGATACATCATATTGTGGGCGCTCACTAGACCAGTTCCCGAAGATCTAACTGATTTTGGTGAGATATCTCCAGTAATTGACTTGACTAGAACCATCTTGTTTTCACTAGTAAGAACGTCACTCTGTGCCGGTATAGAGATGGCACAGAGTGATGTTATTACTGCAAGAGATAGATAATTACGGCGCATATTCTAACTGTAATGCCTACGAGTTAGTCGTCGTCCTCTTCGTCATCATCTTCGTCGTCCTCATAGTCGTCGTCATCGTCGTCCTCATCGTCATCTTCATACTCGAGAACATCATCATCATCTTCTTCTTCTCCGAAGATAGGCAATGTCCCAATTGATGGGTTCTTCACTTCATCTGAATTTTGTGTTTCAATCGATTGAATGGCGACGGTTGCTGTAGTTGGCTCGGTTGCCTGCGAAATCGGAGCGGCAGGAGCAGTTATCTCGATAGCATTGGTCGGACTATCTTCCGCAGAATGCGCGAAGAGGTTGCCCACACCTAAAATCGAGGCAGTCACAACTAAGGCGATAACCGGCAGACCCTTGGAAACAGTGCGGGGAAATGTGGGAGTGTCCTGCTCGGCAATCTCAATCCATTCGGGCTTCTGTGGAGGTGTCATGTGAAGCTCCTTTCATTAGGAGAAAAGTAGCCTTTTACCTTGTGAAGCCTCTGTGAAGTGAGCCCTAGTTTGCTGAGTAATCTAGGCAGGTGATGAGCCTTGTGCGTGGATATGTAGATTTAATGAAACTTCGGGTCGTCGAGCTCCTATTGGTTTCCACTCTACCTGCCATGATTTTGGCGGCTAAAGGACTACCTTCTTTTTCACTGGTGGCCACAACGATTCTTGCAGGCACTTTATCTGCAGGTAGTGCCAATGCTTTCAATATGGTCATTGAAAGTGAGAGCGACAAATTAATGGCTCGAACTTCAAAGCGACCTATTGTCACTGGTGTACTAAGTAGAACCAATGCTGCGATCTTTGCATTCGTCATTGGTATTTTATCGCTCATCATTTTTTGGATTTTTACTACACCTCTTGCAACTTTCTTGTCATTTATTGCAATCACATATTATGTCCTTGTTTATACGATTGGTTTAAAAAGTAGAACTTCCCAGAATATTGTCTGGGGTGGTGCTGCCGGTTGTATGCCCGTATTTATTGGCTGGGCAGCAGTAACTAACTCACTTTCAATCACTGCACTTGCTTTCTTTATGGTGATCTTTTTTTGGACTCCACCGCATTTTTGGGCGTTAGCAATTAAGCACAAGGATGACTATTCGGCGGCAGGTATTCCGATGCTTCCAGTTGTAGCTACTAAGGCAAATGTCGCTCGCCAGATGTGGTTCCATACGGTTTTGATGATTGCATCATCAATTTGGCTAATAATCGCTGCAGATTTGCCAACTTGGTCTCTAATAGTAACCATTTTGCTTGGCTTGGTATTTTCAAGAGAATTAATATCGCTTAAGGAGAACTCTCCGGATTATGAAAAAACTGCGGGAAATATTTTTCAGTGGTCAATCACTTATTTGAGTTTACTCTCAGTTGTACTTGTTATCGCTCAACTCAATGCTTGAGTTATATCTTTAATTAAATCAGTTGAGTGTTCCAGACCTACCGATAATCTCAACACTGATGACGTAATACCCATTTCAGCTTGGACTTCTGGAGATAAACGTCGATGTGTGGAAGTTGCCGGATGTGTAATAAGTGATTTACTGTCACCCAAGTTATTAGAGATATCAATAATTCGAAGTTTATTCATGAAGGCAAACACGTATGCCTGATCCCCAAAAAACTCAATACCAACTGTTGTTCCGCCACCAGTCATTTGCTTCATAGCAAGCTCATAGTCTGGGTGTGACTTTAGACCTGGGAAACGCACTGATTTGATTTCGGGACGAGCTTCTAAAAATTCAGCGACAGTTTGAGCATTAGCCACCATTCTTTCTACGCGCATCTCCATTGTTTCCAAAGATTTAACGAGAACCCATGCGTTAAAGGGACTCAAAGATGGACCGCTATGTCTGGTAAATGGCATCAATTTTTCATGAATGTAAGAAGAGGAACCAAGAATTGCACCGGCAAGAACACGGCCTTGTCCGTCAATATGCTTAGTTGCAGAGTACATAACTACATCAGCACCCAACTGAAGTGGTTTCTGTAATACAGGTGAAGCCATGACGTTATCGACTATAACCGTTGCACCTACTTGATGGGCTAACTCGCTCACCATCGCGATATCGACTATTTCCATTAAAGGGTTGCTTGGCGTTTCAATAAAGACAGCTTTAGTTGGTTTGCTTAGCGCCTTTGCCCATGCTGTCGGATCATTGCCCTTTACTAATTCGAAAGTTACGCCCCACTTTGGTAAGAACTCTGTGATGACAACATGGCATGAAGAAAACATCGCCGCCGATGCAACAACATGGTCACCCTGTTCAACAATGCAGGCGAGGGAAGAAAACATCGCTGACATTCCAGAACCTGTAGCTACGCAGTAATCTGCGCCTTCAATTGCCGCCAAGCGCGCTTCAAACATGGCAATCGTTGGATTATGGAAACGGCTGTATAAAAAGTGATCTGTTTCTTCGGCAAAAGAGTCAAAGGCCTCTTCGGCAGTTGAATACGTGAATCCACTATTTAGATAAAGCGCCTCTGATGTTTCACCAAAGCCTGATCGGGTAAGTCCGGTACGCACGGCATGTGTTTGGGGATGCAGCTCCCATTGCGGAGCTTCGCGCTCATTTCGGGGGCGGTATCCCCATGGTGTACTCATGGTTAATTGTGGCAGAGTTAGGCTTATGTCTAACACTGCGATTTCTGTTACAGATTTAAGTAAGAAATACGGAGAGCGTATGGCCGTCTCTCATGCAACTTTTGAGGTTCCATTGGGCACGATTTGTGGCTTTGTAGGTCCAAATGGTTCAGGCAAAACAACAACCATGAGAATGCTCTTGGGGCTGATCACACCTACAGGCGGCACCGGCGAGATTTTGGGTGAGTCGATAAAACATCCTGAGAAATACCTACCGCGAGTCGGGGCGATGATTGAGGGTCCAGCCTTTTATCCAGCACTTAGTGGAAAAGAGAATTTGAACTACTTAGCAAATCTCGGTGGATTTTCAACCGATCGAGTCCAACACCTGCTCGAACTGGTCGGTCTGGGGGACCGTGCTAAATCTAAGTACAAGACTTACTCATTAGGAATGAAACAGCGTTTGGGTATTGCAGCTGCATTGTTGCCTAATCCAAAGTTATTAATGTTGGATGAGCCAACTAATGGTTTGGACCCCGAGGGCATTCAAGAAGTGCGCGCTTTATTGCGCTCGCTTGCAAATGATGGAACCTCAGTCTTTGTATCTTCGCACCTCTTATCCGAACTCGAACTCATTAGTGATTACTTAGTTATGTTGCGCAAAGGTGAAGTTGTCTTTACCGGCAAAATGACGGATTTAATGCTGAGCCAGCAACCTGTCATCATCGCTAGAGGCGCAAACGAAGACGACCTAGAAGTCCTTCTTTCAATTGCAAAGGCTGCTGAACATCGGGCTGTAATTCGTGATGGAGCAGTGCACGTAGAAGGGCCCTCCAGTTGGGCGGGTGAATTTAACCGGGCGGCATTCAATGCTGGAATAACACTTTCACAATTAACGCCGCAACTTCCTAATCTTGAAGAGACTTTCTTTGAAATGACAGGTGAAAAATAATGTGGAATATTGTCTTTTCTGAACTTCGCAAATTACGTCGTCCAACTCTATTTCTTGGCACTATGGGTGCCGTCGTATTTTTCAGCGCTTTATTCTCATCACTCTTGTTCCTTCTAATAGATTCACCTCAAGGAAACTCTGATCGTGGTCGCGTGGTGACTCGCGAAGTTCTCTCCCTTGCTACAGGTGGAGTTCAAGGCTTTAGCAGTGTTGGTGGGTTTTTGGGAATAATCGCACTCTGTGTTTTTGCTGCACAAACGGCGCAGGAGTACACCTATGGCACTCTAAGAAATATCTTGGTTCGCCAGCCGGGTCGCTTGCGTGTGCTTGCTGGAAAATTTATAGCGATGGGTTTATTTGCTTTTGTAATGATTATTCTTTCAGCCATTATCAGTGTGTCTGCATCGGTGATATTGGCGCCGCGTGCAAAAGTCTCAACCGACCTTTGGTTTGGCGCTGATGGTCGACATGCGTTATTGACGACCTTCATCAACATAATCATCTCCGTCATTGGATTTGGAACAATTGGCATGGTTTTAGGTTTGCTATTGCGTTCTCCAATCAGTGCGATCTCTTTCGGAGTTTTATGGCTACTTATCGTTGAAAATCTTCTGATTGCCGTCAAAAACTCGCTAGAAGAGTGGATGCCAGGGGCACAACTTGCTGCGATCGCATCTGGTGGGGCACCTAGCGGCATTGGAACCGGAGTTGAGTACTCTCATGCTCTAACGGTCGGAGGCTTATACGTGGCCTTTGGAGCTGTAATCGCATCAATCTTGTTCGTACGCCGTGATGTATCTAATTGAGGACACCAGCACTGATTACCCCTCTTTTTTAAGAGAGTTCATTTATTCTTAAGGTCTTCCCCCGGAGGTTTTGATTTGAAAAGAAATAGGGCGATTTCACTTGCTCTGATTGCCGTACTGACCATGGCATCTGCGCCAGCTTTTGCAAAGAGCCCAAAACCATCTCTTGCTCAAATTGAAGCGGCTAAAAAGATTGAAGACGAACGAAAAAAAGCAGCGGAAGTTCAGGCCGAAAAATTGGCAGCTGCAAATCAAAACCTACGGACATTAACCGCAAAAGCAAATGTCGCCGCAACCTCATATGTTAAAGCACAAAAAGAGTTAGCAAAAGCAGAATCAGCTGCACTTGCGGAGGCAAAAAATGCAGCCAAGACTGCAACCGCAGTTGAAGAAGCACATAGTGTTATTGGACGACTTGCGTCGAATGCATATATTTTGGGCGGAAGCATGAGTGATATTCAACCATTGCTCAGTGCTAATGGCCCACAGGATCTAATAGATCAACTCAATACCTTAAGTACTTTAGGTTCTAAAAATACAGTTGCATTGGAGCGATTCAAAGCGGCAGAAGTAATTGCACGAGCAGCAAAGTTAGCCGCCGATGATGCAGCGGCTGAACAACAAAGAGCAACGGCTAAAGTTGCGGCAGCTAAAAGAGTTGCCGATGATGCGAAAGCTGAGCAAGCAAAAGAAGTTGCTAAGTTACAGAAAGTCCAAGATGAACTAATGAAAGAGTTGCTAAGTGCTCGGAAAGTACGAACTACTCTGGAACAACAGCGTCAGTTAGCACTCTTAGAAGAAGCGCAAGCTAATCAAGCAACACAGACCTCGGGGCAGTCAAAGATTTGGCCAGATAGAGGTTTTAAAGGGCGATCAACTTTTCGAACGACAGAGGCACAACGCCTTAAAGCCGTTGAGTATGCAAAGAAACAAGTTCTAGCGCGCAAACCTTATGTTTGGGGTGATGAGGGACCAAATGCTTTTGACTGCTCAGGTCTTGTTTATGCCGCGTATAAATCCGCTGGACTAGCATGGCCTAATTGGGATCGACTTAACTCAGCGCTTTATTCGGGTTATACGATGCATGTTTCGCTCAATGCTCTAGTGCCTGGGGATCTCTTGTTTTATTCATACAAGGGAACAATTTCAACTATTCACCACATGGCGATCTATGCCGGAAACGGAATGATGTGGGAGGCAAATTCAAAGAGTGCCGGCTTGTTGTACTCAAGTATTTATAGCGTTAAGGGACTTATGCCTTTTGGTGGTCGGGTCTAGTCTTAACGTATGGATTCAAGCGCACCAGCGATCAGAAGCGCAGTTAGAGGCGCGCTCGAAACCTTTGAGGCCGGTGATTTAATAATTGTTGCGGTTTCAGGTGGGGCGGACTCATTAGCACTTGCGTACGCACTCACGCTTGAAGCTCCAAAGTTTGCAATCCAACTTCACGCAGTAACCATAGATCACCAGCTTCAATCTGGATCTGGGGTTCAAGCTCTCAAAGTAGTTGAACAAATGAATTCTCTTGGTATCGAAATCACAATTGAAAAGGTTTCAGTCGAAGTCACCGATGGGTTAGAAGCATCGGCGCGCAAAGCAAGATATGCCGCACTTGATTCAATTGGCACCACGTTGAATGCAGCTGCAATCTTTTTGGGGCATACCCGCGATGATCAAGCCGAAGGCGTTTTACTTGGTCTAGCACGTGGCTCAGGTACTCGTTCACTCTCTGGTATGGCGGTGAGGAATGGAAAATATATTCGACCACTACTTTCTATTACACGCGAACAAACCGTAGGCTTGTGCCAAGAGGTTGGTTTATTTGCATGGACCGATCCCCATAATTCGGATTTAAGCTTTGCGCGCGTTCGTGTCCGAATGCAAGCGATCCCAATCCTTGAAAAGACGATCGGACCTGGAATTTCTGATGCGCTTGCTCGGACTGCCGACCTTTTACGCCAAGATGCAGATGCCCTTGATGCCTGGGCGGAGCGAGAAATCCAGCAGATTGATTTGAGCGATTTAGCTTGTGATTACTTAGCTCACCTGCCTCGGGCTATCCGAAGTCGGGTTATTCGCGCGGCAATTTATGCTGCAGGTGCCCCATCTGGCTCGATTTCAGCTGAGCATGTGGGCTCAATTGAGGCGTTAGTCACGGCCTGGAGCGGGCAGGGGGCTGCTCACCTGCCAGGTGGTGTGAAGGTTGAGCGTTTTTCGGGCAGACTTTCGCTCTTACGTAACTGAACCAAAGGGAGCCTTCGTGGATTTAGCTGGAGTTGCACATGAGATCGAACGGGTTGTCGTCACTGAGGATGAGTTGCAAGCAAAAATAAAAGAACTTGCGGCGCGAGTTGATAAAGATTATGAGGGAAGAGATCTTCTATTGATCGGTGTTCTAAAGGGTGCAGTAATGGCTGTGGCCGATATTTCACGTGCAATGCAACGCCACATCGAGATAGATTGGATGGCGGTTTCATCCTACGGCTCTGGAACAAAATCTAGTGGAGTAGTTCGTATTCTAAAAGATTTAGATCGTGACATAACAGGAAGAAATGTTTTAATCATTGAAGACATAGTTGATTCGGGATTAACTCTCTCATGGCTCAAGGCAAACCTTGAATCGCGCGGAGTCGGGAGTGTTGAAATTCTTTCAATTTTACGTAAACCTGAGGCGGCTAAAGTTGAAGTGAATGTTAAATATGTCGGATTTGAAATTCCACCTGATTTTGTTGTTGGGTATGGTCTCGATTTTGATGAAAAATATCGCAACCTTCCATTCATAGGTGTGCTTGCTAAGCACATGTATTCGTAGATCCTGAAGAAACGAGAAATACATAAAATGTCAGCGACTAAGCCGCCAGCAAAAAAGAGGGAAAAAAATAGCCCACTGAAAAAAAGTTTTACAGGAGGCACATCTGTTAAGAAACCTACTACCCGCACCAGTCGAATATTTCGGGGACCACTTTTTTGGATTCTGGTCGCTATTTTTGCAGTTTCCATCTTCGGCCAAATAACATCTGCGGGAAATCGTTACACACAAATTGAAACATCTCAAGCGTTAGATGCAATTGCGCAGTCAAATGTGGAGTCTGCCGAAGTTGTTGATAAAGATCAAAAGATTCGCTTAATCTTAAAGCCCGGCTCAACAATTGAAGGAGTTAGCAAAGTAGAGGCTTCGTATGTTGCTAGGCAAGAGCCAACTATTATTGATGCGCTTACATCTAATCCGCCCTCAAAAGGTTGGAATGTACGCGTACCATCTCAATCCCTCCTTGTTTCATTTCTCTTTTCAATCATCCCATTTTTATTAATAGGTTTTCTCTTTTTTTGGATGATGAGCCAAGCGCAAGGTGGCAATAAAGTCTTCCAATTTGGTAAATCTCGAGCAAAACTTCAGAATAATGATGTACCACAAACTACCTTCAAAGATGTTGCAGGTGCCGAAGAAGCAATTGCTGAGCTCCAGGAGATTAAGGATTTTCTAGCAAATCCCGATAAATACGGTGCACTCGGTGCGAAAATTCCAAAGGGCGTATTGCTTTTTGGCCCTCCAGGAACTGGAAAGACTTTGCTTGCTCGTGCTGTTGCAGGAGAAGCGGGAGTTCCTTTCTACTCAATTTCAGGCTCCGACTTTGTAGAAATGTTTGTTGGTGTGGGTGCTGCACGAGTACGCGACTTATTTACCCAGGCAAAATTAAATACTCCAGCAATAGTTTTTGTTGACGAGATCGATGCAGTTGGACGCCAGCGCGGTGCTGGTATGGGTGGTGGCCATGATGAGCGTGAGCAGACACTTAACCAACTCTTAGTTGAGATGGATGGCTTTGAAGAAAATACTAAGGTAATTCTGATTGCTGCAACCAATAGGCCAGATGTTTTAGATCCCGCACTGCTTCGCCCTGGGCGTTTTGATCGCCAAATTGCCGTCGATCGGCCGGATTTAAAGGGAAGAGAAGCTATCTTGGCCGTTCATGCGAAAAATAAACCGCTAAGTGGTGATGTCAAACTTATTGATTATGCACGTCGAACTCCAGGTTTTACTGGTGCCGATCTTGCAAATGTACTCAACGAAGCTGCGCTCTTAACTGCTCGCGAAGAAAAGAAAGTAATTTCAAATACCGAGCTTGACGAAGCCATTGATCGAGTAATGGCCGGACCGCAACGCAAGTCACGCATTATGAGTGATGATGAACGTCGAGTGACGGCGTATCACGAGGGCGGACATGCATTAGTCGCACATGCTCTTCCGCACACAGATCCGGTCCATAAAATTACTATCATGCCGCGTGGTCGGGCACTTGGTTACACAATGATTCTCCCCGATGAGGATCGATACTCAACTACCCGTAATCAACTTCTAGATCAATTGGCCTATTCTCTTGGCGGTCGTGCAGCCGAAGAATTGATTTTTCATGATCCGTCAACAGGTGCTTCAAACGACATTGAAAAGGCAACGGCATTGGCACGCGCTATGGTCACTCAATATGGAATGACCGAAGCAATTGGTGCTATTAAGTTGGGTGCCAATAGTGATGCACCATTTATGGGTCGTGATTATGGACACCAGCGTGATTATTCAGAGAGTATTGCCGGTTTAGTTGATAGTGAGATCCGCAAACTCATTGAAAATGCACATCAAGAGGCCTTTGATATTTTGGTGGCAAATCGCGAGATTTTGGATAAAATGGTCTTAGAACTACTTGAAAAAGAGACACTCAATAAGGACGAGATTACTGAAATATTTAAGAAAGTTAAGTCAGTTACCGCTCGCCCAGCTTGGACTGGTTCGATTACACGCCTACCATCGGATCAACCACCAGTGGAGGTTCCAATGCGCATAGATGAACCTGTTGAAGAAGTGAAAAAAACTACACGTCGTAAGAAGGCCGCACGTGTCGATAAGTAAAGTCTCTATTAATGATGGGCGCGCATCTGGACCTTATGATCAGGCAAGAGCTGAACGTGCAGTGCGCGAACTCTTATTAGCTTTAGGTGAAGATCCAGATAGGGAAGGGTTAATAGATACTCCGGCACGCGTTGCTCGTGCGATGAAAGAAAATTTTGGTGGCCTTTGGCAAGCCCCTGAAGAAGTGCTGACAACAACTTTTGATATCGGTCATGAAGAGTTAGTGATAGTTAGAGATATAGAAGTATTTTCACATTGCGAACACCACTTGACGCCATTTCATGGTGTTGCACATATTGGATACATTCCGAGCGGCAAGATTACCGGTCTTTCAAAGTTAGCCCGGCTCGTCGATGTTTATGCAAAGCGCCCTCAAGTACAAGAGCGTTTAACAACTCAAATCGCCGATGCTCTTGTTGAAATTCTCGATCCGTTGGGTGTTATTGTCATTATCGACTGCGAGCATTTGTGTATGTCGATGCGTGGAGTTAAAAAGTCTCAGGCTAGAACAACCACTAGCGCGGTTCGTGGCGCGTTATTAAATGCTGCTACACGCGCAGAGGCAATTAGTCTTATTACAAATCGGTAAACACGATGTTAGTTATGGGAATTCTCAATATAACCCCCGACTCATTTGCCGATGGTGGACGATATAACTCTTTTAAAAAAGCAGTACTGCATGCACGTGAAATGATCGCTCAGGGCGTGGACATCATCGATATCGGAGGCGAATCAACGCGTCCTGGCGCTGATCGCGTGAGTGAGACAGAAGAGTTAGATCGCGTGATTCCTGTGATAACTGAACTCGCTAAGGATGGAGTACAACTCAGCATCGACACCATGCGTGCGAGCACAGCAAGAGCTGCGATAGCCGCCGGAGCACACATTATTAATGATGTAAGCGGGGGATTAGCAGATCCAGAGATGCTCACAACTGCCGCAGAGCTTAAAACTCCTTACATTGCAATGCACTGGCGAGGACAATCCAAGGAGATGAACTCAATGGCCATTTACCGCAATGTTATTCAGGATGTTATTGCTGAACTTCAGGGAAGAATTGCTGCGGCGTTAGATGCAGGAATCAGTAATGACAAACTAATAATTGATCCGGGCATTGGATTTGCTAAAGATGCGCACCATAACTGGGAGATTATTGATCACATCGATGAGTTTGTAGCCCTTGGATACCCTGTATTAATCGGTGCATCACGTAAACGTTTTTTGGGCGGGGATACGCCCGATGAACGCGAAACGGCAAGTATCGCCCTAACAAAGCGCCTGAGCGCATCAGGTATTTGGGGAGTTAGAGTTCATTCTGTGAAGCCTCACAAAGAAGTGATGTCAATATGAGCGATCAGATTCTACTTACAGGAGTCTATGGCTTTGGATACCACGGCCTCTTTGAGCATGAGCGCACGAATGGTCAAGATTTCTTTGTGGATGTAGTTTTAAATATTGACCTTCAAGCGGTGTCACAGAGTGATTCAATTGATGAGACCGTTAACTACGCCGAGATTACCGATTTGGTAGTCACCGAAATCACAACTAATCCAGTTTCTCTCATTGAAAAACTTGCCGGCCGCATTGCTGAGCGAATTCTAAATTTATATTCAAGAGTTAATTCTGTTTCGGTTACAGTCCACAAACCACAAGCTCCAGTATCTGCCTCACTAAAAGATATTGCGGTGCAGATCACTCGCAGTCGATGAAAGCGGTTATTGCTTTAGGTGCCAACATAGGCAATCCGCTAGAGAATTTAGAGATAGCTTTATCACTTTTGCGAGAGTCCACAGAAGTTATTAGTGTTTCTTCGTTCTACAAAACTGCACCAGTTGGTGGACCTGCACAACCCGATTATCTAAATGCAGTATGCATTATTGAGAGCGAACTTCCCGCTTTAGATTTGCTCTCCCTCTTGCAAGGCATCGAAAAGAGCTTAGGTCGTGAGCGGAGTGAACATTGGGGACCACGAACAATAGATTTAGATCTCATCCAATTTGGTGGGCTTTTGAGTAAGAGCAATGAGTTAGAGCTCCCGCACCCCCGTGCGCACAAGCGCAGATTTGTTTTGGAGCCGTGGCTTGAAATTGATGCCGATGCAGTTCTACTTTCGCATGGCCGCGTCGATCAACTTTTGGCGCAATTGCCGCTTAACCCGTAAACTTTTATTACCTCGCCCGGTACCTGAAAGGACTGGAGCTATATGAGCGTATTAGTGCCAACGATGGGCGCCCTGCACAAGGGTCACCAAGCGTTGATTAAACGCGCACGAAGCATGAGCAAGGATGTTGTAGTTAGCATATTTATAAATCCCCTTCAGTTTGAAAGCGCCGATGACCTTGCCGCATATCCTCGTAGCCCCGAGCGTGATATTCAATTGGCAACGCTTGCTGGGGCGACCGAGATTTGGATGCCAGATTACGAAGAGATTTATCCAAGCCAGATTAACCTCTTGAAGGCTGGCGCAATCGCCGAACTCTATGAAGGAAAATCTCGACCTGGTCATTTTGATGGCGTGGTAACCGTTGTAAGCCGTTTATTTGACATCGTAAAGCCAGAAGCAGCGGTCTTTGGCGAGAAAGATTTCCAGCAGCTGCAAATTATTAGAGCGATGGAAAGTGGAGTTAAAATAATTGGTGTTCCAACCGTGCGCGAATTTGATGGCTTAGCGCTCTCTTCTCGAAATATACGCTTAAGTGAAACCGGCCGAGCAAGTGCAAATGTAATTTACCGCGCAATGGCAGCAGCTCGATTGGCACCGACCATTGCAATCGCTCAAGAGATAATTGATACAACAATTGCTACTGATGTCGGTTTTAGATGTGATTATGCAACAATTATCGATGAGGAGAATTTCTCTCTGGCATCGGATTTAACACAACACAAGCGTGCAATTATTGCCGGTTGGATTGATGGTGTGCGCTTAATAGATAATATGAGAATGGGTGCCTGATGCTATTAACAATCGATGTGGGAAATACAAACACTGTTCTTGGAATTTTTGATGAAGATTTAATTCGTTCATGGCGGGTAAAGACTGATCCTCGAAGTACTGCCGATGAGCTTTGGCTGCAGTATCGCTCTTTAGTTGAGGATTTTTCGGTTACAGGCCTATCTATATGCTCAACTGTGCCAGCAACGCTTCGCGAACTTCGAAGCATGATTAGTGATTACTTTTCCGATGTTCGAACAACAATCGTTGAGCCAGGTATAAAAACTGGGGTCCCACTTCTAGTTGATAATCCAAAAGAAATTGGCGCAGATCGAATTGTAAATACGTTAGCAGCTCATACAATTTTTGGGGGTCCGGCTATCGTTGTGGATTTTGGAACATCAACAAATCTCGATGTTGTATCACCTAAAGGAGAGTTCCTGGGCGGTGCACTTGCACCCGGAATAGAGATCTCAGTAGATGCATTAGCGGCTCGCGCAGCACAGTTACGCAAAGTCGAGTTAGTGCGACCCAAAAATGTGATCGGTAAAAATACTGTGGAAGCCTTACAGTCGGGCACTATTTTCGGTTTTGCTGGCCAAGTTGATGGCCTAGTTGACCGCATATGCACTGAGTTAGCCCAGTCATATTCCGGTAAACCAAAAGTTATTGCGACGGGCGGATTAGCGCCATTGATTATTGGGGTTTCAGAAACTATTACCGATCACGAACCAGATTTAACACTTATTGGTCTTCGCCTAATTCACGAACGAAATGCATGAACCGTTAGACTCCACCCCATTATGAGCGAAGAAAATCTAACCCCCGAAGAGGATTTGCCTGAGCAATTGCGTATTCGTCGGGAAAAGAGGGCGGCACTAATTGAAAGCGGCACTGAGCCATACCCCGTCTCCGTGCCTCGGACAAAATCTTTGTTAGAAATACGAGAATTGCATGCCGGACTAGACATTGATTGTGCAACGGGAATCATTGAAAGCTTAACTGGACGCATAATATTTAAACGTGATGCAGGGAAGCTTTGTTTTGCAACACTTCGTGAAGGTGATGGCACCGAACTTCAAGCAATGTTTTCCCTGGATAAAATTGGACAAGAATCGATTGACTCCTGGAAATCTGATATTGATTTAGGTGACATAGTGTCCGTTACTGGCGAAATTATTACATCCAAACGTGGCGAACTTTCAATTCTTGCTAATTCATGGAAATTGGCATCTAAATCTTTGCGGCCCCTACCTAACGATCACAAACCAATGTCAGAAGAAACGCGTGTTCGTATGCGGTATGTGGATTTAATTGTTCGTCCTGAGGCGCGCGCGAATGCGCGTTTAAGGCCAGCAGTTATGACGTCTCTGCGGGATACTTTTGCGAAGGCGAATTTCATCGAAGTTGAAACACCAATGCTTCAAGTAATGCATGGAGGTGCAACAGCTCGACCTTTTAAATCATTCTCGAATGCTTACGACATGGATCTTTATTTACGTATTGCCCCCGAACTATTTCTAAAACGCTGCGTTGTTGGTGGAATTGAACGCGTATTTGAAATCAATCGTAATTTCCGCAATGAGGGCGCGGATTCATCGCATTCGCCAGAATTTGCAATGATCGAGAGTTATCAAGCCTATGGCGACTGGAAATCAATAGCCGATTTAACACGAACCTTGGTTCAGAACGCTGCAATGGCAGTTGCTGGTTCTCACGTTGTTACGCATCATGATGGACGTCAAGCCGATCTGGGCGGAAAGTGGCGTGAAATCTCGCTGTATGAAGCAATCTCTGAAGCTGTTGGACAGAACGTTACAGCTCTTACTTCACGTGTGGAGCTAAAAACTATTGCAGCACAGCTTGGAATAAAAATTGACCCTAAGTGGATTACAGGCAAGATAGCTGAAGAGATTTTCGAGCATGTAGCCAAGGACAAGTTAATTGCACCTACTTTCGTTATGGGTTTCCCTGTTGACACCTCGCCACTTGTCCGAGCACATCGCGAGCTTCCAGGTGTTGCCGAAAAATGGGATTTATATATCGATGGATTTGAATTAGCCACTGGATATTCCGAACTTATTGATCCCGTCATTCAGCGAGAACGGTTAGTCGAACAGTCATCTTTAGGTGCTAACGGTGACCTTGAAGCGATGCACGTGGATGAAGATTTTCTACGGGCGATGGAGTTTGGAATGCCTCCAATGGGCGGAATGGGAATGGGAGTAGATCGTTTACTTATGGCACTCACCGGTCTTGGAATTCGCGAAACCATTTTATTTCCACTTGTTAAACCCGAGGCTGATTGAAGATGCTGGTAATTAGACCTGCCAAAACTAAAGATGTAAAGGAAATTCGCAAACTTGTAGATTCATACGCTGCTCCTGGTCAAATGCTTTCAAAGGAGACCGTGACGCTTTATGAGAGCGTTCAAGAGTTTGTTGTCGCCGAACACGATGGAGTTTTAGTCGGATGCGGAGCCTTACATATTCTTTGGGAGGATTTAGCGGAAGTGCGAACCGTTGCAGTTCAAGAGGGTTTACACAAACAGGGAATTGGCCATCAAATATTGGAGTCAATTATTGAACGCGCACGTGAAGTTGGAGTTGAAAAAATCTTCTGTCTTACATTTCAAACAGAGTTCTTTGGCCGTCACGGTTTCGAAGTAATTGAGGGCACGCCAGTTGCTCCTGAAGTCTATGCGGAGCTTCTTCGCTCCTATGATGCCGGAGTGGCCGAATTCTTAGATCTTGAATCGGCTAAGCCAAACACTCTCGGAAACACGAGAATGTTGAAGATTCTGACCTAGATATAGGGCTAATGTGGGCATAAAAACCCTACTGCTGGGGTTATACCTATCAAATCCAATCCGCCTTGCGGCCATGCGCCATGCGCCATCAGGCGTTAGGCTTAGTGAATTGAACAAGAAGGAGTAGGCCAATGTTTGAGCGCTTTACAGATAGAGCTCGCCGAGTGGTTGTGCTGGCCCAAGAAGAGGCTCGCATGCTCAACCATAACTACATCGGCACTGAGCACATTCTGCTTGGGCTTATCCACGAAGGCGAAGGCGTAGCAGCTAAGGGACTTGAGTCTCTAGGAATCTCACTTGAAGGCGTCCGTGCACAGGTAGAAGAGATCATCGGACAGGGCCAACAGGCACCAAGCGGTCATATTCCATTTACTCCACGTGCCAAGAAAGTCCTTGAGCTCTCACTTCGTGAAGCGCTTCAGTTAGGTCATAATTACATTGGTACAGAACATATTTTGTTAGGACTCATCCGCGAAGGTGAAGGCGTCGCAGCACAAGTTCTTGTAAAACTTGGCGCTGATTTAAATCGTGTGCGTCAACAGGTAATTCAACTGCTCTCTGGTTACCAAGGAAAAGAGGCGGTCACACAGGGCGGACCTGCAGAAGGCGTTCCATCGACTTCATTGGTTCTAGATCAATTCGGCCGAAATCTCACACAGGCTGCCCGTGAGGGAAAGTTAGATCCAGTAATCGGACGCGAAAATGAGATTGAGCGAGTGATGCAGGTTTTGTCTCGCCGTACTAAAAATAATCCAGTATTAATCGGCGAGCCAGGTGTAGGTAAAACTGCCGTTGTCGAAGGTCTTGCACAAGCTATTTTCAAGAATGATGTTCCAGAGACTTTGAAAGATAAGCAGTTGTACTCACTTGATTTGGGTGCACTCGTTGCCGGTAGTCGATACCGTGGAGATTTCGAAGAGCGCTTAAAGAAAGTTCTCAAAGAGATTAAAACTCGTGGCGACATCATTCTCTTTATCGATGAGATTCATACACTCGTTGGCGCAGGTGCTGCAGAAGGTGCAATCGATGCGGCCAGCATTCTCAAGCCAATGCTTGCCCGAGGTGAGTTACAAACAATCGGTGCAACCACACTTGATGAGTATCGTAAGCATGTTGAAAAAGATGCTGCCCTTGAGCGCCGTTTCCAACCGATTCAAGTTAAAGAGCCATCAGTTGCGCAGACTATTGAAATTTTGAAAGGTCTTCGCGACCGCTATGAGACTCACCACCGCGTCTCTATTACTGATGGGGCACTTGCAGCAGCGGCAAATCTTGCCGATCGATATGTTTCCGATCGTTTCTTGCCAGATAAGGCGATCGATCTAATCGATGAGGCTGGTTCACGTCTTCGCATTAAACGCATGACCGCCCCGGCTGAACTACGAGCATTCGATGACAAGATCGCTGATGCTCGCAAGGAAAAAGAGTCGGCAATCGATGGTCAGGACTTTGAAAAGGCCGCGGCACTTCGCGATAAAGAAAAAGCACTAATCACTGAAAAGCATGAGGCAGAAAAGAATTGGAAGGCTACTGATTTAGATAAGGTCACAGAAGTTGATGAAGAGCTTATCGCGCAAGTTCTTTCGATATCTACCGGTATCCCAGTATTTAAGTTGACTGAAGAAGAGACTGCACGTTTATTGCATATGGAGGACGAACTTCATAATCGTGTGATCGGTCAGGAACAGGCAATCAAAGCGCTCTCGCAAGCGATTCGTCGTACGCGTGCAGGGCTTAAAGATCCACGTCGCCCAGGCGGCTCATTTATCTTTGCCGGTCCATCAGGTGTTGGTAAAACAGAACTCTCCCGCACCTTGGCAGCCTTCTTATTCGGAGATCAAGATGCATTGATTCAACTCGATATGTCTGAATATTCAGAGCGTCATACCGCATCCCGTTTATTCGGTGCGCCTCCAGGCTACGTTGGTTATGACGAGGGCGGACAGCTCACTGAAAAGGTGCGCCGTCGTCCGTTCTCAGTTGTTCTCTTCGATGAAATCGAGAAAGCACACCCAGATATTTTTAACTCACTCCTTCAAGTTCTAGAAGATGGACACCTAACTGATTCACAGGGACGTACCGTTGACTTTAAGAACACTGTCATCATCATGACCACAAATCTCGGTACTCGCGATATTTCAAAGAGCCTCGGTCTTGGTTTTGCGAATAGCGATGACGAACAGACTAATTATGAGCGAATGAAGGGCAAAGTAAATGATGAACTCAAGACTCATTTCCGCCCAGAGTTCCTGAACCGTATCGATGATGTAATTGTCTTCCACCAGTTGACTAAGGATCAGATTGTTCAAATCGTAGACTTAATGATTAAGAATCTTGATGATCGCTTGCAAGCAAAAGATATGGGAATTGAGTTAACTCAAACGGCTAAGGATCTTCTTGCCGCTCGTGGCTACGATCCACTTCTTGGTGCCCGACCACTGCGCCGTACAATTCAACGCGAAATTGAAGATGCACTTTCAGAGCGCATCTTGTTCGGCGAACTCAAAGCCGGCGAAATAATCGTTGTAGATGTTGAGGGTGAAGGCGCTGAGGCAATCTTTACCTTTAAAGGCGCTCCAAAAGTTGAAACTCCTGACACACCTGGTGACCTGACTGAAGAGGCACCTACCGCTTAAATCCTCCATTGTCGTGAAGTAATAATGAGGGCATTTTGAGTTGTGCTCTGATCGTGGGATTGCTTGTGCCATCGATTTCCCCAGCACTCTCATCCGTGAAAGCGGGAGCTACTTAGCTTTAGGTATCCGGTTAATCTCGATTATGCGCAAGTGGAACTCCTCTTGCTCGCGTACCTGCCGGATGATAATTTGCGCCAATGGCAAGTTAGGTTCAGCACCAATTTTGTAATGAGCGAAAATGGGGTTAAGAGATGGCCAACCAAGCTTCAAGTGCAAACAGTGCGATCAAGGGTGGTCCTACCGGTCGCGGCTTTATTGGAACTATGGCTGCAATGTCATCTTACGATGATGAAAGCTATCTAGATTTTATTGAAGGATTGCGTATGTTTGCATTGCGATCGATGAACGCATCATCTGCAAGAGCTCTTAAAAGTGAAATTGATGCTGGAAAAATCAAATCAGAAAATCCGAAAATTGAAGAGACTCGCTCAGTTGCCGATTCAATTCCAGTAATAGGTATTCGCAACAGAATATTGCACAGCACCCAAGGTCTAAACTGGGCCAGAGTTCTAGATTCATACGAGAAGAATCGCGCTGCCCTCGAACAAGAATTAACTGATGCCGAAAAAGATGGTCCCGGAACTCTGCGTTGGGATCCAAATTTTATTTACCCCGATTACTTCACAGTTATTCCTTATCACCGTCAACCAGGTAGCTATCATGCTGATCCATTAAGCGGACATGTTTACCATTACGGTACAAAAGTTTTCCATGGTGGCTCAAACGATAAAGACGAAGCAAAGATTGAAAGAATTGCCCAGCTACCTGAACCATCTGACGGGGTAGTAGATAAATTCTTAGATATTGCCTGCGCAATCGGGTCTGGCACAGTAGCTGCGAAATTGCGTTGGCCAAAAGCGCAAGTTTATGGAATTGAATTAGCTGGCCCACTCGTGCGTTATGCGCATATGCGTGCAACCAGACTTAATTCCGAAGTTCACTTCTCACAGCAGTTAGCAGAGAAGTTGGATTTTGCCGATAACACTTTTGACCTAATTTATATGAGCACATTGCTCCATGAAATGCCGCTCGCCGAAGGTCGAATTGCTGTGAAAGAAGCCAAGCGGGTGTTACGTCCAGGCGGAATATTGGTTATAAATGACATGCTACAAGCTACAAAACCGCTGAATATCTGGAGCGATTACGACCGATATTTCGATCATCGCTTCAATAATGAGCCATATGCCTACAACTATGTACATTCTGATTTAGATTCATTCTTAACTGAAGAATTTGCTTCCGTTAAAAACACAATTCAAGGTAAGACATCCACTTGGGAGTGCACCAAATGAGCGATCGTAAGCGCGAACCCTTAGGCAAATTTGCGCCCGAAAATATTAATGATCATATATTGCACGTTATCTTTGAGCTTGCGGCCGAACTTTGGGTAGTAAAGCGCAGACTAGCTGAAATAGAGGGCTCTGCAATTGCCAGCGGCACCATCACCAACCCTGATTCGATAATTCGGGATGAGTCATTTGCTTTCGACAATTCTGAACGTGATGCCTTTGTTGAAAGAATCTTTCGCTCCCTGAAAGATATCGGCGTAAAGCTCGATACTCAGTAGCAATCGATTAAACCCTAACTAAGATTTCTGAACATGCAGAAGAAAATAGGCGTCGTAGTTCCGTGCGCTAATCCTGCGGTCGAGCCCGAAGTACACGCACTAATTCCAAGTAGCTATTTTCCATATATAACTAGATTACCTAATTATCCAGATTTTAATTTGAAAGAACGTTTAGCCAAGTATGTTTTTGATTTACCAAATTCCATAGACACACTTAAGGGACTAAATCTTGAAGGAGTACTTGTTGCATGTACAGGTTCTTCTTACCAACTTGGATTAGCCGGCGATAAGAAATGGACAGATGCTGCTAGTGAGCAACTAGGTAAACCGGTAGTTTCTGCCGCGGGTTCAGTTTACAAAGTGTTGCAATCACTTAAAGTTAAAGAACTAGTCCTGGTTTCGCCTTATCCATCCTGGCTTACAGATGAGTTAACAATTTTTTGGAGCAAAGCCGGATACAATATCGCAGAGTTGATTGAGATAAATAAATCGGGGACTATCTATGACCTCACTAAAGGAGAAATATCCAAGGCGTTAAGGCAAGCCATAAGTCGTAGCAAAAAAAGGAGCCCAAATCAGGCGCTTTTAGTTGCCGGCACGGGGGTTCCAAGCCTAGAACCGATTGAAGAAATGGTTAGTTCAGTAGAGATGCCTATTATTACTAGCCAAATTGCGGGTACTTGGAATCTTTTTAGTCAGATGAATAGATTGGATCTGATTCCTGATAGTCAGAGCGCTGCATTAAATAAGCTGCATAATCAAATTGTCATGAGCAGCAATTAATGAACGAAACTCAGGTAGATGTAATTGTTATCGGAGCTGGTCCAGTTGGTTTGGTTGTGGCCCTAGGTCTGGCTCAAAATGGCGTTAGAGTTTTAGTAGTAGAGAAGAATTCAATTGAAGTTCCATCACAGTGGCGCGGTTCAACAATTCATCCGCCCACGCTAGAGATTTTTGATGAGCTGGGGCTAGCTGATGAAATTATCTCAGGTGCCATCAAAGTTGAAGTATTGCAGTATCGTGATTTAGAAATAGACGAAGTAGTTAATTTTGACTATAACTGTTTAAATGATCAAGTTAAGTTTCCGTTTAGATTGCAGTTCGAGCAATATAAAGTTTTGAAATTGCTACGCTCTGCGGCTGCACTGCATCCGCTCATTGAAATTCAATACGAATCAGTCCTGGAATCGGTATCCCAAGATGCGCTAAGGGTATGTGCAAAAGTCTTAAATCGTAACTCTCTAACTGAAATATATTCAGATTGGCTCGTTGCTGCAGATGGCAGTCACAGTTCAGTACGAAAATCTCTCGGAATTGAACTCGATGGCTTTACCTATCCATATCCAACTACAGTAGTAGCAACTCCATTTACATTTGAAAAATACTTGCCTGATTTAGCTCCGGTGACCTATTGGTCTGGTCCAACCGGACGGTTATCAATGATTCGAACCCCAGATATTTGGCGTATTGCAATGACAACCCCGCTAGAAGGAGTTGATATTTTCAGCGATGACAAAGGTTCAGTATCTGAACCCAGCGCTGACTTTAAGGCGGCAATTGAGTTATTATTAAACCGCCTGCCAGGTGTTACCTTGTCGAATTTAAGGCTAAAGCAATACGAGGTTTACCGCTCGCATCAACGAATCGCACGCGAATTTAGTGTAGGCCGGATCGCCCTAGCCGGCGATGCTGCGCATCTGACAACTACCAATGGTGGAATGGGCTTAAATTCTGGCGTACAGGATGGCGCTGCACTTGTTAAAGCACTTATAGACGCAATTGCTCAAAATAGTTCACTTCCGATAGCGAAGTATGCGAAAGAGCGCAAAGAGTTTTGTATCGATTTTCTGCAGCCGACTACTACAACAAACCATAAAACAGTGGATAATCCCGATTATGAGGCTAGGTATTCTCGCTTAAGTGAATTGTCGGCCGATTCAAAGAGGCCAGAAATTGTCCGCCAAGTTATTGGCAGAGCTAGCATGATTGCTAAATTAGTTAAGTAAGAAAGGGAATAATGAGTAAGATATATACACCAATTACCGGTGAGGAGATTGGTGATGTCCCTGATTTTTCAGATTCTGAAGTAGATGCCGCTTTAGATCTTGCAACACAAAGTTTTACCACATGGCGCAAAATCCCAGCGAGTGAACGTGGCCGGATCTTGTTTAAAGCGGGTCAAATTATGCGCGAGCGAGCAGATGAAATCTCAGAATTAGAAACGCTAAATACAGGTAAGCGTCTTGCAGATACCAAGCGCGAGGCAATTAGAGCCGCTGAATGTTTTGAATATTACGGTGGTTATGCAGATAAATTAGTAGGAACGGTAGTTCCAGTTCCAAATGATTTTCATGCTTATACTGAACGCGAACCTTATGGTGTTGTCGTCGGAATTATTCCGTGGAATGTGCCATATTTCTTTGCGGCTAAGAAAATTGCCCCAGCTCTGGCATTCGGAAATGTTTCAATTCTTAAGCCAGCAGCTGAAACTCCTCTAACTGCGTTAAGACTGCAAGAGATTTTAATTGAAGCTGGCGTACCAAAAGGCGTAGTTCAAGTTTTAACAGGTGGGTCTGAGGTAGGCAAGAAGTTAGTTGCTGATTCGCGCACCAAGTTGGTGGTATTTACTGGATCAGATAAGAGTGGAGCTGCAGTCGGCTCGGCAGCAGCTGCACATTTTGCCCCAGCCGCCCTCGAATTAGGCGGAAAATCACCTCAATTAGTTTTTGCTGATGCTGATTTAGCGGCAGCGCTTGATGGGGTTGTCGAAGGAGTCACTGGTTCTTGTGGCCAAATGTGCATAGCTGGGTCAAGGTTATTTATTGAAGATAGTATTTCAGCAAAATTTATTGCAGACCTTAAAGTTAGATTTGAAAACCTTCTGGTCGGAGATCCTCGTGATGCGGCAACTCAAGTTGGCCCGCAAGTTACAAAGCTGCAGGCCCAAAAAACTTTAAATTACATTGATATTGCCAAGAAGGATGGCGGTAAAATTATTGCTTCGGCGAAAGTTCCTACCGAGACTAAGTTAGCGGGTGGTTTTTTTGTTCCACCTACCGTATTTATAGATATTCCTACTTCATCATCTGCCATACAAGAGGAGATCTTTGGACCGGTACTGAGTATCGCTACTTTTAAAAATGAAATAGATGCCATTGCGAAAGCTCACGATAGCGACTATGGGTTGGCTGCAGGAGTATGGACCAGTGATGTAAGTAAAGCCCATCGCATAGCCAGTGAATTAAGAGTCGGAAACATTTGGGTAAATACCTACCGGGTTCTCTCAGATCTAATGCCATTTGGCGGAGTCGGGAATTCAGGTTATGGCCGCGAAGGCGGAACTGATGCACCAAATCTTTATACCTGGACAAAGAGCGTCTGGATTTCCAGGTCACCAGGGCTACCTAAGAACTATAGGGTGCAATAATGATTTCGACCGAAGTAAAGAATTTATATTTAGATTCCTACCATCGAAGTAATTTCTTTATCGGAGGAGAATGGGTAAAACCAAATTCTAAGAATCTAATTGAAATCATTAGCCCCAGTACTGAAGAGATAATTGGCCAAGTACCAGATGCCAATTCTTTAGATATAGATTTAGCAGTTAAGGCTGCGAGCAGTGCATTTGCAGCAAAGTCTGGCTGGAGTTCATGGTCAGTTACAGATCGAGCAAATTTGATGCGTAAGTTTGCCAGTATCTTGGAATTAAAGCATCAAGAACTATCTGTTCTGTACGCACATGAATTAGGCCGACCATTTAAGCCGACATTCTCAAGACCAAGTCGACCGGCAGAGCTTCTGATGTATTACGCGAATTTAGCTGAGCAGATTGAGCTTGATCAGATGCGTCCAATTCCCTCACTTCAAAACCCAGGTAGCGTTAAACGTACTTCGGTTAAATTGGAATCACGAGGTGTAACTGCCGTGATTGTGCCCTTCAACGGCACTCTTGAAATGGGGATGTTCAAGATTGGCCCGACCCTGGCTCTGGGTGGAACTGTAGTTTTAAAACCCAGTCCACAATCTCCGCTAGAGGGTTATATATTTGCCGAGGCGGCAATTGAAGCTGGTTTCCCTGCAGGTGTAATTAATGTTCTTCCCGGTTCGCGCGAAGCAGGTGAAGCGTTAGTCGCTAATAAAAAGGTAGGAATTGTTGGTTTTACCGGTTCAACTGCAACTGGCAAGGCAATTGCTAAGACGTGCGCGGATTCTTTTACGCCGACAGTTCTCGAGCTAGGTGGAAAATCTGCAGCCGTGTTGCTCGATGATGTAGATATAACAACATTTTCCAAGAATCTGCCATATTTGGGTTTTACTTTTACTGGTCAAAATTGTTTTATTCATTCGCGAATTATTGTTACTAAAAATCGCTATGCAGAAGTTATGGATGCCATCTGCGAATCAGTGGCGAGAATAAAAGTTGGTGACCCATTTGAGGACGAGACGCAAAATGGACCGCTAATTAGTCAGGCTCATCGAGAGAAAGTTGAAAGCTATATTCAATCGGGAATTATCGAAGGTGCCCATATTGCATTTGGCGGAAATCGGCCGAAAGATTTAGATAAAGGTTGGTACTTGAATCCCACGATATTTGCCGATGCAACAAATCAAATGCGCATTAGCCGGGAGGAAATCTTTGGCCCGGTAATTTCAGTTATCAGAGCCGAGAATGATCAAGATGCAGTAGCTATTGCCAACGATTCCGAATTTGGCTTAGCTGGTTCGGTATGGGCAAATGATGAGACTCACGCGCGCGAGGTAGCCGATCAAATGGATATTGGCTCGGTCGGAATAAATTGCTTTGGATTTAACACGGCAGCGCCATTCGGTGGCCGAAAAAATAGTGGAATCGGTACTGAACTAGGTATCGAAGGATTCCTCGCCTACTCAAAATATAAATCAACGCATTATTCGCATTGATTGATAATTCTTAAATCAGTAGGGCAAAATCTCTAAAAGCGCGTGATCTGGAAGCCTTAAGATTCTTGGCTCGCTAACTGACCCACGAACAGTTACAACACTTATTCCTGGTGGCAAAGATTGGAAAAGAATTTCTCGGTTAGTAGCCTCAATTGGCAATTGGTCAATTTCAATAGCATTTCGGCCAGCTAGTTGCAGAGAACTTAATCTGTGTAAAGTTGTAAGTGGTTTCTTAAAAACCCGATTAATTACCTTAATAGCTACTTCACGATCACTTGCCCGCCGAACTTCGAAGTTAGCTTCAATTACTTCTCTAGATTTTTCTATATCAGATGCACCCAGGACACAAATAAAAATACTGCCGGATTCTTTTGAAACATCGGGTAATTCAAAGTTTGGAACTTCGCCCAAAATTTGCGTTATGTAAACAACCTCACCATTTACTCCAGCAAGTTGCGCTGCAATCAGAGGTAGGGGTTTCTCGGTTCCAGCTAGAGGAACAGCATCATTTAGGACTTTGAAACCAGCGCTAACTGCTCGCTTAACGTAACGGTGAACATCGTTGACACAAATTTCTAGTGCTGTCCAGCCAAACGTTTCCAGTGGCATTGGATTTTGATAACTTGAAGATTCGATAAATCTAACGCCGCCATTTACTCCGCTAACTTCAACCACTAGAGCACCGACCAGATTTGCCGCCTCCCATCTATTAGCTTCGTCAGCTCCTAATTGGTATTCGGCTCCCTTAATCTGCCATCCAAATGCTGAGATATACATGGACGCTGAAGTCTCCAGATTATTGGTCAGGATTGTCACAGTCTCTATCGGGCCAATTTTCACGCTTTAACCTTATAACTCACAGTTGATATTGGCTCCATAAATTTATTCCAAAATGTTATATATCTTTCCTGTTAAGTAGAAATTAATTGTGTTCTGCATAATGGAATTTCGTTGACTTTCGGAGCTGACTATAGCAAAGTACCCGCAACGGTACGTAGGTCTGACCTAAGGAGAACAAATGAGTCATAAGAAAATATTGAGCGTCACACTTTCAATTGCCATGGTGGCCTTGCTGGTTGGCGTGGGCCAGACACCTGTGAGTGCGGCCGTAAGCACTATTACTGTTGCAGTACCTGGACTTCCACCAAGCCAGGGCAATCCATTTAAAGAAGGTCCAGGAACTCCTGGTATTCACACCTACGCAGCAATCTTCGACGCGCTAACCCGTGTAGATCATAAAGGAATTGTTCGCCCACGTCTTGCCAAATATTGGAAGCTTATGGATCCAACTACTTGGCGCTTTACTTTGCGCCAAGGAGTTAAGTTCTCAAATGGTGAAGCATTTAACGCCGCTGCTGTAAAAGCAACTGTTGACTTCATCGTAAGCGC
Source organism: Candidatus Planktophila sp. (assembly GCA_030681675.1). Lineage (NCBI taxonomy): Bacteria > Bacillati > Actinomycetota > Actinomycetes > Candidatus Nanopelagicales > Candidatus Nanopelagicaceae > Candidatus Planktophila > Candidatus Planktophila sp. Next base: position 275,044 of record JAUXRP010000040.1, read on the forward strand.
AGACGGACGCAAATTGGTTATCGGTTCAACAGAATTAATTTCATTAACTGGCGCAAATGTTGTTAACGATTATGTAATAGATCTTAAGACCAAAGATATAAATGCGACCTTACCGGCTCAATTAGCTGCTCTCTACATTGTTGCTCCAAAGGCTTGGGCTACAGCAGGTCAGGATGTATTTTCAAAAGCGCCAATCGGAACTGGTCCCTATAAGGTTGATTCAATCTCAACAACTCGAATTGAAATGAGCGCTTTCACAGATTCATGGCGCACACCTAAGGCTGACAAGCTAGTAATTATTCCGTTAGCTGATGCCGCATCACGTCTACAAGCCTTACAATCTGGTCAAGTAAATATGGTTGCAGGCATAAACCCAGATCAAATTGCTACAGCAAAGAAAACTAGGGCAAGAGTGATTTCAGTTCCAGCACCTCAAGTTATGTCATTGGCATTTAACGTAGTAGGTGGCGGTCCAGTTAAAGATGTTCGTGTTCGCCAAGCCCTTAATTACGCAGTAAATAAGGTAGCAATTGCGAACGGTCTTCTTGCTGGCAAAGGCAAAGCAGCTACTCAGGGTACAACTCCTTCAGTCTTGGGTTATAACAAGGCGGTAACTGGTTACCCATATGACCCTGCAAAGGCTAAGGAACTACTAACTGCTGCTGGCTATGAAAATGGATTAACTCTTGCAGCTGATATCACTGTTGGTTCATTCCCGTCAGATAATTTGATTTATCAATCTGTTAAGGCAGATCTTGCCAAAGTTGGCGTAACTTTGAATTACACCACTATTACTTTTGCTCAGTGGTTACCTCAATATAACGCAAATAGCTGGAAGGGTGATGCATTCGGACTTTCTTGGAACTCTGCCCCACGTGGAGATGCCTCTCGTCCGTATGCAATCTTCGTATGTAAGCCAGTTGGTGCTTTCTACTGCAACGCAGAAGAAGATGCCTTAATAAAGTCGGCTTCTATACAACTTAATGCAGCTAAGCGACTTGCGATTCTAAAGGAAGTAGCAGTTAAGGTAACTGCTAGTGCGCCTGCACTTTATATCGTTGAGCAAATCGATCTTTATGCTATTGGTAAGGGCGTGTACGGATTCTCCGCAGGAAACCGCGCTATCGCTTACGAAAATATCTACGTACGCTAATTAAGGTATTTAGAACTAACACAAAATATCGTTTTAAAGTTATAAATGCGAGCCGGGCTTTCATCCGAGAGCCCGGCTCGCATAATAGAAAGGCTAAATTTTGAAGGTTAGATTGCTAGTAGTTGGATCACGACTACTTCAGTTATTAATTCTGCTTGGGACTATCTCAACAACTCTCTTTTTATTGCTGCGCCTTTCCGGTGACCCAGCCATCTTGATGGCAGGTGAAGGAGCAAGCCCAGAGACAATCGCTGCCATTTCTGACGAATATGGTTTTGATAAATCGCTAATAGAGCAATACTTAATTTTTATTTGGGATATCGCGCGACTTGATTTTGGAAAATCTCTTGTAAATTTGCAGCCAGCTCTTGGTTTCGTACTCCAGTACCTACCTTCAACTCTAAAACTTACATTCTTGGCGGTCTTCTTTAATTCAATTATGGCTATTCCAGTAGGCGTATGGCTTGGAGCAAAGCCAACTCAGCGTCGCCGCAAGATTCTAAGCACTTTAGTGAGCGTGGCACAGGGCACGCCAGCCTATGTAATCGGACTTGTACTTATTCAAATCTTCTCAGTTTGGCTTGGTTGGCTGCCTTCGATTGCCGGTACCGGGACTTGGTCATGGGTGCTGCCGACTGCAACTCTTTCCCTTGCACTTTCACCTAACTTAATTCGAGTAGTAGCAGCAAGTATCGAAGATACAACACACCAAGATTATTTCCGAACCGCCAAAGCCAACGGTGCGTCTCCGAGAGATCTATTAATCAAGCATTCTCTACCTAATGCTCTGCTTTCAACAGCATCTTTACTTGGCGCACAATTTGCTTTCCTATTATCAGGTGCGCTTATCACCGAATATATCTTTGCTTGGCCAGGACTAGGTCTAATTTTGGTGCAGTCAATAACGAATTTGGATTTTCCTACGATCCAAGCAACTGTATTTGTAGTTGCCTATTTAGTTTTTATTGTTAATTTAGTCATGGATCAAGTCTTCAGATTAGCTGACCCAAGATTGCGCAGGAGCCAGCTATGAACCAAGAATTACAAAAACCAGTTATGCCAATTACCAGACGGAAAATTTTTAAGAGTAAGAATAAATCGCTATTAACATTGAAAATAAGTGCCATCCTTTTCATGCTCCTGTTTGTGATTGCAATCTTTCAACCCTATTTTTATCGAGTCGACCCTGCACTCTCAGATCTGACGCTGCGATTACAGTCACCGAGTCTCAAAGGAGCATGGCTTGGAACTGATGCGCTGGGCCAAGATGTTTACTCGCGTGTTATAGCTGGTTTCAGATGGTCACTCGGTATAGGAACTGTCGGAACCACGCTAGGTAGCTTTATCGGAATCTCACTTGGGGTCAGCGCGGCATGGAGTCGAAAGCATCTGCGAATTATTTTGAGCCGAGTAATTGATATTGGAATTTCGTTCCCTTATTTAATTATCGCAGTCACCATCGTTACTGTTATTGGCCGCGGTTTTTGGCCGCTAGCTCTAACTTTAGGCTTAGTTAGCTGGCCCACTATCGCTCGAATTGTTTATGCCGAGACCCTCACTTTGCGCGAACGCGAGTATGTAACAGCTGCCCGCTTATTTGGAATTGGCGGCATTCGATCTATCTTCACTCATATTCTTCCGGCGCTGCGTCCAACAATTCAGGTAGTCGCCGCATTCACCTTTGCTGAACTTCTGATAGCTGAGAGCGGCCTTTCCTTTCTCGGTTTGGGTGCGCCACTTGGTACTCCGACTTGGGGAAATATGCTCAACGAGAGTCGGTTATATATGGAAACCGCACCTTGGATGATGTTTGGTCCCGTTACTGCCATTATCATTACCATCTTTACCGCCAATCTTTTGGGCGAAGGCTTAAATGCACGTGAACACTCTAGAAGTACGCGAGTTTCGCAATGAGTAATGCCATCGAGATTAAGAATTTGGTTGTTAGTTTTCCAACTCCAGCGGGGTATTCGGCAGTCGTCCGTGGCATAAACCTAACTATTAATCCAGGCGAGCGTATTGCGATTGTGGGCGAGTCCGGTTCTGGTAAAACAATGATGGGCCTTAGCATGTTAGGCATTCAGCCATCGGCGGCTAAAGTTGAAGGTGAAATACTAATTGGGGATACTAATATGGTTACCGCACCAGATACTGTGGCGCGAAAATTGCGCGGAAATTACATCTCCATGGTCTTCCAGGAGCCACTCACATCGCTAAACCCAGTTCGCACTATTTCAAGTCAGCTTTCTGAATCTGTCAGACGTCACAATCAGATTAGTAAGAAAGAAGCCAGAGCTAGAGTTCTAGATGTCTTAACTGCAGTTGGAATTCCGGCACCGAAAGAGCGAATGAAGTCATATCCGCATCAACTATCAGGTGGATTAAGACAGCGCGTAATGATCGCGTTAGCATTGATCAATAAGCCTCAATTAGTTGTTGCTGATGAGCCGACCACCGCCCTTGACGCCACGATTCAGGCTCAAATATTGGACTTATTGCGCAGCGGAATGGGTGATGCAGCCTTGATGCTTATTACTCACGATTTAGCTGTTGCAGCTGATGTTTGTAATCGTATTGTGGTTATGTACGCTGGAAATATCGTTGAACAAGGCCCAGTTTCAGAAATTCTAAGTAATCCTAAGCATCCATATACACGTGGTTTGTTATCTGCAATCCCTAAGTTTGATCAGGCGAGACCAGCGCTTAACCCAATTCCGGGATCTCCGCCAACCATCTCCGAAGTTGTGCCTGGCTGTCGCTTTGCATCTCGCTGTTCCTTTGCAGACGCGGAATGCAACGCAGCAGAGCCTACCTTTATCGACAACATTGCTTGCTTTCACCCAGTGACAGGAACGACTAAATGAGCTCAGCTAAGAGACTTATAGATGCGGTAGATCTTTCGGTAACTTTTAGAGTTCCAGCCGGTTCACTTCGCGCAGTCGATAAAGTTTCATTTTATGTAAATGCAGGTGAGACAGTTGCGATCGTCGGTGAATCTGGTTCCGGTAAAACTACCTTAGCGCTTTCCCTCATGCGAGCTTATGCACCAACTTCAGGGCAAATATTCTTTGAAGAGCAAGAGATAACTAATTTATCTGAAAAAGCACTAAAGGATTTTCGCAAGAAAGTGCAGATGGTGTTTCAAGATCCATACTCAAGTTTGGATCCACGCATGACAGTTTCGCAGGTAATAAGCGAACCACTACGTGCGCACTTTAAGTTAAGCGCTAAAGAGCGAGATGAAAAAGCTGGTGAATCACTTAGGGCTGTTGGGCTAAGTGCAGATTTCTTAAACCGTCGGGCTAGCCAATTTTCAGGTGGTCAACGCCAAAGAATCGCAATTGCCCGTGCGCTAACTTTAGATCCCAAAGTATTGGTTGCCGATGAACCAGTTTCTGCTCTAGATGTATCGACACAAGCCCAGATAGTTAATCTCCTGCAAAGTATTCAAGAAGAGCGCGATATCTCTTATATTTTAGTTTCACATGATCTACGCCTTGTTTATCACTTAGCCACGCGAGTTGTAGTTATGTACTTAGGCAAAGTTGTCGAAGAAGGCGCCTGCGACGATGTTGTAGCAAACCCTCAGCATCCATATACCGCTGCCTTGCTCTCGGCAGTGCCTGCTCTTGATGAGGCATCTCGCCGCGACCGCATTGTTTTAAATGGTGCACCTCCATCTCCGATAGCACGGCCAACAGGTTGCTCGTTCCACCCACGGTGCCCAATCGCCAGACTAGAATGCAGTTCTAATACTCCAGATTTACAAATTTTGCCGAATGGTCGCAAAGTTGCCTGTTTCTATCCAGGTGAGTTGCAACCAAATATCAGTTTCATCTCATCAAAATAACTGAGTACTTAGGAGAAACAAATGGGCAGACCGTTTATTGAGTTCATACAATCTCAACAACTACCATGGCTTGAAAAAGCATATGTAACCAAGGTTCGTCCAGGAATTTTGATTCGTGAGTTGAGTTTGGATATCGAAAGTGGTGGTTGTTCGCTACTCCTTAAATATCCCGAGGGTTATAAATATTCTGATAGCCACTATTTAAGTGCAGATGAAGAATTCTTTGTAATCGATGGCGAAATAACTATTGATGGCCAAAAGTACGCTCGTTATAACTATGGCCACTTTCCAAGGGGATATCACACAAAAGAAATTTCAAGCAATGGTGCCATAGTCCTGACATTTTTTAGCGTTGCTCCAATTGCAATCACCGCTGATTCAAATAGCCCAGACCTTGAGGTAGAGCGAGTAATCAAACATATCGATGCACTTACAGGCGAATGGGGCGGAAACTTCAATCCTGATTTCCCACCTGGCGCCGGTCGCAAATGGATGCGCCGTGATCCGGTAACTCAAGATGAAACTTGGGTACTTGGAACTATGCCGCTGCGATATGGAATGCGTTCTGAGAAACACCCAGTTGTTGAGGAGGCATACCTACTATCAGGTGAGTTAGTTGGCCACTTAGGCACAATGACTCCTGGAGCCTATTTCTGGCGCCCACCTGAGGAACCACATGGCCCTTTTGGATCAATGACCGGCAATCTTTATTTATTTAGAACGGTAGGCGGTCCACTTAGCACTATTTACGAACCAGATTCAAGAGAGTTCAATTGGAAGCCTAAGTATGATCCAATCTTGCCTACCGAAATGGCTTTACTGCCAGCATTTGATGGGTGTGCTTGTCAGGCTTATTAAGTTTTAGAAATTGGATAGAGAGAAGAGGAAAAGATATGCGCGATATAGAAGAGATGTTGACTCTAGATGAACGAGCCAGCGCTGACTTCATTCTTTCTCTAAGAAAGCAATGGTCGGCAACAGTATATCCAGCCTTCGTCAATGAGTTTAAGAACTCTGGTGAAAAAATTTCCTCGCCTCAAGAGGGCGAAATTAAAATGAAGAATATGTCACTTTATTCTTGGTTTAGCCATCTCGAGCGGATTGGCCAGAAAATGATGTGGCGGTTAGGTAGTGATGTAGTTTTCCGTTGTAGCGATGAACTACTTGCGCAATTAAATGCAGCACCCGTAGTAGGCAAAGGTTCGCTTAAATTGGATCCGGAACTTAATCTACCTAACTGGTACACCGAAACTGATATTCACATGCAGCCGGGTAGTTTCTATTCAAATGATTTATCGGGTTATGTCTACCAATTCGGAGCCCGAATCGTAATGTTGCGTGATAACGATGGCTATAAGTTCCATAAGTTATTTGCTAACACTGCGCTTCCAGATCTTCCAGAAAATGCTCGTATAGTAGATATCGCCTGCGGTTTTGGTAAGAGTACGCGGCCATTAGTTCATCGATATCCAGGTGCTGAGGTAATCGGTGTTGACTTAGCTGCACCAGGTTTGAAATTGGCTCATGCTGAAGCCGAAGCCGAAGGTCTACCAATTCACTACCGCCAGGAGGATGGCCGTAAAGTTGGGCTGCCTGATGCTTCAGTCGACTTAGTTACCGGTACCATGATTCTCCATGAGATGCCACAAACTGCAATCATTGAAGCTATCGGCGAAGCTGCCCGATTATTAAAGCCTGGTGGCGTAATACGATTCCTCGAATTCCAACCAACTGGCGATCCAGTGCGAGATGCCACTGTATACGAGCATGCCGAACGCAATAACGAACCATATTTCCGCGCATTATTTGCAACTGACTTGGTTAAAGAATGTGAAAAGTTTGGTTTGAAAGATGTCAAATGGGTTGCCTTTGATGAACGCGCTGATGGTTTGCGTCCACAAGGTTGGCCAGAACGATCTGACTGGCACTTCCCATGGTGCGTTCTACAAGCAACGAAGGTGGCCTAATGTCTAAAGAATTTGATTTCTTCGGTAACCCTCAAGTTTCTAAGTTATTCGATTTAATTCTTCAACTGGGCATGGATTTACATGTTGCTAATACTCGAATTAGAGCACTTGAAATGCAGCTCGTTCGCAACGGCGAACTTAAGCCAGGCGATATTGATTTGTTCAAACCAACTGATTCTGAAAAATTAGTTCTTGATAAGACTCGCGATGAGTTTATGGATCGCATAATGCGAATTATCACCGAGGTCGGCCCATCAGAATATCCATTGCGCGAACAATGGGATGAAGCTATTGCAAAACGTGAGGCTGCCCAGAAAAACTCCTAGTTTTAGAGTCAATTAAGTGAATTTCGAGAGGCATATCATGACTAATAGCAATGCGCAGTTAATTTATGCCGCGGCTGTTATAACCATGAATGATGCCGGTGATATTTACTCTCCGGGTTTTCTGCGCATTAAAGATAACCTGATCACCGAAGTTGGCCCGGGTAGGCCAGAATTGCAGAACGGTGAAACCCTGCTCGATTTTGCAGATGACATCTTGTTACCTTCATTTGTAAATACTCATCATCACATTGCCAGCTCACTGCTTCAAGGAACAGAACCAAAACGTAAGATGGCCGTTGGCACGGTTAGCGAGGGGGCTTGGCTAAAATTGTCAGTTGGCTTTGATCGTGATCAATGTGAGGCTGGAGCTTCGCTTGGATACTTGCAATTATTGGAAAGTGGCATAACCACCACAACTGATTCACAATCGACCTGGAAAGGTCTCTCGAAACTAGATGGCTCCATTTCTGCTGCGGTTAAATCAGGTCTTCGCGTAATTTTCTGCGCGGCTTTTGTCAATAAGACCGAACTAGTCCCAAGTGAGTATCAATTAACGGTTTCCGAGTCTGTCGCAGAATTAGCGCGCTTACGCGCTACTTATCAAAATGAACGTGTAACGATTGAGCCTGAGCCGCTCTCGTTGCCTCGCGTCACAGATAAATTGATAAAAGCACTCCATGCTGAGCGCAACTATTTAATGGCTATGCATCTGACTTACTCAGAGGAATTCGATCAATGGGCTCGCAAGGAATTCGGATATCCGGCTCTAGTTCATTTAGACAAACTTGGCGTACTCGATGATAAGTCATTACTTGCGCACCCAGTCCACTTCGATGATGAAGAAGTTGAATTAGTTATCCAAAGTGGAGCATCTGCTGCATATTGCGCAGTTAGCAATATGCATATGGGCTTAGTGGTTCCGGACTTACGTAGATATAGCGAGAAAGGAATTGCCGTCGGTCTTGGTTTAGATCATCCAAATGGTTCCCATGATTTCTTTGAAACGATGAAAACTACAGTTTTAGCGCAACGAAGTCTCAACCGCGACCAAGAATCTTTCACGCCGCTTAGAGCCTTAGAGATGGCCACGCGAGATGGTGCTAAGGCTTTAAAGTTATTTGACCAAATTGGTTCTCTTGAAAAGGGCAAAAGAGCAGATTTACTAGTAATTGATGGCAACTCGCCTGAGCTGCAGCCACCTGCCGGCCTAATTTCTCAAGTTGTAATGGCAGCTAAATCCAAATGTGTTAAGCACGTTGCAATGGATGGCAAGTGGTATATATTCGATTACAAACATCAAAGCATGAATCCGCAGGAAATCTTCGCTAACGCCCGTGAAGTTCAGAAGCGACTACTTGAATCGGCCGGAATTTATTATGGAGTTCGCGGTGCTCGTTAAATTAATTAACCTAGAAGCAGGGGAGTATCGCAATGAGTGCACATATTCATAAACCAGAGCTTTCGCAACAAGTTGTTTTAGCCGGTATTAATTTCGCAAAAGAACTTGGCTTAGAGATGACCGTGGCTTTGGTCGATGCCAGTGGAAATCTGGTCTCATTCGCTCGAACTGAGCGCGCTTCGATGGCAGCGATTGAGTCGGTTGCAGCAAAAGCTCGCACTGCTATCTGGTTTGGCAGACCAACTGCGAAAACGGTTGAAGCTGCTGAAAAGAGGCCAGTTGTTTATACGAGCATTATGGGAACAAGTCCCAATAAATTGGTTCTCTCCATGGGCGGCGAGTTGCTCTATCTAGATGGTGAAATTGTTGGCGCAATTGCAAGTGCAGGCGCCTCAGGGGTAGAAGATATTCAAGTTTCTCAAAAATGTGTTGAAATTTGGAAATCGCTAAATAGCTAACTCTTCTATTTGAATATGTTATTGTGTTTCTATGCACAAAGAACTATTCATATCCTAGATATGTCCACTTCTAAATCACTGTTTAGTGGAAGGACACGAATCGGATAATGAGCGCACGTAGCCATCTATATGTGCCTGCCAATGATTTAGAGCGATTAACTAAAGCCCTTGGCCGTGGTGCGGATGCGCTAATTGTTGACCTCGAAGATGGTGTCTCGCCAACCGATAAAGGTACCGCTCGCGAAAACCTAACTTCTTTTCTCAATGATCTCGATTCTTCGGTAGAGATTTGGGTGCGCGTCAATCCAGAAAAAGGTGTCCTCGAGTCTGATTTAGCGGCTGCAGTTCACCAGAATTGTTGTGGAATTGTTTTAGCTAAAGCATCAACTTTGGCAGAAATTGAAAGCCTAAATTCAATTCTAACTGGGCTCGAAAGCTCTCGTGGCATTTCTAAGCCGCTGGAAGTTTCTGCATTAATCGAATCGGCAGCTGGCGTTTTCAATGCGCAAGCGATCGCAACTGGCCCACGTGTAACTCGCTTGCAATTGGGCGAAGCTGATTTACGCGCTGATTTACGCGTTTCCGACGCTGCTGGTGAAACCACCACACAATTCGCTCGCAGCATGGCAGTATTCGCGAGTGCTGCAGCAGGAATTAATCCACCAGTTGCTGCGGTATCGACTAACTTTAAAGATCTAGTTGCTTATCGCAAGAGCTCGCAAGATTTTAAAAAGTGGGGTTACTTCGGTCGTGCATGTATTCACCCAGCACAGATTGAAATTGCTAACGAGGTATTTACACCTAATGCTGAAGAACTTGCTGCGGCACAAGATATTCTCGATCGCCTAGCTGCGGCAGGAGGTGGTGTTGCACTCGATGCCAAAGGCCGCATGATTGATGAAGCGATTGCCAAAATTGCTCGTCGTACCTTAGTTACAGGAAAGTAGATAAACGTCTTAGATTTTCTAATGCAGCAAACTTTAAATACCTTCTGTTTATATGTTCTTAGTTGATAAGAGTTTCATTAATGAGGCTAGGTCACCTTGGTTTTCAAAATTCACAAATTTGGAGACTTGCGCAATTGAATCAGTGGTCAAGTAACGCGAAGCATTTAAATTAAATTTCTGCATAATCTGCGCTTTGGTAAGTGGCGCTTCTTTACTTCCTAAACTGGCATCTACTCGGTGGGAATGAGTTTTGCCATCTTTAGTTTTAACAGTCAGCACTGCGGCGAAGGCATTTGGGAAAATTTGTGTAGCTCGATCATCAGCAACGACAGTTACTTTTGCTGCCAGTTCTAACCGCTCTGGTTGATCCCAATTGCTTTCCGAGAAATCATCGAGGTAGATACCTAACCCACCACCACCGAGAAATGCTGTTGCTATCGTGTATGGCGCAGAAAATTTTCCGTGATAACCAGATTTAGGATGAATTTTTTCTTCTCGAGGTTCGCCAATGGTGCGAATCACAGGCGCTGCAACTCCTAGCTCAATATTTTCCACATCCGATGCTTTGATGCCTTGCGCCCGAAGCGCCAAAGCGCAATCAATACCTGGGTGAGTGAAATGGTTAGTTGGGTATGGTTTGTAGGCAGTCTTTAAGAGTTCCCAACGATCGCCTAAGCCATCTAACAGTGCGTTGGCATTGTATTGACCATCTAAATATGCATTGAAAAATCCAAAGCGACCCTCAAGAATAGTTGGTGGACCAGTAATACCTTCGCGTGCCATGCTTGCGGCGACTACGCCACCGTGAGCTGCCCATCCGCAGTGAACTCGCTTTACCGTGCCGCCAGTGCGATTAGCCTCAATGATTCCGGCACCCATACTTGCTGCGATTCCCATGGCATCAGCGATTTTCGCTTCTTCAAGACCATACAAAATCGCAGCAGTTACTGAGGCACCGATGGTTCCACAGATCGAAGTAGCATGGAATCCTTTTTCGAAGAAGATTGAATTGCCGGCACTTGGAATGTATGACGCCATGCCAAGACGGTTGGTAATTTCGATACCGATAGCAACTGATCGCAGAATTTGATCAGGCGACGCACCAACCTCTTCGGCAACTGCCAATGCGGTCGGAACTATCGAAGCCGAAGGATGTAGAACCGAAGGCAAGTGAGTGTCATCAAAATCGAGAATATGGGCCAAGGTGCCATTGACTAACGCCGCACTTGCAGATGGCAACTTTAATTGTGAGCCAATTACACTCGAAGTTGGATTTCCGCCCCATACCGCTACGACTCGTTCGACAGCGCGATCAGGGTCTGTTTCATGGATCGATTCCGCGCGGCCAGCCAAACTATTTCCAAGTACATCAAGAATTCGTTCGCAGGCATCAGCGGTAATTTCAGATGAGAGAACTTTGGTATTTGCAGCGAACTCAGCCAGAAGCTGAACGCTAGTTTTTTCGCTGCTCGTAAGATTCATTAAACCAATACAGCCAATGGGCGAGTGGGTGATCCGGTAGCACCTTGCAAATTAAGTGGTGCCAGAATAAAGAGAAATTCTGAAGCGCCGCTTTCAGCCAGCTCAGTTAGCTTCATGGTTTCAATAATATGAATTGCGGACTCCACTAAAAAGACGCGGTGAACAGGTAGTTCACGGTGACCAGCACCAGCTGGAATATGTTCGAAGGCAATTGTTTCGCCACCGCATGCACTTGGCTTCTTTGCAGCTAACCATTTAGCAGCAGCTTGGCCAATTCCAGGAGTACCAAGTGTTTGGCCTTGGAAAAGTTCTTTCTCGCCCCAGTTCTTTGCCCAGCCAGTTCCAATTAATACAACGTCACCCTCGTTTACTTCAACTCCCCCTAATTTCTGCGCGGCTTCAAGGTCGGCAATTGTGACTTCGTAATCTGGGCCGAGAACCTCTTTATTTAAGGCCTTTGCCACGTTTAGAAAAACGCCACGGCATAAAAATGGTTTTACCGATTCGATTCCGTGCTTGCTAAACCCCATATGGTTCATTACCGATTGCGCATCTATACCGCCGAATAGTTTTCCTTGGAATGAGACATGTGCAAGTGCATCAATATGAGTACCAACATGTGCACCAGTAACAATAATTTCATTTGAAGCAGAACCACCAGCTGTAGAAACTACATCGCCATGTCGTCGGTCAAGCACCATGCGAAACGGAGTGTGATTAGGGGATTGCGGCATGCCACGAAACATTGGCTGTGAAAGATCAATAACTCGAGCATCTTTTAGCTGATCCCAGATTTTGGTCATAGCGTCACTTTCCCTTGGCTGATTCGGCTTGCGAGATGATTCCCACGGCTTCGAGTTCGGCAATTTTACTTTCTGACAGACCTATCGTTTCTGCCAGAATTTCATAGGTATCTTGTCCTTTAGCGCGACCTGTCCAGTTAATTGCACCTGGCGTTTCACTTAAGCGATAAAGAACATTTTGCATTTTTACTGGTCCTAATTGCGGGTCTTCAACGGTAGTGATCGTGTTGAGGGCTTGGAATTGTTTGTCGGCCATGATGTCCCGAATATCGTAAATTTGAGCAACCGCTGCTTCAGCTTCTTCGAAAGCGCAAACAACTTCAGCAGTATCTCGTTCAGCAATCCAGGAGGAAACATAGCCATCGAGTAAGTCGGCATGCTTGGCACGTTCGCCACCGGAAGCAAACCATGGTTCGGAGATAACTTCAGGATGACCAACTAAGTGCATTACTCGTTCCGCAATCGACTGAGCCGATGTCGAGATGGCTACCCATTTAGCATCTTTAGTTCTATAAGTATTGCGAGGGGCATTATTTACCGAACGATTTCCAGAACGTGGCTGCACGATTCCGAGTTGATCATAAACAGTTGGTTGAGGTCCTAAAATCGCCAAGATCGGCTCGATAATTGCCAAATCAATTACTTGGCCTTTTCCGAAAGCTTCACTAAGTGGGTTCTGCTGCGCTGCCAAAGCAGTTAAAACTGCCTGCGAGGTAGCTAATGCAGCTATGCCATCGGCTAAACCAAATGGTGGCAAAGTCGGTGGCCCACCTACTTCGCCAGTCATTGCGGCGAAGCCGCTCATCGATTCCGCCAAAGTTCCAAAGCCGGCACGATTTGAGTAAGGACCAAACTGACCGAAACCAGTTACGCGAGCAATAATAATTTTCGGATTGATCGCTAATAAAACTTCTGGGCCAATTCCCCAACGCTCTAACGTGCCTGGGCGGAAATTTTCAATGAAGACATCGGATTTCTTAATTAACTCTTTTAATACTTCGCTACCAGCTGGCTTTCCTAAATCAAGTGCAAGGGTTTTCTTATTACGTGCCAACATGGTCCACCAAAGCGGTACGCCATCTTTTGAGTGTCCGTGCAAACGAACTGGATCACCTTTAGTCGGATGTTCAATCTTGATCACTTCAGCGCCAAAATCTGCCAACATGGTGGCAGCCATCGGCCCCGCAAATAGAGTTGCGGCATCAAGTACGCGAATTCCTTTTAATGCGCTCAAGCTCGGAACTGATATTTTCCAACGGCCGCATCAACAATCTTGCCATTCTCTAGAACGTGATTGCCGCGCACAAATGTGTCGGTAACTTTGGCAGTTAAAGTGAAACCTTCGAACGGTGTGTATTCCTGCGTCGATTCTGAATCAGTAGCGCGCACTGTGTAATTGACATTCTCATCAACGAGAGCGATGTCGGCTGCAAAACCTACCGCTAACGAACCTTTGTTCTTTAAGCCATAACGTTGGGCAGGTGCATATGAAGTTAACTTGGCGATTTCTGGTCGAGTTAAACCGCGCTTTAGACCTTCCGTAACCATTCCTGGCAATAGATATTCAGCGCCACCGAAACCAGATTTTGCCAAGAAGACATCTTCTTTGGGATTTCCAAACTTAAGTTCTTCTTTGCAGCAAGCGTGATCGCTAACCACCCAGTCGAGTTCGCCCGCTTTGAGGTGGCCCCAAAGTGATTCCACATCAGCGCGCGGACGAAGTGGTGGATTTACCTTGCCCCCAACACCTTTGGAGTTCTCGATGTCGGCGAGCAAGTGTCCTACAGTGACTTCGCGACGGAAATTGATATGCGGGAAAGTCTTCTGCATCATGAGCGCAGCCTCTACCGCTTTGCGCGATGATAAGTGCAGCAAATTTATATTTGGAAGTTGAGTTTCATATGCCAAATACGAAGCGATTGTGATTGCCAAACCTTCTGAATGTGGCGGGCGTGATTGGTGATATGCCTCAAGCCCGCTGTATTTACCCTCTTCTTCAACTATCTTGGTATACGCGTTCATGATTTCTGCAGTCTCGCAATGCAAACCGAGTGAGATTGCATCAGCCTTGTCGCCAAATTTTTCGCGCGCTGATTGAATTCCACGCATTACAAATTCAAAGTGGGCAATATCGTAACGCTCATCTGGGGGAGTCATCAAGAATGAACTCTGATCATTTGAGCGACCATGTAAACCATGGCTACCGTAGAACATAAAGATCTTGAACGAGCTCACACCGAATTGCGAAATGATTTCGGGAATTTCTGAGATGTGCTGCTTGGTCATTGGAGCTAAATGGAAACCGTAATCAATGTGTGCACGATTTTCACTAAGCGCTAACACCTCAGGGAAGAAGTCTAAATAACTGCCACCTTTATTTAAGTAATACTGGCCGGTGCGCATATACGTAATCGCGGTGGTGACGCCGCCTTGGGCAGATGCTTTACTTTCAGTTACGGTGTCTTGGTCGAGAGGGTTATAGATACCCCAATGCTGGTGGCTATCAATTGCTCCCGGGTATGCCACGCGCCCGGTGCCATCAACAACCTTCTTAGAGTTGCTTTCATCTAGCCCGGAACCGATCGCCGTGACGATGCCATCGGTAACAGCAATTTCTTGTGGCGTAGCAGATTCGCCATCGTGATTTACCACTTTTACATTTTTAATCAGTAAGTCGTATGTCGCCATCGCCGCACCTTTCACAAAAACCGAGTGTTCCACCTAGTGAAACTCTATTCCATTACAATACCTGAAATGTGGTGCATCAACAAGTGTTTCCTCTTCACAATTCAATTTTATGGTGTTACGCTCTGCGGAACGAGATTCCATTTTGGGAAAGGCACGATCAATGGTTTCTAAAAGTAAATCACAGCGTATTGCGACTGTAGAACGCGCAGCCGATGTGTTATTGCTTTTTTCACAATGCGGTGAATCAGATTTAGGCGTCACTGAAATTGCCCTTAACCTCGGAATATCAAAAGCAGCAGTTCATAGAATCTTGGCCTCTCTTAGGAGTAGGGGTTTTGTTGATTTAATTGAAGATACAAGACGGTACGCGTTAGGAACATCCTCGTTGGCGCTTGGTCTTACTTGTTTATCTCAACTCGATATACGTTCAATTGCTGCGCCCGAGTTAGCAGCTTTGTCTCGGGCAACTCAAGAAACTGCAACACTTTCTATTCGATCTGGATTTGAGAGGTTGTATGTCGATCAGGTTATTCCTAACCGAGAGATTGTAATGTCTGTTGCAATGGGGATAACTTATCCTCTTCATGCCGGAAGCTCATCGAAAGCTTTCTTAGCATGGATGCCCGAAACGGAAATCTTGCAATATTTGAAGCGGAAACTGAAGCCTTTAACACCTGCGACTCCAACCGACCCTTCTAAGATTATTAATGAACTGCGTCAGATTCGTACTCGAGGATTTTCACAATCAGTTGGCGAACGTCAGGTAGGCTCCGCATCTGTTGCCGCACCTATTTTTGACCGTTCAGGTCAACCAGTTGCAGTAATTAGCATTTGTGGCCCTGCAGATCGATTTAAGTCCGAACTTCCCCAATGCGTACCCCTACTTCTTGATTCGGCAGCACGTATATCTAAACGCATGGGTTATTTGCCAAAGAAAAAGCAAATATAAGAGCTTGCAAATAGAAGGCTTAAACTTTGGTCGAAATTCAAGGTGGTGCCCATCGATTTGCGATATTAAAGCGATATGCCCAGACCCGCCCGTAAGATTGGGGCGATAAGATTAGTTGCGCGCGCCGGGAATAAGTGCAGATTGGCAAGCGCTGGATATTTTGAACATAGATAGAAATTGACTTGGTGATTAAGAGTTAACGGCTAACTTCTTGAGTGCATCTCCACTAACTCGGAATACGGTCCACGCATCCATGGGCACAGCTCCAAGGGATTTGTAGAACTCAATTGCAGGCTGGTTCCAATCAAGGACCCACCACTGTAATCGCTCGTAATTTCGTTCGACACATATCTTTGCGAGTTCTTTTAATAGTGTTAGACCAAAACCTTTTCCGCGATAAGCGGGATCTATGTAGAGATCTTCAAGGTAAATTCCGGGCTTACCGAGCCAGGTTGAATAATTAAGAAACCAGATTGAAATTCCAACTACTAGTCCGTCGACTTCGACCACATGGCAATAGGCATGCGGGTTAGGCGAAAAGAGAGATTCTTCTATCGCTTCGAGCGTAGCTTTGGCCTCTAACGGTGCTTTTTCATACTCGGCAAGATCCTTTATAAGCGCAAGAATGCGGGGGGAATCCTCTTTACGAGCAAATCGAATCACGAATTAAGTGTAGAGGAATGCGCCGTTGCTAGATAGTTTTGAATATCTACTCTATTCTTCTGGAACTATGACAAATGCTAACAACGAGCATGAGATAGGTTTACTAAGAACCGAGCAAGTTGATTCTAAATTTAACATGCTCGACGTCATGACAGTCTCAGAGTTATTACTTGCCATGAATGAGAGTGATGCCGAAGTTCCTAAAGCCATAAGTTTAGTTCTTCCTAAAATTGAAAAAGCGATTGATGGTATCGTGGATCGAATGCTTCAAGGGGGCCGACTTATATATATCGGCGCGGGAACATCGGGGCGTTTAGGTATTTTAGATGCAGCCGAATGCGGACCAACATTTTCCGTTACATCGGATCAAGTTTTAGCATTGATAGCTGGGGGTGACAGCGCAATTAAGAATGCCGCTGAAGGTGCTGAGGACCAGCCTGAACTAGGTGTGAAGGATTTGAAATCTGTACATGTTGGACAACTTGATTGTGTTGTTGGAATTGCGGCAAGCGGTCGAACGCCATATGTAATGGGGGCAATTGAATATGCGCGCAGAGTCGGGGCGCTAACAATCGCTTTAACTTCTAATCCCAATTCACAGCTCGGCAAGATTAGTGATCACGCCTTGGACATCGACTCTGGCCCCGAACTTCTTGCAGGCTCGACTCGGCTTAAATCAGGAACTGCGCAAAAACTTGTCCTCAATATGATTTCAACCGTTTCAATGGTCCGCCTTGGCAAGACCTTTGGAAATCTGATGGTCGACTTGCAAGTAAGCAATGGAAAACTGGCAGATCGTGCCGTACGAATAATACAAACTGCTACTGGTTCGACAAAAATTGAAGCGAGTGAGGCGTTAAAAGCTTCGGGGCATGAGGTGAAAGTGGCGATTCTCATGCTGCTTCTGCATGTTGAGCCTGAAATCGCGCGCGAGCGCTTACAGGCATCATCAAATCGGATCCGAGAAGCACTCACCGATCGTTAGATAACGGCGATTCGTTACCAAAATAGGCTTGACGTGTCGGGATTTCGGCGATAATTTTCACCAATCACAATATTTCTTGAAGGTTATTTTCATGAGGGGGTAAGCAATTGGCAGTTTCGCTAAAGAGCCCCTCAACGAATAGTACTTCCTATAGCGACCTATTAGGTGAAATCAAAAGCTCATTTAAATCCTTCCATGCCAGCGAAGCATCAATTGCAAACTGTGTACTTCGAGATCCGCACGGTGTTTCACTTCTAAATATTTCACAACTAGCTGACTTCAGTAAAACATCAGTTGCATCGGTTGTTCGCTTCAGTAAAGCAATTGGTTATAAGGGATTCCCGGAGTTTCGAAGGGCTCTGATTAGCGAAGTAAGTCGTAATGGTTTAGACACTCAAAATATCTCTGAGCTTGATAGCGGTATCGAACTTGAAGATTCAATAGAAGAAGTAATAAGAAAAATTGCCCTTGCCGATTCTCGAGCAATTCAAACCACTGCTGAACGATTAGATATTAACTCATTTATGAGAACAGTTGATGCTTGGAATAGCGCGCAAACGATTGGAATATTTGGGCTTGCTTCCAGTGGTTATGTAGCAATGGATTTACAGTTGAAGTTGAACAGGCAGGGTAAATCTACAACTGCATGGAGTGATGCACACACTGCTTTAACTTCGGTATCACTTCTTAAAGCCGGTGACTGTCTAGTTGCTATTAGTCATAGCGGTACGACAATAGATGTCGTTGATGTTATGCAAGCATTCAAGTCGCGTGGAATTTCGATAATTTTAATTACAAATGCTCTAAGAAGTACTGCAACAGCTCTTGCAGATATTGTTTTACATACATCGGCACGGGAAACCACCTTCCGTTCTGGAGCAACGGCTAGCCGTATTGCTCAACTAACGGTGGTTGATTGTCTCTGTGTCGCTTTGGCACAGAGAAACTGGAGCGGCACCAAGTCAGCTCTTGAAGAATCTAGAGCAGCGGTGGGTAGTCGCTCTGGAGCAAAAGTGAGTGCAGACGAGGGTATGCGCTCGCAACCATCAAATCGCAAACGAGGAGGAAATAAGTGAAAATCTCACAACGCCGCATCCGCGGATTGGTGGCGATTGCTGCATCAGTATCCATAATTTCTGGGTCACTCATTGCAGCAGGACCAGCACAAGCGGCTAGCAAAGATTTAAATATCGGGTTAACGCTTGATATTGATAAGTTAGATCCACAGGTAGCAACTAGCTTTGCAACTGTTCGCGCACTAGGTCTTGTCTACGGCTCACTAGTCGAAGTAGGACCAAAATTAGATATTCGATCAGGTCTTGCCCGCTCATGGGGATTCAATGCAGAGGGAACGCAGTTACGTCTTCACCTTCGCAAAGGTGTTAAGTTTCAAGATGGATCAGCCTTTGATGCATTAGATGTAAAAGCATCTCTTGAGCGAATTCTTGATCCTGCTACGAAAGCGGCAGCACGTGCAAATATATTGACAATTAAATCGATTCGCGCTTCAGGATATGAAGTCACGCTTGAGCTAACAATTCCTAACGTGGCTATTTTAGCTGCGCTAGATGGAGTTAACATGGCCATGCTTTCGAGCGATGATATAAAAGAGGGTAATGTTGGTAAAACTGTAAACGGAACTGGTCCCTTTAAATATGTTTCCTGGGAGCCTGGTCAAAGTGTCAAACTTGCAGCCAACACAACCTATTGGGGCGGAAAGCCAAAGTTAGATACAATTACATTCCGCGTGATCCCAACAGAAGCTTCAATTATCTCTGCGCTTAATGCAGGAACAATTCAGTTCTCTGTGATTACAAGTCCACTTGTTGCAAAGCAGGCAGGATCAAACCTAAAAGTCTATAAGACTCCAGGTTTGGCATATGTTGCACTCCAACTTAATGCGAAAGTAGCTCCATTCGACAAGCTCGGCGTTCGCCTTGCTATTCAATGCGCAGTGAGCCGAGCTGAAGTTGTGAAAACGGCTTCATCAGGTGAAGGTGCCGTGATTGGGCCAATTACAAGTCCTGCTTATGCATCGAATCCAAAATCTCGCCCATGTCCAAACGTTGATTTAGTTAAGGCCAAGCAGTACTTGACCGATGCTGGATATCCAAATGGATTAACGTTCAAAACAATGGTTGCACCAACTCAGTTTGCTACTGCTTCAGGCACAGCTCAAAGCTTGAAATCTCAGCTAGCTAAAGCTGGAATCACAATGGAGATTGATGCAGTAGATGATTCGACCTTTATTTCTCGCTGGTTAGCTGGAAACTTTGGATCATCTGTTGCAAACAATGGTGGTCGTATCGATCCAGACACGATGTACACCCGCTACTTCACATCAACAGGTAACCTTAATAAGGTTGCTGGATATTCATCTGCGACACTCGATGCTAACTTTGCTAAAGGTAAATCATCGGGCAGCGACTCAGACCGAAAAGCTGCTTATACGGCTATTTCAAATGAGTTGGAAGATAACGCTGTATGGATTTGGCTGTTTTCACCATACGAATACCGCGTAGCTACTAAGAATGTAACGGGATTCATCCCGCTTGCAACAGGTTCATTAATTGAACTACGTAAGGTAGACCTCAAGTAAGTACATGAGGGCGGTGTGTGGAATCTAATTTCACACACCGCCCTTTTCTTGAAATTTCACAGTATGTCAGCTTAGGGATGGGAGGCAGCTAGCGATGAACTTTAGACGAATTATGAAGTACCCCGGTGTTTCCCGTACCCTCAGCGTACTTACAACACTATTTGGAATATCGGTTTTTGTATTTCTAGTTCTTCGCGTTATTCCTGGAGACTCGATTACTGGTGCCTTTGGAATTGAAACAGGGGCGCTATCACCACAACAGATAGCTGAGCTTCGTGTCTACTATGGCATCGATCAATCCTTGTTTATGCAGTACATCTCTTGGATGCAAAGTTTCCTTTCGGGAAAATTTGGATTTGCCTACTCCACAGGCGTTTCAGTTGCCACGCTTACTAAATCCTCGTTACCAGTAACTATTGAACTTGCAATTATTGGAACTGTGCTTGGCGTAATTCTCGGGATTGCAATTGGAATGTTTAGCGCTAAAAAGCCTGGGAGTACAAGGGATTTCGCTGGCCAACTATTTGGATTATTGGCCTTAGCAATCCCAGGATTTGTCTTGAGCACTGGAATAGTCACAATTATGGCTAATAAGTTTCACTACTTTCCCAATGGTTATGAGTACATGACACCGTGGGAGAACCCCTGGATGAACTTCCAACAGATGATGTTTCCGGGTCTTGTCCTTGGTATCGCTGTGGCTGCTCCGGTTATGCGCACAACAAGATCTGCGCTACTTGAAACTGTTGACAAAGATTTCGTACGCACAGCCCATGGCAAGGGTGTGCCAAATAATACAGTGCAGCTTAGACATATTTTACGTAATTCTTTGATACCCATTGTGACAATGACTGGAATTCAATTCGGATACTTGTTAGGTGGCGCGGTAATTGTCGAAAAGATTTTCGCACTTCCCGGAATGGGGCGACAGATTTTGGATGCAATCATGAAGCGCGAGTATGCAACTGTACAAAGCAGCATCATGATTTTTGCCATTATGTTTGTATTAATTAATGTCGCAACAGATATTATCTATCGTAAAATCGATCCTCGGATAAAAAAATGAGAAATAAAGAGGAGAAGGCAAAAGGCGCACTTCATTACTATTTACAAAGCACGAGCGGTATCGTGGGCGCAGTACTAGTTTTGATCATGATTCTTGTTTCCATCTGTTCAATCTTTGGTATAACGCCTTATGACCCAGTAGAACAACACATTGAGAATATTTTGCAAGGTCCTTCTGCCCACTTTTGGTTTGGAACAGATGAGTTTGGTAGAGATGTATTTTCGCGAACATTAGAGGGCATGCGCAGATCGCTTACTGTGTCGATTACCGCTGTCACTCTCGCCGCCACTTTAGGCGTCTCTTTCGGAATTCTCGCAGGATATATTGGTAAATGGTTCGATCAATTAGTAACACGCGTAAGTGATGTATTTTTCGCTTTCCCGGCAATTTTGTTGGCCTTAGCGATTGTGGCTAGCCTCGGCAATGATTGGTATGACACAGCTCTTGCAATTGGAGTTGTTTACACACCGATATTTATTCGTGTAGCACGCGGTCCTGTCTTAACAGTTAAAGAGATGGATTACATTAAAATTTCGAGAGTTCTTGGCTTTTCATCCTTTCGAATTCTGAGAAAACATGTCTTTCCAAATGTTTTTGCGCCAATTGTTGTACAAATAGCACTCTCGCTATCTTGGGCGATTTTGACTGAATCTGGCTTAAGTTTCCTTGGTTTAGGTACCCAACCACCGACTCCTTCGCTTGGCCTAATGGTCTCGGAAGCTCAACCTCTCGCAGCCTTTGCGTGGTGGACTCTGGTTTTCCCATCACTCTTTATAACGATTGTTGTTGTGGGATTGAATTTGGTTGGTGATGGCTTACGTGATGCCTTAGATCCAGCTCGGAGAAGCTCATGACCGCACAACCATTGTTATCAGTTATTGATTTAGGAATTTCAACTATTCAAGATCCACGGGTACTCGTAAACAACGTTACATTTCATATAAATCCAGGTGAAGCCGTCGGCGTTGTTGGTGAAAGTGGATCTGGGAAAACCCTATCTGCGCTCTCAATTCTTGGACTTTTACCTAGAGGTGTTGGTGTTGTAAGTGGCGAAATTTTATTCAACGGCAAGAGCCTTCTAACTTTAAAAACTGATGAGTTACGACAGATACGTGGCAATGAAATTGCAATGATTTATCAGGATCCAATGACTGCATTGAATCCTGTGATGAAACTCGGCAAACAGTTACTAGAAGTAATCGCCTCTCATGACGGAATTGATTCTGAATCGGATAATCAAGTCAGAGCACTTCTCTCTGAAGTTGGAATTCCAGATGTGAACCGTGCAATGGAAAGTTATGCGCATGAATTTTCAGGTGGAATGCGCCAACGAATTATGATTGCTATGGCCCTATTGCTATCGCCCAAACTTCTGATTGCAGATGAGCCAACAACGGCTTTAGATGTAACCATTCAGCAGCAGATTTTGGCACTTGTTTCTGATGCTCGAAAAAAGAGAGATATGTCAATGCTCTGGATTACCCATGATTTAGGGGTTGTTGCAAATCTAGTAAACCGATTAAACGTTATGTATGCCGGAAGAATCGTTGAATCGGGTACCGTTGAAGAGATTTTTAGGAGGCCTAAACATCCATATACGGACGGACTTCTCTCATCACTTCCAACTTCTACTGGTACACAAAGAGAACGCTTAACTTCAATCGCAGGTGTCCCTGAAAAGCCCTGGCTAGTGGGGAATTCTTGTGGATTTGCTGCCCGTTGTTCACGCGCGCAGAACCGATGCCATAAAGAAATCCCACTTTCGGTAATAAAAGACGACAGCTCAGTAGCATGCTTCTTCCCGATAGGGAGTAAATAATGAATCTTGAAATTAAGAATGTAGAGAAGCTGTATAAGATAGTTTCAACCCAAACCATCATTCACGCGCTTAATGGCGTGGATATTACACTTCCTAGAGGAAAAACTCTTGGAATAGTTGGCGAAAGTGGCTGTGGAAAATCAACACTCGCAAGACTCGTCACTGGACTTGAAGCGCCTAATAGTGGCAGCATTATATGGAACGGTTCACCGATTCATAATGTAAATAAGGGAAGCTTTTCAACAAAGAAATCCGTAGTTCAACTTGTTTTTCAGGATCCTTATTCATCGCTTAATCCAAGACAGAGAATTGGGGATGCGATAAGTGAGATTATCTTCGTTCACAAGTTAGTTGAAAAGCAAGACATTGATTCTCGCGTCTCTGAACTTCTCTCTCTCGTCGGTTTGGCAGATGATTTAAAAAATCGATATCCCCATCAGCTTTCGGGAGGACAGAGGCAACGAGTAAGCATCGCTCGTGCATTAGCCGCTGAACCTAAGCTTTTAGTACTTGATGAGCCAGTCTCCGCCCTTGATGTTTCAGTTCGAGCAGAAGTGATGAACCTGTTAATTGATCTACGAGAAAAGTTAGGTCTTACCTACATTTTCATAAGCCATGATCTTGCAATGATTCGTTACATTAGTGATTTTGTCGCAGTGATGTATTTAGGCAAAATTGTAGAGTTTGGAAATTGGGAGCAGGTAATTAATGATCCTAAACATCCTTATACGCAAGCGTTAATTCAAGCGATGCCTGATCACACAGTTATCGGTAACCCCGAGTCACTTTCAAAAACTCTG
Source organism: Candidatus Planktophila sp. (assembly GCA_030681675.1). NCBI lineage: Bacteria > Bacillati > Actinomycetota > Actinomycetes > Candidatus Nanopelagicales > Candidatus Nanopelagicaceae > Candidatus Planktophila > Candidatus Planktophila sp. The sequence goes on from JAUXRP010000040.1 coordinate 298,998, forward strand.
CAAGGCGAAGTTCCTGACCCGGTTAATTTGCCGACTGGCTGTGCATTTCACTTAAGGTGCGTAAAAGCCACTCCGGCATGCGCGCAAGTCCCCCAAATTCTTACTGAAATCTCCCCGAAACACCAAGTGGCATGTATGGAGGCAAAGGCATGAAGATCATAGGTATGATTTCCGGTACTTCGTATGACGGAATGGATATTGCTTGTTGTGAGTTCGAGCAAGTTGGCGACACAATTGAAATCAAGCAAGTTGGCTTCGAAAGCGTTGAATACACGAGCGAGCTTCATGATTTGATCGCAGATTCAATGCCTCCGCGCGAGATAACGATGGAACGTGTCTGTATTTTAGATACACGAATTGCGCAAGAGTTTTCCCAAGCGGCTCAAAGGACTATGAAGCGTTTCGAATTCAAGCCAGATCTCATTGTTTCGCATGGTCAAACACTCTTTCACTGGATTGATGCCGAACACAAAGCTAAGGGCACGTTGCAATTAGGTGAACCAAGCTGGATAGCCGAAGAAACAGGCGTTTCCGTCCTTTCGAATATTCGATCTAGAGATGTTGCAGCAGGAGGACACGGAGCTCCATTGGTAAGCATTCTCGACCATTTGTTATTTAATGCCAGTGAGCAACCTGAGGGCGCTTTAAATTTAGGTGGTATTTCTAACATCACAATTGCAGGAAAAGGATTAACATCTACTGCTTATGACATTGGTCCAGCAAATGGATTAATGGATGCTGCGATTTTTGCTTTCACAGAAGGTGCCAAATCATTTGATGACGGCGGATCCATTGCTGCAACTGGAGTTGTAGATCAGGTATTACTTAAGAAGTTTCTTTCAGAGCCTTACTACGAACTACCTGCACCAAAATCAACGGGCAAAGAGTTATTTCATCTACCGTACATTATTGAATTCGCCGGTGCAATAGATACATGGAACCTTCCAAATCTCATGGCGACGCTTCTTGAATTAACTGTCGAAACTGTGGCACAAGAAGTTGA